>JAUWIB010000053.1 GCA_030605565.1 bacterium
TTTTTTACCCATCACTAAACCCCTTCAACACCTTTTGACGCAATAGTATCAATACCAATAACTTCAAACAAAAAAACCAACATAATTTGGCTATTATGCCCATTGCGAGGAGTCCGCGGCGGCGGACAACGCGGCAATCTCGGACAGTTCGTGGTGTCGGGTGTCTCTGCCCGACACCGTTCGATTGTACGCAAGAGCCGTCAGGCTGAGTCACCTGACGGCACGGGGAAGTGAGATTACCGCGCTCCCAACGACACGAGTGTCTGCGGTCGCTTGCAATGACAACCAAAGGGACTTTGTCAACACTCCCCTTCGCTCTCGGCCACAAACCAGTCAACCGAATCCGACGCACATAAGCTCTTACCCACCAGAACCTTAGGCGCTCATGTAATAGTAAAGAAAATGTCCTGATCGGTCGACATAGAATTAGATAGCAGATCGAAGAAAACCCCTACAGTCTCAACCGTGTTATTTTGACACAGGAGGACGTTATGTACGAACCCGGCTATGACGGCGGTGGAATGGGTGCAGTCGCCTGGTTGGCTATCCTGGCCATCTACTGCTACTTTGCCTACACCCAGTATAAGATCGCTCAAAAGGTCGGCTGCGCCGATCAGGCGTGGTGGTCATGGATCCCGATCATGAATACTTTCCTGCTCATCAAGATGGCGGGCAAAGAATGGTGGTGGTTCCTGTTGGGCCTGGTACCGCTGGTCAACATTGTGATTTTCGCCATCCTCTGGATCGAAACGGCCAAGGCGGCCGGACACTCACCGATCTGGGGCGTCCTGGTGCTGATACCATTCTTGAATTTCGTAGCCATTGGCGTGATGGCTTTCAGCGGCGGCACGTCCGGTCCACTTCCCACCTCCGACCAGATCGACACTCGCGAACCAACGCACGTGGGGTGAGCGGCACATCTAAACTGTCAGCACGCCCACTAACTTGAAGAGGCGAGCCAACCGGCTCGCCTTTTTTTTGGCGTTGGTCAGGAACCCTGTGCGCCTGACTTCGCGTCGAAACCGCCCTTCGGCTACGCTCAGGACAGGCTCGGTTTCGACCTACCTTAAGAGCGCCGCATCGCTAATACGCCTTGGCCCAGACAGCGTCGGTTTTGGCCGAACCGCCGCAGATGACACACTTGCCCTCACTGCCGCTCTGGTCGATGGGCAGGCAGCGGATAGTTACTTTCAGCGCCGCAGCTTTCTCTTCGCACTCGGGATTGCCACAGTATTTGGTCCGCACGAAGCCGCCATGGATCTCCGGCTTCTCCGAGTTCTCAGGCGTGAAGAACTTCTCAAAGGCAGCAAGACTATCGATGTCGCTGTGAGTGTGTTCGTCCAGAAGCATCTTAGCCAGGGCAAAGTAGTTGTTCTGAATCTCCGTCAAGGATGAAACCACGAGGTCGGCGACTTGATCACGGCTGACCGATTCGGCCGCCTTGAGACTGCGGTCGCGGCGACCCATGAAGACAGCGTTGGCTTCCATGTCGCGAGCACCAATCTCCAGCCTGATCGGCGCACCGCGCTTGACCCACTGCCACTTCTTGTCGATCGGACGCATGTCGCGCTTATCAACCAACACCGACACCGGCGCGCCGGCCCAACTTTGTTTGCGGATATCGTCAGCGACGGCGTTGGAGTAGGCCATAATGGCCTCTTCCTCGCCCGGCTTGTTAAGCATCGGAATGATCACCACCTGCTTCGGCGCTATCTTGGGCGGCAGCCGCAAACCGTCATCGTCCGAGTGCACCATGACCAAGGCGCCGACCAGTCGACTGGAGACACCCCACGAGGTGGTGTAGGCCAGTTCCTGCTCACCGGCCTGATTGGAAAACTGAATCTCAAAGGCGCGCGAGAAATTCTGGCCCAGATAGTGCGAGGTACCGGCCTGAAGCGCCTTGCGGTCCTGCATCATCGCCTCGAGACAGTAAGTATTCACCGCGCCGGGGAACCGCTCGGCTGGTGTCTTCTCGCCTACAATCACCGGGATAGCCAGCGTCTCCTCGACAAAGGTACGATAGACCTTGTCGAGAATCATCAACGTCTCTTCCATCGCCTCTTTTTCAGTCGAATGCGCGGTGTGGCCCTCCTGCCACAAGAATTCCGTGGTGCGCAGGAATATCCTCGGCCGCATCTCCCAACGGACAACATTGGCCCACTGATTAATCAAGAGCGGCAAGTCGCGGTAAGACTGGATCCACTTGGCGAAAGATCGCCCGATGATCGTCTCGGAGGTCGGTCGCACGATCAACGGCTCCTCTAACTCCCCCGTCGGCACCAGGTGTCCGTCTTTTTCGATCAGTCGGTGATGAGTAACAATGGCGCATTCCTTGGCGAAACCCTCGACGTGTCCCGCCTCAAGTTCCATGAAGCTCAGCGGAATGAACAGCGGAAAGTATGCGTTCTCGTGGCCGGTTTCTTTGATCAGGTCGTCCATCCCGCGCTGAATTTTCTCCCAGATGCCGTAACCCCATGGCTTGATAACCATGCATCCGCGCACGCTGGACATCTCGGCCATGTCCGCAGCCTTGATGACCTGTTGGTACCATTCGGGGTAGTCTTCCTGTCTTGTCGGTGCAATCGCGTTCTGAAACTTCTTTGCGCTCATCGTATGTTAGTATCCATGTGTTTGTGCGCGGCAGATGTCCAGAGGCTGTCTCAAAAGCCGCTTGTTCTATCGCGTAGCGGCGGGCCTTGTGTCCGCCGGTCTGTTGGTGGGAGACAAGCCCCCACCCTACGCGGGGTTAGGTGATGCACTTATGAACAGTGTTTTCCACCACCTTGGTGTGGCACCCTAATTGGACAGCCTCGCCACATTTGCTGCGCACCGTTATAAGCCACGTCCCTTTTGGACCTGATATCACCAGTAGGTTGGAACCCCTGCGGACCTGACATCACAAAAATCAGGAGCCCGCCAACGGCGGACCTTCGGCGCAGGGCTCCTGACCTGCAATTGCTTAGCAGGCTGTTGAAAAACGCCGCAATCGTCATTGCGAGGTCGCTGCAGGCGACCGTGGCAATCTCTAAGTGGCTGACCCATAACAATTGGAGATTGCCGCGCAGCGGAAGAAGCCATTCATGGCCTCGCAATGACGGGATCATCACTTTTTCAACAGGCTCTTAGGGATGTTGGGCGCTATCGCCAGTTAGTAAAATCCATTTCATCGGCGTCGGCACGATCGTAGGTCGTGGTCTCAAACTGATGACCCTCGCCCGTGTTTAACATCCACCGATGCTGCGTGACATTGAACTGCAAGTCAGTCTGGATCGCACCAAGTCGGCCATGCTGAATAGTAAGACCTCCAAGGATGCGTTGAGCCGTCTGCCGGCTCCGTTCGTCGGCGGAATCCCATGCCAGGGTACCGATACGAATCCTTACGGATCGCTTCTCAGTTCCGCTTACAATCACTTTCTGTTGGTCGATCTGCCACATTGGAGAACTCCTTTCCAGTATTCTATCTCGAATTGCGTTGACGACAAGATAGTCAGCGCCACCGGGGCGTCAAGCTTTGACATCACTATACTCGTCCTCTTTTGACCGGTTTCCAATCCAGTCGCATCCGGTGGTCGTGATCGTTCTGCCAAAGTTGTTGCCTTTGGGTTCATACGCACGCTATCTTGCGTCCGTTGGTGACTTGGAACCAGGGCAGCCGTAGCCCTGTTAGATCGAGGAATGATAGATCGGATGAGCTACGAAACATTCATAGCAGGACGATACCTCAGGTCCGGGCGTGCCTTCTTGTCCGTCTCCACCTGGATAACGATGGTGGGCGTGTCACTGGGTGTAGCGGTCGTCTGCTTTGTAATGTCACTGCACAACGGCTTCGAGGCTGAGATTCGTTCGCGTTTACTCGGCACCACTTCACATGTGACGATCTTCCCCTTCCACGGCGAGTTCATCGAAGACTATCGCCAACTGATAGAGAAGTTGGAGTCAATCGACGGAGTGGTCGCGGCATCGCCGTTCATTTATTACAAAGCTGCCATCTCGTCGGCATCGGCGGGCGACGGCATCATACTGCGTGGCGTCGAACTGGAAGCGGAGAAGCGCACTTCCAATCTCGCCAACGATCTGAAAGTCGGCGAATGTTCGTTTGAACCGATAGTGCTTGACGATGACACCATTCCCGGCATGATCATCGGCAGCAACCTCGCTGAACGATTAGGTGTCTTCCTCGGTGAACCGGTGGTGCTCTATTCGATTCGCGGCGAGGATTTGCAGAAACGGACCCGTCCGCGGGTAGCCAAGTTCCACATCTCCGGGATAATAGAGACGGGCATGTATGAATTCGATGCCCAAATGGCCTATATCGCGCTTGTCGACGCGCAGAAACTGTTCAAGACGGGTGATGCCGTCACCGCGGCGCATCTCAAGCTGGTGGACATCTATGAGGCCGAACACATGGCGCCGATGATCGACTCTCTACTCGGCTATCGCTACGACGTAGTGCCGTGGAACATTCTCCACAAGAATCTGTTCTCCTGGATTGCCATCGAGAAGAAGATTCTTTTCCTGGGATTCATCTTGATCGTGGTAGTTGCAGCGTTTTCGATTGTCTCCACCCTGGTGATGTTGACCATGGAGAAACGATCCGACATTGGGATTCTCAAGACAGTCGGCCTGACGCCCTCGTCGGTGCGCAAGATATTCGTATTCAATGGACTGACGATCGCTGTCATAGGTGTGCTGGTCGGATGGGGGTTGGCCTTGCTGGCCGCGTGGGTGCAGAACAGTTATCAGATCGTGTCGTTGCCGCCGGATATCTATTTCATCAGCTACCTGCCGATCGAAACGCGACTGGTCGATTTTGTCGCCGCCGGTAGTGCCGCAGTAGTCATTTGTTACCTGGCCGCGTTGTATCCGGCGACGCAGGCGGCGCGCATGTCGGTAATCGAGATCGTGAGGCAATAAGTCGATGGTTTTGTTGTGCTTGACTAAACCTTTGGCCAAAAGTGGCGAAAACAGTAGTATACCCACGATGGGTTAACACATAGGACGGCAGACGCTTAAAGATGGACAAAAACGAGTTTATTTTGTCGGCCACGAATATACATCGGCAGTTCAAAACGGCCAACAGTGTCCTCCCGGTTCTCAAGGGGCTTTCGCTGGGAGTTCAGCGCGGGAAGACGGCGGCTTTGACCGGCGCCTCCGGTGTTGGCAAGTCGACGTTGTTGCACATTATGGGCGGATTGGATCGACCAACCGAGGGAACAGTGACTGTAGCCGGGGTACCACTTGGTAACAAGAGTGAGACTCAGTTGGCCGCATTTCGCAATGAGACGATCGGTTTCGTTTTTCAGTTTCACTACCTGATGAACGACTTTACGGCCCTTGAGAATGTGATGATACCGCTGTTGGTGGCGGGGAAAAAGAAGAGCGAGGCCGCCGACAAGGCGGAACATCTGTTGGAGATGGTAGGTTTAAGAGATAGGACAAGCCATCGTCCGAAACAGATGTCGGGCGGTGAACAGCAACGTGTGGCGGTTGCGCGGGCCCTGGCTAATGACCCCCCGATTGTTCTGGCCGATGAACCCTCGGGGAATCTCGATACATCCACCGGCCGACGGCTCCACGATCTGCTCTTTCAACTCAACGCCGATAATGACACCACGTTTCTGATCGCCACCCATAACCGGGAACTGGCCGAACGATGCGACAGTGAGACACAAATCGTCGATGGCAAGGTATTCGACCATATAACGCGCAGGTAACTAAGCTATGCTATGTCAGGATTGCCGCAAACGCGAAGCACACGTTCAGATCACACAAATAGTGAACAACGAAAAAACAACGCTGTCGCTGTGCAAAGAGTGCGCCGCCGCCAGAGGGTTCCATTCTCCCCTGGAGAATGCGCCGTTTCCGCTGGCGGAAATCCTCTCCGGACTGGCCGAAAGCTTGCCGCAGGCAAGTGCCGCCAGATCTGAAGATTCGTTGTCGTGCCCGGGCTGCGGTCTGAAGTTTGAGGAATTCGCACGTCATGGTCGCTTTGGGTGTGGCGAGTGCTACCAGGCCTTCCGTGCGAGACTTGAAATAGTCATGCGAAAAATCCACGGCGCATCCCTGCACCGCGGTCGGGCGCCGGTTGGCGAATCACCTGTTACGGACAACGATAGCACTATTCCCGTCATAGAGGAAGAGCGCCTTGAGACGGAATTGAAAAAAGCGATCGAGGCGGAAGACTTTGAACGCGCCGCCGAGATTCGCGACAAGCTTAAGACGATGCGCAACTCCTTTTCAGTTGAAAGCTAAGGAGAGGATAGAGAGTGGATACGATGTTTGAAGAGATGGCAAAATCGCCGGCCGCATGGTTGTCAGGAGAAGGGAAGGAAGCGCTGGTGGTTCTTTCCAGCCGAGTGCGTTTGGCTCGCAACGTCGCCGGATGTCTCTTTCCGGCGTCGGCCGATGCCGCCACCCGTGAGCGTATTGTGGGCTACTTTGACTCGACGCGAGCTCGTTCCAAACTACTGGCCGAGGGACTGTATTACAAGGCCACGGATCTGAGCCGCCTCGACCAGGATTTCCTGGTGGAGCGACATCTGATCTCACCCGGGTTTCTCAATGGTGAAAACTCCAAGGCGCTCTATATCGATCCTCGGGAGCGATTGTCAATAATGATCAACGAGGAGGATCATCTCCGTATTCAAGCTTTGGCTCCCGGTCTTGACCCAGAGGGTGCGTACGAGCTGGCCACCCGGTATGACGCCGAAATCTCAGCGCATCTTGAGTACGCCTATGATCCCGATTTCGGATTTCTGACTGCCTGTCCGACCAACGCCGGCACCGGGATGCGCGCCTCAGTGCTGATTCATCTGCCCGGCCTGGTGCTGACACGCGAGATCGACAAAGTGATCTCACACATCACCCACAGCGGCCTGGTCGTGCGAGGGTTTTACGGCGAGGGCAGCGACGTTCTGGGCAATCTCTTCCAGTTGTCCAATCAGACAACGCTGGGCGTTACCGAGAAAGAAACCTTGCGTCAGATTACCCGCGTGGCCGAAGAGATCATTGAGAGCGAAGCCTCCGCCCGTCAGCGGTTGATCGACGAAGCAGCCGACATGATCGAAGACAAAATCTGGCGCGCCTACGGAATCCTCAAGCACGCCCGCGTTCTTACCTCCGAGGAAGTCATGAACCTCCTGTCGGCGGTGCGACTGGGTCATGCCATGAAGATAATCGATTTTCTTGACGTTGCCCTCATTAACGATATTCTGCTTTTGTCTCAACCGTCGCATCTACAGAAGTTTTATGGACACGAGATGGATTCGAATCGTCGTGACTTTGTGAGGGCGCAGATGGTGCGGGAAAAACTGCGCCAGGTGGAAGACTGATTGGTTTTGCTGCGTTGTTGCCGTTTAAGTAAGAAGAAGGCTCTTGTTTAGCATATAGAGGAAGGATTACAGGATATGAATGAGATGTTCACCGAACGGGCTCGTAAGGCGATAGAATTCGCCCGCGACGAAGCGGCCCGCCTGCGGCATGACTATATAGGAACCGAGCATCTCTTGCTGGGACTGATTCGCCTGGGCGAAGGAACAGCGGTCGAAGTCATCGCCAACCTCGGACTGGACCTGACAGACCTGAAAGCCTCTATTGAGGAAGTGGTCCAACCGGCCGGTGGCACGATGACCATGGGACAACTCCCGTTGACCGCGCGGGCGAAGAAAACGCTGGAAGTCTCCGGTCAGGAAGCGCGCGCCTTGAAGTCCAAGGACATCGACACCGAGCACATTCTGCTGGCATTGCTCAAGGATGAGGAAGGCGTGGCCGCACAGGTGTTGTCCACTTATGAGATCGATTACAAGGAAGCCTACGAAGAACTGAAAAACGTCCAGAACGGTAAGCCGTCCTCGTTCAAGAAAAAGCGCAAGAAATCAAAGACCCCGGCCCTCGATCATTTCGGAAGGGATCTTACTGAACTGGCTCGACGCGGCAAACTGGATCCGATCATCGGCCGTACCGAGGAAATTGAAAGAGTCACTCAGGTGCTCTCACGCCGCAAGAAGAACAACCCGGTTTTGATCGGCGAACCGGGTGTCGGCAAGACGGCTATCGTTGAGGGCCTTGCCCAGCGCATTGTGGAGAATCGGGTACCCCAGACACTGGAGAACAAACGGGTGGTCACTCTGGACATGGCCTCGCTGGTGGCCGGCACCAAATACCGCGGTCAGTTTGAAGAGCGTCTCAAGGCGGTCATGACCGAAATCATCAACGCCGCCGATGTGATCATCTTTATCGACGAGTTGCACACTATCGTGGGCGCCGGCGGCGCGGAAGGCTCGCTGGATGCGTCGAATATCTTCAAACCTTCGTTGTCACGCGGTGAACTGCGCTGCATCGGCGCCACTACTCTGAACGAGTACCGCAAGTATATCGAAAAGGATGGAGCTCTCGAACGACGCTTTCAGACTGTGATGGTCGAACCGCCGTCTGAGGAAGACACGATCAAGATTCTGGCCGGTCTTCGCGAGAAGTACGAAGAACATCACCAGTTGAAGATTTCCGACGAGGCTATTGATGCTGCCGTCAAGCTGTCCAATCGTTATGTCTCCGGGAAGTTTCAACCGGATAAGGCGATCGACCTGATCGACGAAGCCGGGTCTCGCGCTCATCTGGCCAGTTACACGCGACCGACCGAGTTCGCCGAAATCGAGAATGAAGTCGTTGCCCTGCAACAGAAGAAGGAACAGTCGGTCAAGAACCAGGCCTTTGAAACCGCCGCCCAGTTGCGTGACGAAATCAAGGCCAAAAAGGACAAACTGGCTCAGTTGCAGAAGGACTGGGAAGATGCGCGCGAGGAGCAGAAGATAACTCTCTCGGCCGACGAAGTGGCGACGGTGCTGGCCAGAATGACCGGCATCCCACTTTTCCGCCTGGAAGAAAGCGAATCGAAACGGCTGCTCCGGATGGAAGAGGAACTGGGAAAGACGATTATCGGGCAGGAGGAGGCTATCGCGACCATCGCCAAAGCTATACGTCGGGCGCGAGCCGGACTGGCTGACCCTCGGCGACCCATCGGCGCCTTTATGTTCCTTGGCCCCACCGGTGTCGGCAAGACCGAGTTGGCGCGGCAGTTGTCTCAGTTCCTGTTTGACGACGTCGATTCGCTGATTCGAATCGACATGTCGGAATACATGGAGAAGTTCGCCGTGTCGCGTCTGATCGGCGCTCCCCCCGGCTACGTCGGTTATGAGGAAGGCGGCCAGTTGACCGAGAAAGTTCGTCGCAAACCATACTCTGTGGTGCTTCTGGATGAGATTGAGAAGGCCCATCCTGATGTCTTCAATATTCTCCTACAGTTGTTTGATGATGGAACCTTGACTGATTCGTTCGGGCGCAAGGTCGACTTCAAAAACACCATCGTCATTATGACCTCGAATGTCGGCACACGACAGCTTCGTGACGACAAGACGGTAGGCTTTGATGCTCAGCAGGTCGACCTCTCGCATGAGAATATGGGGAAGAAAATCAAAGACGAACTCAAGAAAATGTTCAATCCGGAGCTGCTCAACCGAATCGATGAGACGCTGATCTTCCACGCCCTGGATCGTGAGCACATAAAAACAATCATCCATATCCTGGTGGCCGATATCGCCAAACGGATGGCCGAGAAAGGCATCAGTTTCCAGTTGACTCCACAGGCCTGTGATTTTCTGGCCGACAAGGGTTTCGAGCCGGCCTACGGCGCTCGCCCGCTGAAGCGTGCTCTGCAGAAATACCTGGAGGACCCGATGGCCGAAGAAATTCTGCGCGGCCAGTACGCCGGCGACTGCGAGTTGATTGTCGGCGCCGCTGAGAATGAACTCACTTTTGTTTTTGACAAGAGCGCAGCCAAGGACAAGGATCAGCCGACGGAGATCAGCAACCACCAGAGTTGAACGAGAGTGATTCGATAGCTTATTCTGCAAACGGTCGGGCCATCAGCCCGGCCGTTTTTGCTTGGTTGCGCAGTCAACTACTCCGGCGATGGAACCGAGAGATGGACAACGAATTGAGCCCCAAGAAGTTGACCAAGAAGCATTGGAGCGAGGCGGTCCGCAAGGCTGCGCTTGCCAAGTGGAGAAGAGAATAAGAAACTTAGTCGTCAAATAGTTTTAGCTGTTGGATGAAAACATCTTCCGTTCTTGCTCTTGGTTCTCGCGCACCCTCTCGAATAGCGAATAGATCGGGGGAAGCAACGTATATCCGTCCTCTCTTTTCGCCTCTGGGTGACAAAAGCCCCTTGTTCACAAGCATACGAAGGTCGCGCGCCGCAACTTGGCTCGAAATCTCAGCCTGGGTGCGATAACGTTCACTTTTCACCCTAAACCCAATGGCGGCCTCATACAAGGCGGCTATTACTCTCTCGGGAAGCCCTTTTCTGTTGATTTCGGCCTCTAAGTCACTCCAAAGACGGGCGATTTCTTTGAATCGTCGTTCAAGAGTGTTGGCTTGTTGAAGGTGGGCCTTTAGGCAGAATCGTACCCAAGGGCGAGCATCTCTCTCGGGGTGCCATTTCCCTTGCCCCACTTCACCCAGAATCGAATAGTAAGCTTCTGTATTCCCCCGTGAGCCAAGATACTCTTCAATGCTTGAGAATGGTTGTTCGAGCACACCATCCCACGATAGAATGAGCGTTTGAATACAGCGCCCCATACGTCCATTGCCGTCGGAAAACGGATGGATCATAACCAGATTCAGATGAGCCAAGGCGGCTCTAACAATTGATGGTACGGAGTCGCCCCCTTCCCTGATGCCCTCGACGAGCTCACGCATCAGTTGCGGTACTTCTTCAGCGTCGGGACCCTCATATACTCTTTCCCCTGATGGTTCTCTTCTCACATAGACGGGACCGGGGCGCCATTGCCCCGGACGTTTCGTGAGGTTATAGGACATCATCATATAGTGTAGACTTCGAATTAGCTCTTCATTGAAAGTTACATGAGAATCATCTGCCAAACGCAGCACATAAGAAAGCGCAGCCCTGTAGCCCTCAAGGGCCCGGCGGGTTTGCTCGGCTATATCTGGCTTCTCACCCTCCACAACCGCAACGGCCTCCTCGAACGAAACGTTGTAACCTTCTATTGTATTCGATCCTTGTATTGCCTTCGCTAACATATTTCGTCGAAGGAAACCAGTCCACCGCTTGGACGTTTGCAGGCCATGGTAGAGGTTCTTCCTGATCTTGTTTATCTGCTCGACGGCCTGTATCTCTATGCCCTCAAGCTCTGGAGTTCTGAATATCATTATATAATTACCTCTATATACTTGTACGTATACTTATCGTACATTACATACAAAATAATCGCATTTCTGTCAATACTTTTTTGTATTTTGTGCTTGATAGAGCCTGACGGCTCACGCATATTCGGAGATATTGCGAAGTTGCCAGAGGAGAAAGAATAGGGGGGAAAAAGAGAACCCGCAATAGTCGCCTATACGCGGGCCCACTAGAATTTTGGCCACATAGCAGAATCAGTATTGTGTATCCATCTCCACAGGTGGCTAAAAACCTCACGCTTCAGTCCTTGGCTGAGTGGGGTTTGCGTCTATATTATACGCATAGAGTAACCTACTCCACATCACTAGATTCAGTTGTCAAAGAGCCAAAAAGCCGTTAATCGTTGCTTACAAATCGAAGCTGACCCACTACCCAGATTTCGCTTGCCTTTGGTCGCCGAATTGTTATTATACATGGCTGTAGTAGCTGGAAAATCTGGCGATAGACTACTAGAGGTATTGAGAAAAGAACGCTCAGTAGATAGAGGTTAGAATGGCTCATAAGAAAGGTGTCGGTTCTTCCAAGAACGGCCGCGACTCCAACGGTCAGCGACGGGGAACCAAAGTATACGGCGGCCAGGCAATCCCGGCCGGATCGATTATCGTGCGTCAGTGCGGCACCAGGATCAAGCCCGGCTACAATGTCGGGATAGGCAAAGATTGTACCCTGTTTGCCAAAGTAACCGGCGTCGTAAAGTTTGAACGGGTCGGTAAAGATCGCAAACAAGTGTCCGTGTACGAATAATACTTGCGTACGCCCCAGGGTTTAGAGAAACCTCCGGCCGTTTGGCCGGGGGTTTTTTCGTTTCAGGCGGAAACTTCCAGCTATGTCGTTGCCAAATGCCCGAACGCGTGTATATTCAAGCCCATTGTGATGAACCGATTGCTGGACGATCTCAACGAAGCGCAGCGCGAAGCCGTCGCCACCACCGAGGGGCCGCTGCTGGTCATTGCCGGAGCCGGCTCCGGTAAGACACGAGTATTGACGCGACGACTGGCTAACCTTCTTCGTCAACAACTGGCCGAGCCGTACCAGATTCTGGCCGTCACCTTCACCAACAAGGCGGCTGGTGAGATGCAGGATAGGGTGGCGTCGCTCCTCGGTGGCTCTATCGAACAACTGAACGTCTCAACCTTTCACTCCTTCTGTGCCCGACTGTTGCGCCGCGAGGCGAGCGAACTCGGATATCAGGACTCGTTCACGATCTTCGACAGCATCGACTCCGCCAGCTTGGTCAAGAACTGCATCACCGAACTCAGCATGAACACCAGCCAGTTTGCACCCAAAGCGCAACTGAGGAAAATCTCCAATGCCAAGAACAAACTCATCTCAGCCGACTCGTTCGCTGCGTCGGCCTCCGGCTACTTTGAAGAAGCTACGGCTAAGATTTATCTCCTCTATCAGCAACGCCTCCGAGAATGCAACGGCATGGACTTCGACGACCTCCTTTTCAATACGGTGCTGCTGCTGAAAGACAACCAGACGGTCGGCGAGCGCTACCGCCGGCGCTTCAGGTATGTCATGGTCGATGAATACCAGGACACCAATCACGTGCAGTACCTGATGCTCAGGCACATTGTCGATGCCCACAACAATATCTGTGTCGTGGGTGATGAAGACCAATCCATCTACGGTTGGCGCGGCGCCGATATTCGCAACATTCTGGATTTCGAGAAAGACTATCCCGGCGCCCGGATCATCAAGCTGGAACAAAACTACCGATCGACCCGGAACATACTCGAAGCCGCCTCGGCCGTGATCGCTCACAACGAAGCGCGCAAAGGTAAAACCCTCCGCACTACCGGCCAGGTCGGTGAGAAGCTGAAGCTGTGGCATGTCGACAACGCCGAGACTGAAGCGGTCGCTGTCGTCGATTCTATCGAGCAGGGCCGAACGCAAACGCCGCTGGGCGAGATGGCGGTGCTCTACCGCACCAACGCTCAGTCCCGTCCGTTCGAGGAACAACTGCGCCGACGGAGCCTGCCCTATCAAATCGTGGGTGGCATCGCCTTCTATCAGCGGAAGGAAATCAAGGACCTCATAGCTTACCTGAAACTGATCGCCAACCCCTACGACGATGTCTCCTTCCAACGCATCGTCAACTATCCGAAGCGGGGGATCGGCGCGAAGTCTATCGGCGTTATCGCTGAGTTGGCCCGGCGAGAAAACAGGCCCTACTTCCAGGTCGCCACGGATGCGCATACCTTCGCAGAGTTGTCGGCGGTGGGAAAACGCCTCAAGCCGTTCGTTGATCTGATCGAGAAGCACCGTCGGAAGTTTCAGGAGGCGCCGGTTGACTTTCTGACTCAGGAGTTAGTCGATGACCTGAACCTGATTCCGGAATTGCTCGAGGAAGACAAGACGGTCGGGCAGGCCCGCGTGGAGAATATCGAGGCGTTCATCGAGGGTGCTGCGGCTTTTGCCCGAGCCAACGGCGGCGCCGGACTGACCGAATACCTTGCGACTATTTCGCTTTACACCGATCTCGATGAATACAAAGAAACTGAAGACAAGGTGACACTGATGACCCTGCACGCGGCCAAGGGGCTCGAATACGACACCGTGTATCTCGTCGGACTCGAAGAAGGACTCTTCCCTTTGCAACGCGCCATCGACGACCCGATGGAACTGGAGGAAGAGCGTCGCCTGTTCTACGTCGGCACTACCCGTACTCGCAAGCGGCTTTACCTTTCCACCGCCAGCAGCCGTTTTCGCTTTGGTCAGACAATGTCTATTCCGTCACGCTTCCTGAAAGAGATACCTCCTGAACTCGTGGATGTCATTGATCTGCGACAACGACAGCCTGTTCGTCGTCCGGCGGCACAGTCTCAATCACTGTTCGGTACTTCCTCTACCGGTCAGCCGGCCCCGGCGGGCGTTCATTATGAATGGGACAACGACAACGAGGGTTTGCGTCCCGGTCGCATCGTGCAGCACCCGACTTTCGGGCGGGGTAAGATCATCCGCGCTGAAGGCTATGGAGAATCATTGCGGCTGGAGATCATGTTTACCGGCATCGGTATTAAGAACATCATGGCCAAATACGCGCGACTGAAGGTGGTGGGGTAACACACAAGAACCGTGGGCATGAGGATGCGAACCGTGGCCGAGTCTGAAGACTCGTCCACCACAACGCTGAGAAGTTGCTGTTGAAACAAAAGTCATAGGCGTTGTGCCCGCTGAGTCTTCAGACTCAGCGGGTCCGGTAGGATAACAATATGCCAAAACGTCGACGCATCTATACCGACAACACGCTTCACTTCGTGACCTTTACCGTCAAGGATTTTGTACCTGTGTTCTCAATTGAATCTGTTGCATTGAGGCTAGGCGGTGTCTTAGAGTTCTATGATAAGAAGGCCGCCTATCGGCTGCACGCCTATGTGATCATGCCTGAGCATGTACATCTGTTAGTAGAAAGGCATGTAGAAAAAACCATCGGAGCAATCGTGAGAGACATTAAGAAGTACTTCTCCCACGTCTACAAATCAGACTTCTACGGCAAAGTCGAAATCGACGATACCAGCTTGCAGGGGAGCGACGGTTTTAAGTTCTGGCAGGTTGGCTTCGATGAGGTAACGATAGCTTCGGAGAAACAGTACTTCATAAAACTCAACTACATTTTGAATAACCCAGTGAAGCGTGGTTTGGCGGAGGTGGCAGGTGACTACCGCTTCTGCTTTGCTGCTTCCAGAGGAGAACGTGGCCGAGTCTGAAGACTCGTCCACCACAACGCTGGGGGAGTTCAAGTTACTGACTGAAGTATAATCGTTGCGCCCGGTGAGTCCTCAAACTCAGCGAGTGGGGCAGTATATTGTGCCCCCTGAGTCTTCAGACTCAGCGTGGTAAGGCAGCCACATCCCCCCCTAAAACACCGAGAACTTGAAATACCTCTTGGGGTTCTTCTCGATATCAGTAACAAGATTGTTGATGCGTACCATGAGGTTTACCGTCTCGGTGTAGAGAGAAGTGTCAGAAACGAACAAGCCAAGCGTCCCCTCAGCCGTGCTGATCTTCGACATGACGCTGTCCAACCGCGCCGACGTGGCCGCAAGATTGTCATACAGCGCCGGGTCGGACATGAGACGCCCCAGTGTGCCGCTGTTGGAGTCGACTCGATCAGCCAAACCGGTAACGGCCTCCGACGTCTGCTCGATCGACGTTATGATGCGTTCCTGACCCTTCTGCAGAGATGCCGTCAACTTTGTGAGGTTGGCCAGCAGGTTGGTCATCTGGGTGTACAGTTCCTCATCGGTGGCCATGCGTCCCAATGTACCCTCGCCACGATTCATTCGCGCCAGGACTTCGTCGAGGTTGTGCACCATGTCGCCCGCCTCCGATAGAGCCCGCTCCCCCTCAAGAAACATAGCCTCCGCGCTGCCGGCGTCGCGCGTAAGTACGACAGTCCCTTCCTCAATTGGTGCTCCCTTGGCGCCGCCCGGGTCGATCTCGACATACTTGTCCCCCAGAAAGCCGATGGATCCAAGTTGGACACGAGCGTCGCCGGTGAGCATGTTCCAAACCGACTTCTTGACGCGACAGGTCACTTCCACCTGGCGAAGTGAATCGAGATTGACAAATCTGACCCTGCGCACGTTACCGATCTCAACTCCCGACATCCAGACCGGCGAACCTTTGACCAACCCGTTGACGTTGTGAAAGTAGCATACGAAATTGCCCTTGGGGTCGAAGATCGAGGTGCCGCCGCCTGTGAGCGACGCCCACAGGGCTACCGCGATAGCCGCGGTCAAGACCGCCCCCACTTTCAGAGATCCCCAGCGTGTCGATGTTGAGCGTTTCATCTATCGTAACCTCTAGTGTTCATTTCGTTTTTCGGTCCGGCCGACGGCCACGCGAACAGTTCAAGATGCTACTCCGGCGCGGCGCCATCAACAAATTTCCTCTCAAACACACCTTTCATCGACGCCCGAAACGGCGCCAGGAAATCCTCCACCCTCTCATCTCGACATTCACGCAACTCCTCCAGAGATCCATCAAACGCCACTTCCCCTCGGTATATGACGATGAACCGTTTGGCCACGGCGAAAGCGTCGGCTATCTGATGGGTCACCACGATGGACGAGATAGATCGCTCCCGGTGCAGCTTGTTGATCAGATTAATAATGTTGTGCGTGGCGTAGGGGTCCAACCCGGTGGTCGGTTCGTCGTACAGCATGATCTGCGGCTCGGTTGATAACAGCGCGCGACCGATTGCCACCCGCCGACGCATCCCGCCGGAAAGTTGGTCGGGAAGCTTATCAATAACTTCATCGGCCTCAAGACCCACAAAACCGAGCATGGCTCGAGCCCGACGTTCGATCTCATCCCACTTCAGTTTAGTGTGTTCGATCAGATAGTAGCCAACGTTTTCCCCCACGGTGAGGGAATCAAATAACGCCCCATCCTGAAATACCATGCCGATCTTCTTGCGGATTTCGCGCAGCGGACCGCGCCCCAGACGGCCGACGTCCTTATGATCGACCAGAATCTCCCCCTCTCGCGGGCAATCAAGGCCGAGGATTAAGCGCAAAATCGTGGACTTGCCGGACCCGGATGGTCCCATAATGACCACGGCCTCGGAATCGTCGACCAGGAACGACACATCACGCAGCACCGGCTGGGTGTCGTAAGCGAAATGAACATGCCGCAGTTCGATCATAGATATCCCTTAATCCAACTGAAAACAACGCGCGTAATGAAGAAGTTGACGATCAGAATGGTAATCGAGGCCATCACAACCGACTGCGTCGTGGCTTGGCCAACCCCTTTGGTTCCGCCTTTGGAGGCAAAGCCTTTGTAGCAGGCAATGAAGGCGATGACGAATGAGAAAACCACCGGCTTCATCAGACCGATAAAAAGATTGCCGAAAATGAGCCGGTCTCGGACGGCCGACCAGTACATGGTGGAGGTCACGTGGGCGACGAAGACCGCTATAACCCACGCGCCCAGGAGGGCGATGGCGTCGCAGATAATAGTCAGCATCGGCAACATTATCACCAGAGCAATCGTGCGGGGAACGGCGATTTTCTTGATCGGATCGATACCGAAGGCCACCATAGCGTCGATCTGGTGGGCGGACTTCATGGCGCCGATCTCAGCGGTGATGCCGGCCGCAACGCGCGCGGCAAACATCAAACCGGTCAGCACCGGCCCCAACTCCCGTATGATCGCGATGGACATGATCCGACCGAGATAGTTCTTGGCGCCGAAATCAGCCAACTCCACGGAGAAGGCAAAAGCGAAGCCCTGCCCCGCAAAGATACCGGTGAGCACCACCAGATAGAGCGAGCCAACCCCGATCAGGTACATCTGCTCCATAGTCTCGGTTACATACCAGCGCCGCGAGAAAAACGCCCCAACCAGCCGGAGACTGAAGAAGAACAGGTTCTGCGTCTCGTATGCGAAATTCTTGAACCAGTTGTTGACGAGTTGCAAAACGGTCATAGTTACTATACCCTTGAACGTCAGTCTACCGGGTACGGCCTGGCAAGTCAAGAGCAAAACGGACTGTCGCTCTGGAACAAAACTCCTATATTAGTCCCAATCATGGTGGGACGGTTTTCCGTTATACATTCACGAATGGACACCGTTCGAAGCTGCCTGAAACAGCAAACTGGAAGCTTGATAATGAATTGTCCGACTGAAGAAAAGCGCGGCCACGCCATAGCCCTGTTTTCCGGAGGGCTGGACTCGGCTCTGGCCATATTGTTGATGTTGAAGCAGAACATCAAGGTGACCGCCATCACCTTCATGACACACTTTGGATGCGACCTTGGGGACCGTTCCTCCTGTGGCTCCAATCCATACCCGGCGGCTGAGAAGTTCGGGTTCAACGTCAAGTTGATGCACCTGGGTCAGAAGTTCGTCGATATTGTTCGCAACCCGCGCTTCGGTTACGGCAAGAACATGAACCCCTGCACCGACTGTCGGATACTGATGCTCAATGAAGCCCGCGAATTCATGGAGATGTCGGGGGCCGACTTCGTAGTCACCGGCGAAGTGATGGGGCAACGACCGATGTCACAACTGAAGGACAAACTGAACCTCACCATCAAACATTCCAACCTGAAGGGCAGACTACTCCGGCCGCTGTCGGCCAAACTGCTGCCGCCGACTGAGCCGGAGTTGAGCGGAATGGTCGACCGTGACCAGTTGGAGGCCATCAGCGGCCGCAGTCGCAAGAGACAGATGCAACTGGCCGAGGAATTCGGCCTTGATGACTACCCCTCGCCGGCTTCGGGCTGCTTGCTGACCGACGCCGCCTATTCGGGTCGGCTGCGCGACCTGCTGGCGCATTCGGAGTGTATCAACTTTAACGATCTGAACCTGCTACGGGTGGGACGACACTTTCGTCTGGACGAGCAGACCAGGATCATTGTCGGACGGGACGAGAGTGACAACCGCAAGATCGAATCGTACTGGCGACCGGAATTCGTTTGCCTGGAAGCAGCCGACGTCGGTTCGCCGATCACCCTATTAATAGGCGAGGCCGGGGATGATACCATTGAGAAAGCCGCGATGGTTACCGCTCGCTATAGCGCCGCCCGCAAAGAATCGCAGGTCGAAGTGTTGGTGTCCCAGGGCGACGCCGAGCGCAAGATCGTGGTCAGCCCGGCCACCATTGAGGAAGCGGGAGGGGAACGCATTGAGTAGCCTCGCGAAACGCGGGGAGCGCCTTTGCACCAAGACTCACAGCGGCAATCATCGCAGAGTGAAATCAACAGGCAGCGAATTGTTGACAAATGAGTCTGGGCGGGTTTTCTTGACGAAACGGAAGATACAACACGGTGTACAATTCGGAGGAACCAACAATGCCCCAAGTTAGATTTCTCGGCCATTCCTGTGTTACGATCACGGAAGGCGAGCACAAGCTGATAATAGATCCGTTTCTGACCGACAACCCGCAGGCGTCGGTGAAGGCGGACGAGATCGATGTCAACTACGTGCTGATCACGCACGGCCACAGCGACCATGTCGGCGACGGTATCGCTATTGCCAAACGTACCGGCGCGACGGTGATCGCCAATTTCGAGCTGGCCAATTTGTGCGCCAGGGAGGGATGCAACATCCATCCGATGCACATCGGCGGAAGGTTTGACTTCGACTTCGGTAGCGTCAAGTTGACTATCGCTCATCACGGCGGAGGCTATGGCGAGGATGCCTCGCGCTACACCGGTCCGCCGGTCGGATTCCTGGTGACTATCGGCGGCAAGGTTATCTATCATCCCGGAGACACCGGGCTTTTCTATGACATGAAGCTGATCGGTGATTTGCACAAGATCGACCTGGCTTTCCTGCCGATCGGTGACAATTTTACTATGGGTGTCGACGACGCTGTCAAAGCAGCGGAGTTCCTACAGGCGAGAAAAGTAGTTCCGTTCCACTATGGAACCTGGCCGGTTATCGACAGCAAGCCGGAGGATTTCGCCGCTAAAGTCACCGGCTCGGAAGTGGTCATACTAAAGCCGGGCGATACGTTGGAAGTGTAGCAGTTCAGACACCGACCGCCGTTTCTGACCTCGCTGCTTAAGCCGGAGGGTTCCTGTTTGTGAGTGACCATGTAGACCCACCTGAATGCTCGTTTGACAAATGGGCCGAGAACTATGACAACAGCATCGCGTCCGACGACGGCTGTTTCGGTCGCTATGAGGAAGTCCTCGATGGGGTCGTAGAGGCAGCGCGAATACAACCGGGCATGCAGGTTCTTGACATCGGTGTCGGCACGGCCAACCTGGCCTTGCGTTGTGTCGCACGTGGCGCGGATGTGATCGGGCTGGATCCTTCGGCAGGAATGCTGGTCAAAGCGCGCGAGAAAATCGACCAACACACCAGTATCCAGTTGATCCAGTCGGCTCAGCCGTTCTTGTCGACAGGATACCCCGACGATACCTTCGACGCCGTGGTCAGCACTTATGCATTCCATCATGTGGAGCACGAAACGAAACCGGATGCCGTGCGAGAAATGGCGCGTGTTCTCAAACCCGGGGACGTAATCGCTATCGGTGATCTGATATTCGAGGACGCACAGGCGGAGGAGGAAGCCTTGCAGAAATACGATTGGTTGGACAAGGAACCGTTCTCACGCCTCGACGAACTGCGCGCAGAGTTTAGTCATCTGGGCATGACTCTTGACTGTCATCGATTTACGCCGGTTTCATGGGTCATACATGCGACCGGGATTAAGCAAAACTGAGTCTAAGGATCGCGGGTTGGGATACGTTATGAAAGGTATAAGAGCACACACACACGAGGATCGAACGAGGGTGGTAGAGGAGATGATCCCCCTTGTCAGGAAGAGGTTCGGCGACAACCTGCTTGGACTTGCGGCCCAGGGTTCCTATGCCCGGGGCGAGGATGGTCCTTATTCCGATCTGGAGCTGATCGCCTTCCTGAAAAAAAAGCCCAAAGGCGAGGCGGTCAGCGGCATGGCCAAAATTCGCGACGGCATGCTGGTGGAACTGCTTTGGACTACCCGCGAGAAGTACTTACAGAGCACGATCGATGTGAACGCAGATTGGTATCTCTCCGGTTCCGACGTCCTGCTACCCATTATCAACAAGGAGTATGTCCGCAATATCGGCTCCTACCAAGCCAAGAGAGTCAAAGAAGACTGTTTCAAGCACGCCGCTGAGCGCTTCTACGAAGTGCAGGAGAGCACGACCAAATTGCTCAACGCTATTGAGGATGACAACCTTGAGAACATCGGCCTGGTAGCCTTTGATATGTTTATGCACATGCTGGTGGTGCTGTCGTTCCTCAACCAGACTCCGTACACGACATTCTCCCGGTTTGTCACACAAGCCGTTCAGTTCCCTATGAAGCCGGGTGGTTTTGATGAACTAACCGCGATCATGGTGGAAGGCGATTATCTGGACCTGAGCCGTTTGGAGGATTCAGTCACCACCGTATTCGAAGGATTTGAACAACTCATTGATGACCTGGGTATAGAACTGTACTACGATAACATTGATCCCAATCGTTCCATGAGGAACGTGTAACAGAGGAGACGTCATGACGAACGATCGGCCCTGGCACGAACAAGACGATTTCTGGCGCGATACTCAGTCACTGATGTTCTCCGAGGAGCACCTGTCGAAAACCCCTCAGGAGATCGACCGCGTGGTATCATTGCTGGAACTTCATCCGGGCAAGTTGATTCTCGACATGTGTTGTGGTGTCGGGCGACATTCTCTGGAACTGACCCGCCGCGGATACAAAGTGACCGGAGTAGATCGCACCGGGAGTTATCTCGATACGGCACGTCAAGCAGCCGAAGCAGAGGGTCTGGAAATCGAGTTCCTGCTTGGCGACATCAGGGAGTTCTGTCGCCCGGAGAGTTTCGAAGTTGTGCTAAGCATGTTCACATCGTTTGGCTACTTCGAGGACCCTGCTGAGGACAAGAAGGCCGCACGCAACCTCTGTGAATCGCTCAAACCCGGCGGACAGTTGCTGATAGAGATGATGGGCAAGGAAATCTTAGCGCGCATATTCCAGGAACGCGACTGGCACGAAATGGAGGACGGCACTCTGGTTCTCGAGGAACGCAAGGTCACTCGCGACTGGAGTTGGATGGAAAACCGCTGGATCGCTCTGAAGGGCAACCAACGCCAGGAGCATCATTTCGCACACCGACCATACTCCGCCACCGAACTGACAACACTGCTGCTGGACTGCGGATTCAAAACCGCTCAGGCTTATGGCGGCATCGACGGCTCGCTGTATGACCATCAGGCCAAGCGACTGGCCGTCGTGGCACGCAAGTAGGCGATGAATCGCCTCTTCTCTTGTGCGCCGTGGCGCCCACTAGAAGTCCGTCATTGCGAGGAGCGAAGGCACTCCTGCCGGAGCGACGCGGCAATCTCGTTTGTGCACGGCAGATGTCCACATCTGCCGTTTTGTCAAGGCACCCGACTAAATTGGATTTCATGGCGGCGCATGTGGATATACGCCGCCCATTAGGTTTTGAGGAGGCTCTCTTTCTTGTCATTGCGAGCGACCGAAGGGAGCGCGGCAATCTCATTTTTGTGCGCGGCGTACGTCCCCGTGCGCCGCGGCGCCCACCACGACACACAATATAAAAGCGGGCCGCCTGATGGCGACCCGCTTGTCATGTTTATGGAATGTAGCAGGGACCGCTACTCAACCTTCGCCGACGACCAGTCCATCGCAGCCATTTGCGAGTACAGGTTCCAGCGGCGGTCGACATCCTGCTGACCAAGCTTGAGCAGCATCTTCGCCCGTTCCGGATCCTGCGCCTTCAACGTGCGGAAGCGGTTCTCGGCGTAAGAGTATTCCTCGAATGGAATCGACGGCTTCTTGCAGTCGAGTTGCAACGGGTTCTTGCCCTGAGCAATCAGTTCCGGATTGTAGCGGTACAACAACCAGTGACCGGACTTGACTGCGCGATTCTCGGCCTCCAGGCCCAGCGCCATGTTGATGCCATGAGCGATACAGTGACTGTAGGCAAGGATGCACGAGGGACCATCGTATGCCTCGGCTTCAGCAAACGCCTTGACCGTCTGGTTATGACTGGCGCCGATAGCAATCTGGGCCACGTAGACGCTGCCATACGCCATCAGCATCAACCCCATATCTTTCTTGGGAAGCGGCTTGCCGGCGGCGGCAAACTTCGCGGTCGAACCGCGCGGCGTCGCCTTGGACATCTGCCCGCCGGTGTTGGAGTAAACTTCGGTATCAAGGACCAACAGGTTGACGTTCTTGCCGGAGGCCATGACGTGGTCAACTCCGCCGAAACCGATATCGTAGGCCCAACCGTCGCCACCAATGCCCCAGATCGACTTGTTGACCAGGAAGTTGGCTACGTTCTTGAGCGCCGTGACGCGATCACTTGCGGGCAAACCGTTCAGCTTGTCCATCAGCGCCGCGACCCGTCCGCGTTGCGACTCGATTCCTTCCTGCGTCGACTGGTCGGCCTTCGACAAGTCGTCGTACATCTCCGGAACCAGTTCCTTCACCAGTTCCAGAGCATACTCTTTGAGACGGTCGGCGGTGAGCCGCATCCCCATAGCAAACTCGGCGCAGTCCTCGAACAGCGAGTTCGACCAGGCCGGGCCGCGCCCGTCGGCGCGCACCGTGTACGGCGTGGTCGGGAGGTTGCCGCCGTAGATGGAACTGCAACCGGTGGCGTTGCCGCAAATGGCGCGATCACCGAATAGTTGCGTCATCAGTTTGACGTAAGGTGTCTCGCCGCATCCAGCGCAGGCGCCGGAGAACTCAAAGAGCGGCTTGACGAATTGTGAACCTTTGGTGGTCGCGATCTTGAACAGCGCTGGATCGGTTTCGGGCAGTTGATTGACAAAGAAGTCCCAGTTCTTTGCCTCGACTTTGCGCAACGGCGGCTGGGGCGCCATATTGATCGCCTTGCGGTCGGTCTTCTTCTTGTTCTCGTCCTTCACGTAAGCCGGACAGGCGTGGACACACATCTCGCACCCGGTACAGTCTTCGGGCGCCACCTGGAGCGCATAGTACAACCCCTTGTGCGGTTTCATCGCCTCGATTGACTTGAACTCCGCCGGCGCGTTGTCGAGGTGTTTCTTCTCGAACAGTTTCGGACGAATGGCTGCATGCGGGCAAACGATCGAACAGATGTTGCATTGGATACACGCCTCAGTTTCCCATACTGGAATCTCGACGGCGATGTTACGTTTCTCGTATTGGGTCGTGCCGGTTGGATAGGTGCCATCTACGGGGAAAACGGAGACCGGCAGTTGTCCGCCGCGACCCGCGATAATCTCGGCGGTGACATTCTGCACAAACTCCGGCGCAGATTCCGGTACGATCGGGGGCATCTTTTTCGTGCTGGTCACCTTGTCGGGATAGGCGACTTTATGCAGCGCACCCATCGCTCCGTCAACAGCGGAGTAGTTCATGTTAACGACCTTCTCACCCTTCTTGCCATAGGTCTTGAGGATGGCGTCTTTGATCGCTTTGACCGCGTCGTCCTTGGGCAGAATGTCGGAGATCAAGAAGAAGGCCGTCTGCATGATCATGTTGATCCGCGCCCCAAGACCAAGCTCCTTGCCAAGCGCGATGGCGTCGATCACATAAAACTGAGCCTTCTTATCAATGATCTGCTGTTGCACTTCCATCGGCATCTGATCCCAGATATCATCCGGTCCGAATGGTGCGTTCAACAGGAAAGTACCGCCCTCGATCAGTTTCGAGAGCATGTCGTACTTCTCAAGGAACGAGAAGTTGTGACAAGCGACAAACTGTGAAGAGGTGATCAGGTACGGTTTGCGGATCAGTTCTTTGCCGAAACGCACATGCGAAACCGTGATAGCCCCCGCCTTCTTGGAGTCATAGACGAAGTAGCCCTGGGCGAAATTGTCGGTGTTCTCGCCGATGATTTTGATCGAGTTCTTGTTGGCGCCCACGGTGCCGTCAGCACCCAAACCGTAAAACAGCGCCCGGAAATTCTCGCCCTCAAGACTGAAGGACTCATCTAACGGCAGCGACGTCATCGTGACATCGTCGTTGATGCCGGTGGTGAAATGGTTCTTGGGAGCATCTTTCTTGAGTTCGTCGAAGACTGCTTTGGCCATAGACGGATTGAACTCACCGGAGCCAAGCCCATAGCGACCACCCACTACCAGCGGGCGCTTGTCGGGACGCGGCCAGTTATTATCGAAAGCCTCATCCAGAGCGGCCTGGACATCGATGTACATAGGTTCACCGACTGCACCCGGCTCCTTAGTGCGATCGAGCACACCGATTTTCGAGATTGTAGCCGGCAGTGACGCGACAAATGCCTGAGCCGAGAACGGCCGATACAACCGCACTTTGAGGATGCCTACTTTTTCACCACGCCCGACGAGTTCATCAACCGTCTCGTGCACCACTTCGGCGCCGGTGCCCATGATGATGATCACGCGTTCAGCCTCGGGGTGACCAAAGTAATCGAACAAGTGATAGTCCCGCCCCACAACCGAGGAGAACTTGTCCATCTGCTTCTGGACAATGCCCGGAGCAGCATCATAGTACTTGTTGATAGTCTCACGCGACGCAAAGAACACATCCGGATTCTGTGAGGTACCTTTGATGGTAGGCCGATCCGACGACAGGGCGCGTTGGCGATGCTGAGTGATAAGTTCCTGGGGCAACAAATCGCGCATGTCGTCAAAAGTAATCTGTTCGACCTTCTGCACCTCATGCGATGTTCTGAAACCATCGAAGAAGTGCAGAAACGGCACCCGGGATTCCAACGCCGCCGCCTGAGCGATCAACGCCATATCCATCACTTCCTGAACCGAGCCGGAAGCGATCAGACCATAGCCGGTGGAACGGGTCGTCATGACATCCGAATGATCACCGAAAATCGACAGCGCATGGGTGGCCACAGCGCGCGCAGTGACATGGAACACCGTCGGCGTCAACTCACCGGCAATCTTGAACATACTCGGAATCATCAACAGCAGCCCTTGAGAGGCCGTGAAAGTGGTGGTGAGAGCGCCGGTGGTCAGGGCGCCATGCACAGCCCCGGCGGCGCCCGCCTCAGACTGCATCTCCACCACACTGGGGATACTTCCCCAGATATTCTTCTCACCGCGGGCTGATTTCTCATCGGCCTTTTCACCCATATCGGACGACGGCGTGATAGGGTAAATCGCAATAACTTCGTTAGTGGCGTGCGCGACGTACGAGGCAGCGGTGTTGCCGTCGATCGTCACCATCTTGCGTTGGCGGGTTTTGTTCGACACGTTTTCCTTCTTTATTGTCTGAACATTGTCTTCGCTCATCGTAATCTCCTGTTTTGGACAGGTAAAGCGTTCTATCGTAACATCATTAACATTCTAATCCGACTTTGAAATCGTGATTTCCTTCTGGGCCTGGTACTTCCCGGATTTGTCACCGTAGGAGTTGAGACATTCCTCAGCCGCCTCCAGAAAAAGGAGTTGCCCAATACCTTGATGGGCATAAACACGGACCGGAACCGGTGCGCTGTTGGTCAGACTGATAGTCGCGTACCCTTCCCATTCCGGCTCAAACGGTGTGACGTTGATGATCACGCCGGTGCGAGCATAGGTGGATTTACCGAGGCAGATCGTAATCACATCGCGAGGTATCTTGAAGTACTCGACGGTGCGCCCCAGCACAAATGAATTGGCAGGTATCAGCACCGATTCGGCCTTGACGTCCCGGAAATTGTTGGAGGTCATTTTGGTCGGGTCCAACTCCGTCACACCCCTGGGGTCGAATATCTTGAACTCATCGGAAAGACTTATATCGTAACCGTAGGAGGAAGTTCCATAACTGATTCCCGAGCGCACCTGTTCTTCCGAAAACGGCTTGATCATTTCACGCTCGCGCGCCATTTCAATAATCCAGCGGTCAGATTTTACGGGCATGGCTATAGTTCTCCTGTTCAACCATTCTTTACCGGCCCGGAAGATACTGTGCCCGGCGCTGGAAGTAAATAGAAATGCGCTCAGGGATTCGGTTTTTCAGATGGAGGCGCACTCATTGATCGCTCCATATGCACCACGTCTTCAAGAGTATGCTTGACGAAAACTTCCAGCAATCTCTCCTCAGCAGTAACCAGCAGTTCCCGCATGGCACAACTGGCGCTCCGGGCGCAACTGTCAGGATCAGGAATGCATTTGGTCAGATGGTACGGGCCCTGGATCGCTTCGAGAACATCCTTAACAGTGATATCGCCCGGCGGTTTGGCCAACGTGAACCCGCCCCGAACACCCCGGTGAGACCTCAAAATGCCCGACCGTGACAGCGATTGGAAAATCTTGGCCAGGAACTTCTCAGGGATGTCCCTTGCCTCAGAAATTTCCGATAGAGGAGTGACTTCATCCTTCCCCTTGTCGGCCAAGTGCAGCACGCCCTGCATGCCGTATTCTTCGGCCTTGGTGAATTGCATATGGACCTTTCTTCGACAACCTTACAGTATATGTACCGGCCATTGGGAACCGGTCTGTTATGACTGTTTTAATCCTCATTGAAATATACGACTTCCACTCAGGCCGTCAACAGGATTTGGTGACTCTTTTCACAAATTCGCCTCTGTTTTTTCGCAGGATATACCGAACAGCATTTGACTTTTTCCGTCTAAGCAGTACCTTATCCGTTGTAACAAGGGCACTTAAGATGAGGCTTGGAAATCATGGTTGAGAAAAACGGAACAAGCCGCGGATTGATGATCGTCTATACTGGTGATGGAAAGGGCAAGACGACGGCAGCCTTGGGCATGTGTGTGCGGGCGGTCGGATACAATTGGAAGATTTGTCTTATCCAGTTTGTCAAAGGGTCCTGGAAGTATGGTGAGTTGAAGGGCGTCAAACGGCTTGAGCCGAATCTGGAACTCCACGTTGTCGGCGAGGGTTTTGTTGGAATACTCGACGACAACAAAGAGCTTAAGGTGCACCAGGAGGCGGCCCGGAAGGGGTTGGCGTTGGCCCGGGAGAAGATTGAATCCGGCCTGTTTCAACTTGTCATCCTTGATGAGTTGAATGTTGCTCTCAAGTTGGGTCTGGTCGGCAAAGAGGAGGTTCAGGAATTGCTGGCCGCATGTTCGGCCGACCAGCACCTGGTTATCACCGGTCGGGACGCGCCTGACTGGCTGATCGATCAAGCCGACCTCGTGACGAGCATGACCGAGATCAAGCATCCCTTCCGGGAGGGCATTCAGGCCCAAAAGGGTATCGACTGGTAACACAGTGACGGCTGTCACTAGTAGAAAAGTAGGGCGGGTCCGTCTTCGAACCCGCCTTCCGAAACAGTGATCCCAGTAGGGCGGATCCGTCTTCGAACCCGCCTTCCGAAACAGTGATCCCAGTAGGGCGGGTCCGTCCTCGAACCCGCCTTCCGAAACAGTGATCCCAGTAGGGCGGGTCCGTCCTCGAACCCGCCTTCCGAAACAGTG
>JAUWIB010000121.1 GCA_030605565.1 bacterium
CTCCGGCCTCGGCCTGAGTTCTGTGCGCAACTCTTCCATCGCCTGTTCGCGAGCCGATGATTCCCTGGCTATCATAGCCTTGAGATTGGCCTCGACTTTCTCGACCGCGGCCAGTAGCTGGCCGAAGTCCTGGGCCTGCGCTGCCGTCCCGATGAACAACGGCGCCACCAGGGCCACCACTGCGATGCTCAGCAATATGTTGCTGATGGGCCACAGTTTGCGTTTTGTCATGGTTGCCTCCTTTTGTGACATTCATCACGCCTGTTTAGGTTTGCTCCCTCTGTTCTACAGCTTACATCGACTGTCCGGAAGTAGCCAGGAGAGTCCAATTTGGCCCCCATTTGGCGTAGGTAATCTACGCCATCCGCCCGAGCGTGGAGTCGAGCTTGGCAGGTTGTTGAAAGAGTGATAATTCCGTCATTGCGAGCGACCGAAGACACTCGTGTCGCTGGGAACGCGGCAATCTCCAATTGTTATGGGGCAGCCACATAGAGATTGCCACGGTCACGCGAAACGCGTGACCTCGCAATGACGATTGTGGCGTTTTTCAACAGCCTGTTAGATTGTCTTGAGATAAGAACTGAGGTTGACGGGTTTACCTGCGATGCCCAGCTTCTTTCGGATGTTGCGGCGATGTTTACGCACGGTGGCCTCCGACAAGCCGATGAAATTGCCAATCTGTTTGGAGGTCAGACCGTCCCGGACCATATTGCTGACTACCACCTCACGCGGAGTGAGTTGAGCGTAGACTGAGTGCAATTTCTCGCTCAATGGCGCCGCGACCTGCTCCAGACTGCTTGAAAGAAATCGCAACTGCCGTTTCTCGACCGGGTTGGCTTTGTCCTGCAGGGCTTGAACGATCGGTTTGACCAGGCGATCGATATTAGATCGTATTCGAAAGGCCAGCAAAGATTTCTCTTCTTCGATTCGGTTTAGTACCTGCTGCAGAGTGACATTACGCTGGGTTAGCTCGGCATGCTTGGCTTCCAGAATCTGATTGGCCAGGGCCAGGTCGCTCTCGGCATCGCGACGTTGCTGGATTTCTTCATTCAGACGGCCGGACATTTCGGCCGCCTCGGCCTCTTGATCGAGTGTTAGTCGCTTGCGTGCCGGTTCGTCCGCAGCCGTCGCGGCATCTTTGTTTTCCAGGCGTTTCATAAAATCTCTGCAAGGCACTCATCGGCGCCCCTTGGTGATAATATCGGAAGCCTGCGCAGGATCTGAACAGGAATTGTCCGGCCTTCGGCTCTACTTACGTCGCCGGTCAATCAACCCGGTAATGCAACTGTAGTAGAAGAACCCGGCCCAACTCGCCAAACCAACGGTGGTCATGGCAGCATGGCGGTGATATCCGGTAGCGATCCGAAGATCATACAAGTGATCGTAACCCCAGACAACCAACAAGGCAAAGACGGCAGCTACGACGCTACTAACCAGCCAGAACAAAAACTTCCGGCGCGGCGTATGTAAGGGTCGAGAAACAGTCGGCGGAGGAACGAGGCTACCTTTGAGCATATACAAGAGCAGCACCACAATCCCCGCAAAAGTGCTTAGATGCTGTATGAAGCGACACAACGGTTGGGAGATGCCGAACAGCGTGAACGACTCCTTGAGAATCGGGAACATCCATGCAATCTCCCCGGTATCGTGCGTGAGCGAATCCCAGAAGAAATGACTTAGCGCTCCGATGAGCACTGATGTCATAAGCACCACCCATGCTCTCAGACTGTGTACTCGGAACTGATGATCGGCCAAACCCGACAGGTGGCGATCCAACGGCCAGGGGAGGTTGTAGATCACCGGCTGTTTGAACAACCAATGAAAGGCGAACGAAAAGGCGATTCCGGCCGGCAAGCAAAAAACGAACAACCCCAGCCGGGAGTGACTGACACCACGGTAGCTGGTTTGCATCATCAGAAAGTAAAGCAGGTCCGGCGACATGGCGCCAGCCATCAAACCGGTCAGTGAAAACCAGTGCGGCTTGAACTGTTTCAACGGCAGAACCACCGCAGTATGAGCTATGGTAAACGGCATTGACTATTATAACCAGACACGGGGGCATGGTTCGCAAGGTTGAATCGTCGGTCCGCAACCTTGTGGCGGACGAATCTTCAGATTCGCGCACAATGCTCTGTCATTCCGGGCTTGACCCGGAATCCAGCTTCGGCCCACGAGGTACGTCGCCCTTCGACTCCGCTCAGCACGACGTTGGGGGGAATGCTCAGGGTGATGTTTCGGCAGTCCTGTAGGTTAGGTTCCTTGGAACCTGACGAAATGCAGATGGCAGGATCACAGGGATCCTGCCCTACGAAGACTGGAGTGTGCCGTGAGTGGCATAGCGCGCGTAGCGCGAAGAACAGGCTTGCCTGTGGCGATCAAAGAAGTTTACCCGATGGGCCGCCGGATTCGTGCCGCCGGCGGATGGTTTCGATGAGTTGATTCAAGCTCGCCCTGTTGTCCCCCTCGCATGAAAGCGCCACTGCGCCGCGCCGCAAGAAATAACGGCCGGCTTCCTCGTTGTCGTTCTCACCGGAAAGAGCCAGGTACAGAGGGCAGCCTAGCTTCAAAGCCGCTTTACCGGTTTCACAAGTCCCGCCCGATGTCGCAGGCTCGACGATTATCGCAGCGTCAACCAGGCCAAGGATGGTCTTGTTACGCTGCATGGCGTTCCACGTAGACCACGGAGAGTGCGGGTGAAACTCCGATATCACCAGGAGCCTGTCATCGGTCGCGGCAGCACCCAGAATGTCGGTCATATTGAAACGCATAACGCCGGTCGGCAGCACCAACGTGGTAGCACCACCGGCTTCGATGGCCGAACCATGCGCCGCCTGGTCGACTCCGGGCGCATACCCGCTTACTATGTTTATCCCCTGCTGGGCCAGTTGAGCGGCAAGATCGCTTGTGGTGTTACTACCTTGTTGAGAAACCCGGCGTGATCCACAGATGGCCGCGGCCGGTTGCTCCCACAAATCTGTGTCACCGTGCACGAAAAGCACTGGCGGCGATGCTTCCCCTAACATGTTGATCAGACGGGATGGATAACGCGCACGACCCAGCACCAACATCCTGATACCCTGCCCCTCAAGCACCTGGCGCAATCGCTCGGCCTCCTCGAAATCCGTCCCCACGCGGGCGGCGAAATCGCCGGGAAGTTTGCAGCGCTGGAACAACTCGGCCGAGTCAGCACTGAACAAATCCTCCAATTCGAGTTGTTCCGATGATAACGTTCGTAGTAGACGTGCCAACGTCCGCGCTCCCACCCCCTCGGTCTGCATCAACTGCAGGATAATCGTCTCTTGGTTCATAGGTTATCCGTATCTCGCCGGGACTTAACACAGACCATGCCGATCACCGTCGTTGCCCCCAGGGATTTGAGATACCCGGCGTACGACCATAAGGTAGCGCCCGATTGATAGAGGTCGTCGATCACCACTACCGTTCGGTCAATCACAGAATCCGACAGTGTGATCGCGCCCGACTCCTCAAGGCTCCGCCAGGCGGCGATCTTGTCCGGCAACGCCAGCCCTTTCAGGTCCGGCTTGTTAACAATCAGGGTGGGGCGTACAACTGTCGGCGGGTCATGGGTTACCCTTGATGTCAGAACATCTCCCACCGCCCGGACCAGTTCTCTCGGCAAGTCAAACTGCTTGCCCATTCCCGGCGGGACGTAAGAAAGCGTGACTTCTCCGAGCGCAAACGACTGACCGATGCGATCCAACAAAGTCACCATGTGTCTGGCGAGTACGATCACCGCTCGTTCGGACTCCTCGTATTTCGCCCGGTACTCCAGTTGACCGATCGGGGTCCGTTTGTGCTGTGATAACTCGTCGGGTGATTCAGCGTTGTAATCGAGCGCCAGACAGCAATCGAGTTCGTCTGAGAAACACGATTTCAAACGGCTGGACAGACCGAGGACGACGAACCGTCTGAAATCACTAATGAATCGTTCCACCACGGCGACATCATCTGTCGTAAGACCATCGAAGCAGACCCTCTGTCCGGCATGATCGGGCGCACGGTGAAAGTCTCCGTTGGATTTCTCCATCACCGCCGGCTCCTGTTGAGCAAACAGCCGCGCATAGAAATCCGGCAGTATCAATTCCCATCCGCCGGAGCCGACCTGATCGAATCGATACCATTCCAGCCGGTTGCGACTACGAGGCAGTTGGACAGTCATTGCCTCTCCTTATGGACACTCTCTGTTTTGGCCCACCGTACGTGCATCACTATGTCATAATAATGAAGACAGCCGGCTTGTCAATCACCTTACGCTTGCAATCGGGATGTCATTCACTCCCAGAGAGGCAATCACTGCGCGCGGCAGAGAATCGCACTCAGCGTACCGAGTCGGATGAATCCACCACAATCACGGCGGCGCCGTTGAAACGGCCATGACGCAGATCGTCCAGCGCTTCGTTCGCTTTCTCAAGAGGATAAGGATGCACTTCCGTGCGAATGGGTACCTTTGGCGCCAAGGCCAGGAACTCCTCGCCGTCGCGTCGCGTGAGATTGGCTACCGACCGAATCTGACGCTCCCCCCAGAGGATGGAATAGGGAAACGATGGAATGTCACTCATGTGAATCCCGGCGCAGACTACGATACCTCCCTTACGAACCGTACGCAGCGATGCCGGGACCAAATCACCGACCGGCGCGAAGATTATGGCGGCATCGAGTGGTGTCGGTGGTTCTTGATCGGAGTCACCGACCCAGACCGCACCCAGTTCCTGAGCAAAAGCCTGGCCCTCGGTATCCCCTTTACGAGTGAACGCATACACCTCGCGTCCCTGGTAGCGCGCCACCTGAATCAGAATATGGGCCGCCGCTCCGAAACCGTAGAAACCGATTCGGTGCGCATCACCGGCCATTCGCAGTGAGCGGTATCCAATGAGGCCTGCGCAAAGCAACGGCGCTGCCTGCAAGTCCGGGTATCCCGACGGAATCGGAAAGCAGAAACGCTGATCGGCTACACACCTCTCGGCAAAACCGCCGTCAACTTGATAGCCGGTGTAGCGCGATTCATCGCACAGATTCTCCTGCTCGTTCAGGCAGTAGTCACATCGTTGACAACTCCCTCCCAGCCACGGCACGCCCACCCGATCACCCACGTTGAACGAGTCAACTTCTGCACCCACGTCGGCCACTACACCAACAATCTGATGCCCCGGAATCAACGGCAGCTTGGGTTCGGTGAGGTCGCCGTCTACGACATGCAGATCGGTTCGGCAAACACCGCAGGTGTGAACCGTGATCAGCACGTCCGCAGGTCCAACCACAGGTTCGGGCACGTTTGACATCCGCAGCGGCTGACCGACCTGCCTGAGAATCATTGCACGCATCTCCTTTGAGTTAACAGTCATAGCGCCAAACGGCAAGATTTTTCTTATGCGGATTGTTCCGATCCATGTGGTCGGCGTAGTATTTCAAGCTTGTTATCGTCGGCAACACTGGCGATATTTTCGAAGCAGGAATGTCTCGGATGTCGACCGTTAACGCTACCTGGGCGGTTTTCGTAGCGATGTCCGAGGGATAATCGAAGCGACAACACGTTACGCAGTGAGGAATATCAAGACCGATATGAAAAGAGATGATGACCAAACCGGAGGCGCCCGCAGGCGCTTGTTCGTCGTAACGTTGCTGCTCCTGGGTTTGTGTTCCAGTGCGTTCGCCGCCTCGGAGCAACAATTGCAGGAGCGTTATGACGACGCCAATCGACACGTCAATCGTTCACGCGGATTGACGTTGGCGATTCTGAAGCAGATCAAGCAACTCGACAACGACTGTCGCGCGAGCAGTGGCGTGCCGTTGCCTGCCCGCAAGAGCGAGGCGCAGAATCGACTGGGTAGCGTCAAACCGCTGGTGGATGCGTTTAACGTCAATACCGACGAGACATCCGAGGCGTTGAGCAAACTGCACACAGACCTCAACTCCGAATCATCGGCAAAAGACCTGGCCGGTCAGCTTGGGCCGAAAATCGACAAACTGAAGGCAGACCTCAAGAAGTATCGCGGTCTCGTACAGCGCTACTGGGACAAAGCTACCGGCGACTTCGGCCAACCGATTGAGCCAACTGACCGGATCGGACCTGTGCACGGTTCAGCAACCGGCCAACCGGTGACGATCCACGGTGAGTTCACGGCTGCTCTCGGCTCCTCGAAATACAAGAGACCCCATGCCGATCCCAGGATCAGCGCCTCATCCGGCGATTTCAGTTTCAACCTTAGCGGCCGCTACACGCCGTCAGGCAAGACCACTGTTCTGGGGCGGCTGAATCACAAGACAACGGTGGAGCGCCGCGAGATCGGATTGACTGACTTCGGCGCCACTGTGAACCACCAACTATCCCCACAGGTCTCGCTGTCGGCAGGCCTTGATCTATCCAAGTACAGTGACAAAGAAAACGATGTGTTCAACTACTCACAGACCGGCATCTTCGCTCAAATGGCTACACAAACAGCCAAGCACAAGGTCAATGTTCAGATCAGGCGGGACTCGCGTGGCTACTCGAACACCAATGGCGCCGATTACAACACCTTCTCGTTCACAGCCCGCGACATGATGCCGTTTGGAACCGGCAACGTCAAAATGCAATTACGTTATCTGAAGAAAACGAACGACATTGAAGCTCTTGACCACAGCGAATTTAATCCGAGCGTTGTATATCATTTTTCACCCGGTGGATCGCAAATCGGCATGAGTTATCAGCAGTTCAGAATGCCGAATTTCGATGATTCACCGACCGAGAGCAACCGGCTGAAGGTGCATTATTATTCGGGGCGGCGCACCGCTACCGGCAGTAAGCGTTGGGGACCTGAAATTCACATGTACAAGTATCCTAACCTCGATGACGCCGACATGACCGATCTCAAGTTCATCTATCAGTCAAGTATGCGCGGCCGGCAAACGAAAATGACCCGATGGAATCTCGTGTATCGGATGCATCAGGATACTCTGATGTTTGACTTTGCCCAGGTGCAGTTCCGGCGCAACTCACGTCCGGTCGGCAGTGGTCGCTATTCGAAGTTCAACCTGGCGGCACGGTACTACACCGAAGCATCTGACGAGGACAACCCTTTGCGCTTCAGCAACGTCCACCCCGCCCACACGCTGGATATTTACTACAGTTTCGGGTGGGCCAAGGCTCTCGGTGGTTGGATGCCGACGCTCTCAATCGGGCCGATTCTGGGCGCCAAGGCATACATCGACACCGAGCGCGCGGACGCGTTCGACGAAGATATCGTCGATGTTGATTTTGTCGCTCGCAACCCTCGGAACACGGCCCGGGTCGGTTTGGATGCCGTCGCCGGTATCGCCTTTGATCCCGGCATAACCGGGCGGGCAGAGTTGAGTTATATAATGTCGGCCTATTACAACGCCGATCCCATTCGTACGATTAGCATATTCGAATTGAAAATCAGATTCAGCTACCCGGTAAACCAGCAGTGGTTTGTCGATGGATACACTAATTTTCATTCAACGCGAGCGGAGATTGAATCCCCCGCAGATCTGGACAGATCGAAGATCGGTGTGCAAGTCCGATATCTGTTTGATGTTCGTCAATAGCCCAGCCAGGAGAGATGTGAGATGAAACGAATACCGTATGTTCTATTAGCCGCCAGCCTTCTGTTGTACCTCGTTGCTCCGCTTGCTATGGCGCGGGATGATGAGTTCAACGAAGCTGTCCAGCAAACCGAGGATCAGTGGAAAGCCGTCCGCCAGACCATGCAGCAAGGCAAAACGAAGTTTGACGACTTTCAGAAGAAATACAAAGAGTACCATGATGCTGTTTTTAGCGATTCTCCTGAAAAAGGTATAGAACTCGCTCAGAGACTGTTCAACCTCGATAAGAGTAAGACCGCTGCCGCTCAGGACAAGGTGAACCAGTTGCGCGAGATGTTCAACGAAATCGACAAAGCCGGGCTAACGGAGAAACTCGAAGCAGCATCCGGGTATCTCAAGAAGGCGGACAAGTACGCTGGCGAGGTTGAGAACATCTGGGAATTCACTAAGAAATTCGACCCCGAGCACGCCAAGGACAACCCAACCTACGGGTTGCGCCTTATAGGATCACTGCTGACTGAAAGCGCCAGCAAGATGGAAAAGATTCCTCTGGTTGGAAAGATTCTCGGCCAGTGGATCAAAGCGTACGGTGAGGTGGCGGTTGAGTTTGCCAATGCCCTGGACCGTCTGGGCAAAAAGATCGATGAGTTCCGTGGTGGTTCGTTGTGTGGTCAGCACGGATATCGACAAGACCAACAAGCAGCGTTCAAGGAGGCCGGCGGCAGCGGCTGCCTGACCTATTTCGCCACCGGTATCTTTCCACGATTGCGGGGCGAAGTCTACGAAGGCAATACCGACTACTTCCTTTTTGATCCCGCCACCAAACGGGGCTATTTCGCTAACAAATCAAATGCCGGCAAAGTGTACCGCTGGCACGAACGCCTTTTGGAACGGCGCGCCCTTGATCCTGACTGGCTGGCCAGCCGCGCCAATGGGCTGAAAGCCGAGGCCGAAGCCAAGGCTCGCGAATACTATCGGTTGTTTGCAGGCTGGAAAAACAAGTCCGACCAGGGATGGATCATAATCGACAAGCTCGGGCTTTATCAGGATGCATACTTCTACGGACGGCTCGATGAAATAACGTTCATGGCCAATTACATCCTGACCGACAAACACTATGCGGCGGTGAATGCTGTTATCAAAGAGTACGAAAAGTACGTTCTGGTCCGCGGTACGGTCTATGAGGAAGAAGATGACAATACCCGTCGGTCCCCAGGTGCAAAGGTAGAGTTTACCGTTGGCGGCAAAACCTATTCCGAGACAACCGAGGATGACGGCAAGTACGAGATCCTGATCGAAGGCAAGGTCAACGATGCCATCCACGAGAAGGTATCCAAGGCCGATTTCGATACTATCGAACGAGATGGCCGTATACCACAAAAAGTTACCAGTGGTCTGGACTACACACTGACCAAAGGTGACTTCTCGGCAGTGATTCAAGGCGCCGTTACAATCAAGAAAGATACCAGTCAGGCAGCCGTACCATGCAATGGCGCGACTGTGTCGGCCTCGGCGCCACAGGCGACCGGTCTCGGCAGCGCCACAACCGGCGCTGATGGATCCTACACGCTCACGGTGCAGATTACCCCGGGGGTTGAGGTTACCTGCACCGCAACCAAAGACGGCAAGGCCGGGTCGGCCTCCGTTGTGGTCACAGGAGAAAGCCACACCGGGGTCGACATTTCCATAAATGCGATCGACACCACCGGCGATACGTCGGGGACAGGTATTGGCTGGGTCATAAATGCTACGGTTTTCGATGACAACGGAAGTCCGCTCGCCGGAGCCGTTGTGTCTTGCACGCACAACGTTGCTGCTGTCACCACCGGCGGCAACGGTATTGCCGTAATCGGTCCCATCGAAGTACCCGCCAATTGGGAAGAGGAACCATTCAGTGTCACGCTCACTCCATCTATAGTTGCCCAGGGCGGGATCAAAGTTGGCGGCAGCGCCAAAGCTGTCACCTATAAAGGCGCCTCGCCCAGCGCCGTAACACTCAGTATCCCGGTCATCATCCCGACCGCTGTAACGGTCAGTGGAAGAGTCACCGACGCCAACGGCATTAGTGTCTCAGGTGCTGTCGTTACCGGAGGAGGTCAGGCTGTCACGGTGGCGGCGGGTGGGGCCTTTTCAATCGGGCCGTTCATGTTAGTCAAGGATTCATCGATTACCCTCATGGCCACGCTCACCGAAGGTACCAACTCGTTCGGCGGCGCGCCGCAGACCGTGACCTTCAACGGCGCCAATGCCACGATCGGCGGCGTTGTAATTGTCCTCGACATTGAAACCGAAACCGATGTTACCATCAGTGGCTTTGTACACGACCTTGACGGCAAAGGTCTGCCAAATGTAACGGTTAGCGTACCGTCCGGTGGTTCTGCTGTCACCGATGGCTCCGGTAGATACACCCTTCCAGCGTTTCTACACAAGTTGGGCACATCGGTGACAATTAGTGCATCACTTACTGACCACCGGGGTACGCCGGTAGGGGGTTCGACCAATTGCACTCCAATGGCCGATGCTACAACCGCGCCGACGATTGTGCTGCAAGTGCAGCAGGAAGATGTGTACGATGTAACCATCTCCGGAACGGTCCAGGACGAGCAGGGCGCCGGGATTTCCGGCGCAGTGGTAATCACCGGCAGCGCCTCGACTACCACCGACGGCTCCGGCGGATTTGCTCTACCACCGATTGAACTGGCTGCCAACGAATCAGCCGCAGTGAGCGCAACGTACACAGATGGTTCCACCCAACTGGCCGGCGGACCGGTCACTGTCACGTTCAATGGCGTCAACACCGATATTGGTGGCGTCGTGATAACTTTGAAAAAGAGTACCACCCCGGTCACTGTTACCGGCACGGTCAACAGCACCGACGGCAATCCAGTCAAAGGCGCTTCGGTAACAGGTGGCGGCGCGACGACAACTACCGATGCCGGTGGCGCCTTCTCACTGGGACCTATCGACCATGAGCTGGGTACTCCGCTGCCCCTGTCGGCCAGTGTCGTTCTACCTGATGGTGGAAGCGCCGGTGGCAATACGACTGTCACGCCGACTTCCGGCAGCGTCAGTACATCGATTGCCGTCGACATGAGTGCCGGTTCCGACGATGACAGTGACATCGACGACGACATCGATGACGTAGAAGATGACATTGACGGTGAAGTCGACTACGATGCCCTGTTGATGGAGTTCTCCATGGTCGTGGGCGAACTGGACGGCATCGCCGCCGATTTCAACGGCCTGGCGGATTTCTTCGATCAACTTCTCCGCGAACTACGCGAGGAGGCTTGCAACAGTGGTGACGTCTCCTATGCTCTGACAACATCGGCCAGTCTCGAGCAGTTGTACTCCCTCAGCCTCACGTCCCTGTACGGTGTGTACGGCGAAGTGATCGCGGCGCAGGCGACCGACCCCGCCAACCGCAGTTTGGGCAATGTTGAGTCGGAGTTCATGCGCTGTGTCGATCGGGAAGGGACTATCGAAAGTCGCAGCAGCAGCATGCTCAGCGCTTATGGTGTGTACCAATGCGATTCGGATCAGGCAAGCACCGAATCCGGCGACAAAGCCGATGACGAAGCCGACCCGGACGATGTCGAAGGTGGTGTTGAAGTTTGCGGCGACGGCATTGACAACGACGGCGACGGTGAGATCGACGAATGCGACGCCGGATGTTGTGACAAGAACGTGCAAATCACGGTCAGTGACTGCGGCGCCGCCGCTGATGATATCTTTCTTGTAGCCGTTGACGGCGGCGATGTCGGTGTGACACCCAAGGGCGCGGCCAATACCTTCAATGTTCAGTTGTCGCCAGGCGATCACTCGATCACGGTGACCTGTCTCGATGACGGCGGCAATCCGCTGGGATCAGATATCGGCACTGCCTGTGTCACGGTGGTGGTGTTTGGCGAAAGCCAGGCTATAGGCGGTGGCGAAATGGCCATAGCGTATGGCGGCTCTCAGACAATCAGCTTCTATGTCTCGGAGGGACCGGCGTCGGCTAAGATACATCAATCGTTTGATGGTTCGTCGTTACGCGGTCTGGAATAGCATCTGTTGCGCCAATAAGGTGGGACCGTAGCGGTCCTGCCTTTAAGAGCAGCGCTCGTAGGTCGCGCTTGATCGGGACATACGGCAACTCACCCAACGGTCACCGGCATACCCATAAGCGGCCAGATTACCGCCACAAAAACCGCCAGGACAACCACCAGGATGGCGCTGGCGGGGAGACCGGTCATGAAAAACTCCCCGCTGGTGAACTGTTTGCTCTCATAGGCGATAGCGTTGGGCGCCGCACCCACCAGAAGCAGGAACGGCATACCAGCCACTACCAACGATGAAAACAGCACCACCTCCGGCGCCACGCCAAGGTATGGCGCCACTACCAGCGCCACCGGCAGTGAAATGGCGATGGCAGCCACGTTCATAATCAGGTTTGTCATTATCAGGACGAAGATTGCGATACCCATGACGAACACGAACCAACCGGCGTTTTGAATCACTCCCACAAACTGAATGGCCAGCCAGGCAGCCGCGCCGGTATCCCAAAGACAGAAACCGATACTCATGGCGCCGCCGAATAACAGGATGATGTTCCAGGGGATTCGCTCCAGATCTTCGATTGTAAGCACTTTGAAAATGAAGAAAGCCAGCGTGGTCATCAGGATCACGGCGCTCTTGTGCAGGAACTGTAATTCCGGAACCACCGCCCGCAGGCCCAGCGTTACAATGGCCACGCCTACTATCACCAGCGTCAGCTTCTCATTCTGGGTGATGGGACCGAGGTTGTTGTTAAGGGTGGTGACTCGTTCCTTCAGTCCGGGGATCGTTTTATGCTCCGGTCGGTAAAGGACCATGAAAAACAACCACAAAAGAAAGGTCATGACAATCCCGACCGGCGCCATGTAATACGACAACTCGAAGAAACCGATGTCACGCCCGACAATGCCGCTGAAAAACTCGATTGCCACGGCTCCACGAGCCGCCCCCAGAAGGGTGATGATACTCCCGGTGCCGGCCACGAAGGCCATGCCGATGAACAACCCTTTGCCGAAGCGTGTCGGGCGATTGTCTTCATCGTAGAGCGTGTAGATGGCCATCAAGAGCGGATAGATGGCGGCCGCCACCGCCGTGTGCGCCATTATGAGAGTCAGGCCCGCCGTCATGGCGAAGCATCCAAGGTAGATGCGACTCGTTCGCTCCCCCACCAATAGCAGCATCTTGTACGCCATTCGTTTCGTCAATCCGGTCTGCGAAAAGGCCATGCCGATCACTACCGACCCGATAATAAACCACACCGATGGATCCATAAAGTCACCAAAGGCTATTTTGGCCGGACGAATCAGGAACAATACCTGAATCACGCCGATAGCAATCGAGGTTACACCGATCGGAATGACCTCAAAGACCCACCAGACAGCAGCCAGCAGAAACAGCCCCAGGGCTGCCTTGCCCTCGCTGCTGAGCACGAACTCCTTCCCTTCGGGGTCAACCGCGGCCGGCAACTCGGGGAATGCATAAACAGCGCCAAAAAGACCCAGCCCCAGTGAGATGAATCCGATCCGTCTCCAATCGATACGACGGGCCCGTGGGGCTACGCGCACATCTTTCGGCCTGGTCGGCAAACCACGCGGTATTGATTTCGAGTGATCTCCGGTCTCAGAGCGTTTTGCCATCATGATCCTTTTTAGCTGCCAAGCGACCCTCCTCCACCGGGGATCTTCCAAAAACCCATGATCTGTTTGTGGGCGGCAGACGTCCTCGTCTGCCCCTGTATCCACGTGGCGCACGGGGACGTACACCACGCACAATAACCACCAAGCGATAGTTCTTGGAAGGTTCCACTGGGAGACAGTAAAGCTACAATGCTGTTGATGAAAATGAAAACAGACTTGGACAAGTATCCAGCCCCGACGATCAGATTACGCTCGGGTGCGTTTGCTGCCATCAATATCGATTCGTGCATCCAGGCTCCACTCTGAGGCATTATACCTGCAATCAAACGACGTAATAGTAGTCGCTGTCGGTCATAATGTCAATAGCGGTTTGTGCCTGTTTGGCAGCGAACGAACGGCTCAGACGGTACTCTCTGTCCTGCTTTGATTTGCCGGGCCAATGCTGTTGCAAGGCGGCTTTTGATGATATAGGATGCATAAAAGAGCAGGTCAGGTTCTGCTATGACCTGCCCCGTTGAGTTCCAGTAAGTCGAAACCCCTGCGGTTTCGACAGCACGTCTTGCCTGCTACGGACAGTCCGCCGGTGGTGGGCCGCCGTTGAACATGTAATCTACCAGGTGGACCAGGTCAGAAATGTCTATGTCATCCGATCCTTCGTCAGGCGGTGTGGCCGGTCCGCTGCCGTCTACGTTGGCCTCTTCCCAGCATGGCGGCTCAGGACCCTGGCTGAACATGTAGTCCACAAGATAGACCAGGTCGGAGATGTCGATCTGATCTGCCGGATCGTAATCAACGTTACCTCGAGGCGTTGGGATGCAGCAGGTGAGGTTTTTGTTCAGTAGCACTGAAACATAGTTGCTGTCTGCGTTAGCCGTGACCAGGTCAAGGTCGCCATCACCGTCAAGATCAGCTGCAAAGACCGATCTGGGCTGATATCCCGCGCTGAAAGGGGTGGCAGCAGCAAAACTGCCGTCACCGTTGTTCAGTCCAGTAGGTCAGTCCAGTAGGTCAGGAGCCTTTAGCGCTCCTGACAATCTTCAGGACCACCAAGGGGTCCTGACCTACGAGGCTGGTGGCCATGGGCGGGTCCTTTACCAAAAGGACAGGCAGGCGCATTTCGGGTGGAATGTTGTGGTGTTTATGTAAGGGGTGAAGTAAGGAATCGGCTTGGCCGATGTCGAAACCTCGCTCCGCGACCCCTTCGGGGCAGGGGTTTCGACCTACAAGACTGGAGATGTATCCGTGTGATCGTCTCAGGGCGTCTGCGCCCCTACGCTCCACGAGCTCTTTACGAACAGGCGTACTTTTGATAAAGCTCGTCCGAGACCTGAAAGGGATCCGAGTGACCGTGGTACACGTCGTCGACGATAGTGTCAAAGTCGATCTGGTCGGTCAGTCGATCGAGAAACTCCTGTCGGAACCTGTGACTGAGGATGGCAAGGATCTTTTTTTGTATCTGCAACCGTCGGTGATCATCGAAGTTGTTGTTTGCTCTGATGAACTCTAAGTGTTCCCTAAGGCGTCCACGCAACTTATCGACATTGATTCCTTGATTGGCCTGGGTGGTCAAGACCGGCACTGTCCAGGCGTCTTTGGCGATCTTTCTCAGGTGGAGGGTGTACTTGAGTTCTGCCGCCACACTTTCGGCGCCCTGACGGTCGGCTTTGTTGACCACCATAATGTCGGCCACCTCTATCAAGCCGGCCTTCATCGTCTGGACGGCATCACCGGATTCAGGCACGATGATTACCACCACCGTATCGCAGGCATCGACAATATCCAACTCCACCTGACCGACGCCGACCGTTTCGATGAGGATGAAATCGAATCCGAAGGCATCCAGCACTACCGAGACGTTATCGGTCGCCGCCGACAACCCACCGGTGGCGCCACGGCTGGCCATGGAGCGAAAGTACACCTGTCCGTCGGTGGGGAACTCGCTCATACGCACCCGATCCCCCAACAAGGCGCCGCCCGTAAATGGTGAAGAAGGATCGACAGCGACAACCCCGACCGTGACACCCTCGTCGATGAGTTGACTAACCAGGCAATTGACCAGACTTGATTTCCCGGCGCCGGGCGGTCCGGTCAGACCGATCTTGACAGCCCTGCCGGCTTTGCGGTACAGTTGCCCCAACGCCTCGCGATAGCCCTCGACGCGATTTTCCACCAGCGTGATCATGCGTGACAGGGCACGAATATCTCCCAAGAGGAATCGGTCGAGCAAATCCATTATCACTCGAAGCCGGTAGACAGGTTACCCGCAGTCAATTTGATGTCCTTCAGGCGGAGCTGTTTGCGGGTCACATCATTATAAGTGTTGTACTCGATGACATAAGCCAGGTCGACCAGGCAGCCCTTGGATGAAATCTGATGGGCCATCTGACCAAAACCGAAACCGATGACATCAAAAACGGGATCACCCTTACGCACCCGCATCTTCAAATGATTCCTGCCGACCATATACGGTTGTCCCACCACCTCGCAGTTGCGGGTCAGGAAAACAGGCCGCATGTTCTGCGGACCGAAAGGTGAAAACTCCTCAATTGTCTGCATGAGGTGGTCATTGATATCGGTCAATTCGATTTCAAGGTCGATGTGGAGCTTGGGCGTGATGTCTTCATCGGTGAGATGGTTGACCGATACGCGCTTGAATTCCTCGCGGAACTCATCAATGCGGTCGTCTCTGATAGACAAACCGGCGGCGTATTTATGACCGCCATATTTTATGAGCAAGTGCTCGCACTCTTTCAGCGCTTCACACAAATGAAAACCGGGGATCGACCGAGCCGAACCCTTGCCCTCACCATCCGTCACCGAGATCATAATAGTCGGCAGATGGTACCGTTCGACAATCCGACTCGCTACGATGCCGATCACACCCTGATGCCAACCCTCGCCGGCGAGAACAATAGCCCGGTCGTGTTTGAGATCAACCACTTCGTCGATCTGATTCAGGGCTTCTCTGAGCGTGATCTCATCGATTTCCTTGCGACGTTTGTTCTCGTCATCGAGCTTGCGGGCGATCTCGGAAGCCACCTTTTCATCCCGTGTGGAAAGCAAACGGACCGCTTCTTTGGCATCACCCAGACGTCCGAGCGCATTGATACGCGGCGCCAGAATGAACACCACCTGGCCGGTACTGATATCCTTTCCCATCAGGCCCGCAACGAAGGTCAGGGATTTGAGACCCGGTTTGGTGGTGCGAGCGATCTGCCTGATACCGAACTTGGTCAGAACACGGTTTTCTCCAACCAGCGGCACGATGTCGGCCGCGGTACCCATGGCCACCAGGTCTAGATGTTCATCAAGGTCACGCTCATCCTGATTGTGGGCCTGATACAAGGCTTGAGCAAATTTGAAGGCCACACCGACACCGGAGAGTTCATCCGGGTAGTTGTCACCGTCGGTCTTGGGGTTAATGACGGCCGTTGCCTTAGGGATTATCTCACCCGGCTCATGGTGATCGGTGATGATTACATCAAGACCAACCGAACGAGCGTATTCCACTTCCTCGATTGCGGTGATACCGGTATCCACGGTGATAATCAGCGTGACTCCACGCGACTTGGCCTCATCGATCCCATCCTTGGACAATCCGTAGCCCTCGACCAGCCGGTTGGGCAGATAATAATCAACGTTTCCGCCGAGCTTACCAAGCACCATATACAAGAGAGTGGTGGCCGTGATACCATCGACGTCGTAGTCACCGTAGATGATCATCTTCTCATTGTTGCAGAAGGCCTCGGTGACACGCTGGACGCCATCCCGCATGCCGGTCATAGCATAGGGATCTCTCAGATCATCCAACTGCGGGTGGAGAAACCGGTGGATCGTTTCGGGATTGTCAAGGCCGCGGTTGATCAGAACCTTGACGACCTGATCCGGCAGATTGCACTCAGCCACCAGGGCGGCAACCTGCTCCTTGTCCAGTTCCGGAGCCAACACCCACTTTAATGGTGCGGTCCGTCTTATAAAGCTCATCAGAGCCTCCAGAATTTCGGAGGCTTGGAAAGCAGGAGGTAAGCCGAGTTCTGTAATCCCGCAGACGCGGGACCAACAGTCATTTATCTTGATGAACCGGTTACCCGGCCATTCTATGCGGCCCACCCGGGAATGATAGCGGGGCGAATCAACCCCTCTTCCCCTATTTGGCCTTGCTCCAGGCGGGGTTTACCCACCATCGACATTACTGCCGGCGGCCGTGGTCTCTTACACCACGTTTTCACCCTTACCCGCACACGGCGGGCGGTATAGTTTCTGCGGCACTTTCCGTCGGATCACTCCGCCCCGGTGTTACCGGGCGCCCTGATTCTCTGGAGCTCGGACTTTCCTCACTTCAAATTCTCATCTAAAGCGCGACTGTTTCTCCTGCTTTATCAAGCCAATGTCTATAAACCAAAAAACACTAACATTCCAATAATAGCCGTCCCCACTCAAAACATACGCCGATAATTGGGCGCTTCCTTGGTAATCGGCACCGAGTGGGGATGCGACTCGGTAACTCCGGCTGATGTTATCCGCACCAACTGAGCCTTCGCGACCAGTTGAGTCAGGTCGGCTGCGCCGCATATACCCATGCCGGCTCTCAGTCCGCCCACCAGTTGATGAACCGACTCGGCGAGGGAACCTTTGTACGGCACCCGTCCCTCAATTCCCTCCGGCACCAGTTTGCCGGCATCCTCTTCGGATTCCTGAAAGTAGCGATCCTTGCTACCTTTCGTCATTGAGCCCAAGGACCCCATACCGCGATACACTTTGAACGAACGGCCCTCAAACAGTACGGTTTCACCGGGTGATTCCTCCGTCCCGGCGAAAAGCGACCCGATCATGACAGCCTGGGCGCCGCAGGCCAGCGCTTTGGCGACATCGCCCGAGAAACGCACGCCGCCATCGGCCACGACCGGAACGCCGGACTTGGCCGCTGCCGAGACAGCGCTCATAATGGCTGTCACCTGGGGTACGCCGGCGCCGGTTACAATTCGCGTGGTACAGATAGAGCCCGGGCCGATACCAACCTTGACACTGTCGGCTCCGGCATCAATAAGCGCCTGAGCCCCGTCAGCCGTGGCTACATTGCCGGCCAGAACCGGCACCGCGGGATATTTTTTCTTTAGCGCCGTCACTGCTTTGAGAACACCCTCGCTGTGTCCATGTGAAGAATCAACTACCAGCAGATCAACACCGGCATCAACCAGACCCGGTACCCGCTTTTGAATGTCAAGCCCCACTCCAACCGCCGCGCCGACGCGCAACCGTCCCTGCTCATCCTTGCAGGCCAAGGGGTATTGGATCTTCTTGACGATGTCCTTAACAGTGATCATCCCCTTCAGGTTCCGCTGCTCATCAACAATCAACAGCTTTTCGATACGGTGCTGATGAAGCAGATCCTTGGCCGTGTCCAGATCAGTACCCTGCGGCACCGTCACCAGGTTTTCGCTGGTCATAACCTCGGAGATAGATACGCTGTGATCGCGGTGAAAACGCAGGTCACGATTAGTCAGAATACCGACCAATCGCCCGTTTTCAGTAATCGGGATTCCAGAAATAGAGAAGTGACGCATCACCTCGAGAGCGTCACCGATAGTCTTGTCAGGCGGCAGGGTTATCGGGTCGACGATCATACCGGATTCGGACTTCTTGACTTTGTCAACTTCCTCGGCCTGTGCTTCCGGCGTGAGGTTTTTGTGGATGATACCGATTCCACCCTGACGGGCCAGTGCAATAGCCAGCTTCGACTCCGTCACCGTGTCCATGGCCGACGACAGCAGCGGGATATTCATCTCGATCCCGGGCGCAATGGTGGTCGCAACGTTCACTTCACTCGGCAGTACATTTGAGTGCGCCGGCAGAAGAAGGACATCATCGAAAGTAAGAGCTATCTGTTTCAGTATCTCCGTCATATAGAGCCTCTCCGAAGGTCTGTCAGCCGCGATGACCGAACGACCTAGTTGGATACTTCCTCATTCCAGAACAGAAGACGGCCGCAATTCTCACAAGTGTGGATGCGATCACCTTTCTTGATCTCCTGCACCTTGCGAGGCGTCAGCGCCTTGTAACAGGATCCACAAGCACGCTTCTTAACCGTCACGACGGCCGAACCACCCTTTCCCTTGCGGACACGTTCGTAAACTGAACGAGTAGACCGGGAAATCTGCGTGGATATCTGATCACGCTCCCCTTCTTTGGCCTCCACCTTGTCTCCGATGGAATCGATTTTTTCCTGCAAAATCGCCAACTGCCTGGAATTGGTCTCCTCAGCCGAGGCTGATTTATCTCCGTATTCCGCGATCTCTTTTTCCAGTTCGGTGAGACGTTCATCAGTCTGCAGCAGTTCGGTCTCCTGGTTGGAGATGACCTCCTTGATGGCGTCGATTTGCGCCACCAGGGCGTCATACTCCTTGTTGGTCTTGATCGACATCATCTGTTGCTGATACTTCTGAAGTTCAGCCTCTTTGGCGGCGATCTCCGACTCAAGGGTTTTGACGGTGACCTTCTTCTCGTTAAATTCGGCGGTGGTGGATTCCAGCTTGGTTTTGGCCTCCTCGATCTCTGTGCGCAGATTATCCATCATGTCGGGAAGGTATTCCTTGGAACGTTCCAACTCGCCAAGATCATAGTCGACAATCTGAAGTTTCAACAGTAGTTCGAGTTCGCTGGGCATCACACCTCCTTGCGCCTGAAGCGGCTTATTCATCGGCACCTCAAACGAGAAACGCATTCTCCTGAACCCTCAGGAGAATGCGCTCTCAAGTATCTTGGTCGGGCCGTGCCTCCACCCGCCGTTCGGCAGGGTTCGACAGGACAGACTACGTGTGTTTTGTCTTTTTCCAAGCTCTTCATCTTGCAAACTGGGCAATACTGGATTCGAACCAGTGACCTCTCGGATGTGAACCGAACGCTCTAACCAACTGAGCTAATTGCCCAAAAACCTATCCTTCCTTTTCATGGGCCCTGCAGGACTCGAACCTGCGACCCGCTGATTATGAGTCAGCTGCTCTAACCAACTGAGCTAAGGGCCCAATTTTGGCCGAGTTTACTAAATTAACCAAGACTTTTGTCAAGGTCAAGCTATTTAATCAAACCATTCTGCTTCCAAGATGTTCCGCCCGATCCCAGCGATCCGACCGTTTGGTGCTGATGCCTCACCAGCCCGCGGGGAGCTTGTTGCGAAAATCGTTTCAGGGCTGTGGGCCGGCTGACCTCACCTGATGCTGGCTCCCCTTGCCCTATGGACCTTCAGATTCAGCCAGACAAGTGGTCGGATTTGAAAATCCGACCACCACAACGCATACAACCAGCACCGGTTGCCCATGGACACAAAAAACCCCCGGCGGCTGTTGTCACGACCACCGGGGGCGAGTGATAAATCACTTTTATTGGAAATCGAACCTACTCGGCTTTCGGGGGTTCCTCTTCCGGGTCGCCGGAGGCAGCGGTGTCGTCCGATTCCTCAGACGTGGGCGTGTCAGCCGGAGCCGCAGCAGTCGCCTCGTTGGCAACCGCCGTTTCGGCTGGTTCAGCCTTGGTCTCAGCGTCAGGCTCCTTGGCGGTTGGTTTTGCAGGCGGTGGCTCGGGCGCTGCCGCTTCGGCAACCTGCGCCTTCAATTCCTCGGGCATAGCATCACCCATCGCGGTTGCTTTGGGCTCGTGCTTGGCCAGGAATTCCTCGTACTCGGCCCGCTCGCGCTTCTTGTAATAGGCCACAACCGACAGGACCACCTTGCGCTGGTTCCTGTCAAGTTCGATTACCTGCAACGGAATCGACTCACTTTCGGTGAAGGCGGCGTCGGGTTGCTCAAGGTCCTTGTGACCCAACTGAGCAACCGGGACGAACCCCTCGAGATCACCGTCCAGATCAACCACCACACCGCGATCGAGCACCTTGCTGATAGTGCCGAGGCAATCGGTACCCACCGCGTATTTGCGGGCGATCTCCGGCCAGGGATCCTCATTGAGTTGTTTGTACCCCAGCGATATTCGACGGTTGTCATGATCTATCTTGAGAATCTTGATTTCCACAGTGTCGTTCTTCTTCATCACCTCAGAGGGATGCTGAATGCGGCGGGTCCAGGACATATCCGAGATATGCACGAGACCGTCGATTCCTTCCTCCAATTCGACAAAGGCGCCGAAAGCGGTCAGGTTCCGCACCTTACCGGAGACGACCTGATTGACTGGGAATTTCTCTTCGATAGTTCCCCAGGGATCGGGCTCCATCTGTTTGATGCCAAGGGACAGCTTTTCGTTGTCCTTGTCCACCGACAGAATAACAGCTTCGACCTGGTCGTTGACGTTCAGTATCTTTGAGGGATGCTTGATATGCTGAGTCCAGGACATCTCGGAAATATGGATGAGACCCTCGACCCCTTTTTCCAGTTCGACGAAGGCGCCGAAGTCGGTGATCGAGACCACTCGCCCGGTGATCTTCTTTCCGAGCGGATATTTCTGCTCAATGTTTTCCCACGGATAGGGGGTCATCTGCTTGAGGCCAAGCGAAATGCGTGATGTCTTATCATCGAAGTCGAGAATCTTGACATCAATCTTTTCGCTCAGATTGACCATTTCAGAAGGATGACGGATGCGGCCCCATGACATATCGGTAATGTGCAACAAGCCGTCGACACCGCCGAGATCGATGAATACGCCGAAGTCGGTCACATTTTTGACAATTCCCTGTCTGATCTGACCGACCGCGATTTCGCTCAGTAGCTGCGCGCGCATCGATTCACGCTGTTCTTCGAGGACGACACGACGGGAGATAACGATGTTACGTCGGCTCCTGTTGATCTTGATAATCTTGACGCTCATCATTTCGCCGATCAAAGCGTCGAAATCCGGCACCTGTCGCAGCGCTACCTGCGAACCGGGCAGGAATGCGTCCACCCCCATGATATCCACGACCAGGCCGCCCTTGATGCGACGCACCACTCGACCCTCGATCTGATTACCGGAATCATGGACTTCACGAATCTTATCCCAGACCCGCATGAAGTCGGCCTTCTGTTTGGAGAGGATGAGTTGTCCGTTGGAGTCCTCGATCTGCTCCAGGTAGACTTCAATCTCGTCGCCGACCTTGATGTTCAGGGGCGCCGGGAACTCGTGGATAGGGATGATCCCCTCGCTCTTGAAGCCGACGTCGACGATGATGTCATCGCGGGTGACGCCCATGACCGTACCGCTGACAACTTCGCCCTCGCGAATGGAACGGATGGTTGAGTCGTACATGTCGACCATTGCCTGGTAGTCCGGCAGGTCGTAAACGATTCCTGATATATCGGTGATCTTGACCGCCGATACTTCCGGGACCGGCTCCACCGCCGGCATCGAGGAACGTACTTTGGCTTTCTCCACCATGCGCTGGTGGCGAGCAGTCATTACCCGTTGGGCCTTTTCCTTCTCCTTGACCTCAACCGGTGTCACCGTGGCGATATGATTCCTGGTGATTTTGGTTTTGATCCTTCTAGTTTTTCTGGCAGCGCTGTATTTGCGCTTGGAGACCTTGACGGGCGGTTTTGTGGTTACAGAATTCCTGGCTTCTGCCATTTACTTTAGAGAACCTCCTTACATGAACCCTGACGGTTTTGAATTTTTCCCGGTATGGGAAAACCGTCAGGTCGCCGCGTTCTCTTCGCGGCAGCCGCACAAAATAGCATGACCTGAAGAAAAATCAAGTCATTTCTCTAATATCGCGGCTCGATTAATGATCGGGTGACAAGCCGTTTCGGTTTAGGGTTTTCCCGTACTGCTGAGACCGGCGATGCGCTCCATCACTACTCGGGCGATCTCTGTATAGCTCTCCTTGGTGGCTTCAAAGGAAGCCACCCAGTCGGCCGGCAGTGGTTCACCGTAGGCGATGCTGAGGCGCTCACGACCGAGCAGGCAGGCCCCGAGATGATTGGAGCCGTGGATGTAGGCGGGCACGATGGGACAGCGCGCACGCACGGCCACCATCCCCACCCCCGGCTTCGGATCAAGGAATTCCCCCTGCCTGGCCCGGGTACCTTCGGGGAAAACAGTCAAGCCGTAGCCTTGTTCAATTACCTCGACGCAACTGTCCAGGGCGGCGCGGTCAATAGTACCGCGACGGAGCGGCAGGGCGTTGGTTCTTCTGATAATGCTGCCGAACAGAGGGTTCTCAAACAACTCCTGCTTGGCCATGAAGTACACCTGCCGCGTCGCCGAACTGCCCACCAACAGCGGATCATAGTAGGACAGATGGTTGCTTGCGAGAATGAAACCGCCCTGTTGCGGGATGTTCTCCGTCCCGCTGACTTTGATGCGATAGACTGATTTGGTGACGATTCGCGTCAGCGTGCATCCGGTATAGTACAGGATTTTCATGGCTACTTGACGACAGACCGAATGAGTTCGATGATCCTTGCGACCTGGCCTTCAATGGTGAGATTGGAGGTGTCGACGATGTGCGCATCCTCGGCTTTAGTCAGCGGCGAGTGGGTGCGACCGGAGTCATGCTTGTCGCGGCGAATGATATCCGCCTCTTGTTCCTCAACACTGCTATTGATACCCATGCGCTCGAGATCCAACAGCCGCCGCTCAGCGCGGGTGCGGGTGTTGGCGTCGAGATAGATCTTAATGTCGGCTTGAGGGAAGACGACCGTGGTGGTATCACGCCCTTCGGCGACGATCGAGCCCTTTTTGCCCATCTGTTGCTGCCTCGCCACCATTGCTTTGCGTACCGATTTGTGCGCGGATACCTCGGAGACGTGTAGTGTGACCTCGGGGCTGCGGATGTCGGTGGTGACGTCGTGCTCGCCGACCAGCACGCGGTTGACTTCTGCTTTGGTGGTAAACTCAAGCGGCATCGTGCTCGCCATCTCGCCTAACTTGTCGCCGGCGGCGGGATCGATTCCGCTCTTAAGAGCATACCAGGTGACGGCGCGATACATGGCGCCGGTATCGAGATAGGTGAAACCTAACCGCGCCGCCAGCAGCCGCGCCGTAGTCGACTTGCCGGACCCGGCGGGACCGTCGATAGCGACGATCTTGCCTTTCAGCTTGGACAGATTGAGTTTGTCATCAGTCATTGATTAGATAGTACGAGATGGCGGGACTTATGGCAACGGGAAATTCCGTCGGCAGGATCCGGCGGTGGGTCATTCGCCCCACGTCCCTTAATCAGTCGCTGTCCCCGGCATCTTGATCCGAATCGGAAGACTGTTCAGCAACGCCCTCCTCCGGCCAGAGGTTGCGGTAAATCTCCCGCAATCGCTCTAGTCCGACCTGGTTGCCTTGTTCATTGTAGAAGCGTTCAAGGATGGCGAAGGCGCGGCGGTAGTTGTTGGTCATGTTGCGCGACTCTCGGTCCAGCATGGTCTCGCCGCCAAGACCGCGGTAGGCGTAGCGCTCAAGGAGGTTCTTTTCAAGCGCGCTGAGGTTGTGACGCTCGGCTGGGTCCGGCGCCACCCGCAAGGCCAGACCGTTGAACCTGAGATAGTCGTTCAGCCCAAGGGGGATGCGTCCACCCAAGCCGATGGAGATGTAGACAGTGCGTTGCCAGCGGTTGGTTTTGAGGATATCGAGCAAGACCTGATCGGCCACTAACAGGAATTTACCGCCAACCGTCGGCGACACTGTCAACTCCACCGGCAGGCTGTCTGGACCAATAGTGTGGATTGTCACCGAGTGACTATCGACCGCAATGGGCCTCAGGTTCGATGCCGAATCGTCGGTAAGGCTCCACGGTAAGTCGGGCTGATATTTCAACAGACTGTGCAGTCTCCATGAAGTATTCAGAAGAGGGTAGTTCATGGCGATGACGTCGGTGCGGAAGCCTTCGACCATCTGCAAGTACCATATCGGAAAGGTATCGCTGTCGCCGGCGGTGATGAGGATCGCGTTCGGTTCGCACGTCTCAAGCAGATTGCGGCCATAATCGTACGGCGTGTAGTTTTGGCTCTGGTCGTTAATCTTCCAGTTAGCAAACAGAACATTCACCGGCAGCGCGATCACCAGCAGCAAAGCGAACAACCAGTCTACCGCCGGTCGGTAGCCGGTCACTCTGGATAACAGTTGCATCAAAAAACAGGAACCAAGGGCGATCCATACTGCGAATATCATGAACGAGGCCAGGAAATGGCGGTCCATCTTGCGGAAGTAATCGGCCGGGACATTGAGGTAGAAGATCGCCAGCGCGCTTGAGCACAGGAACATGATCAGGATCAGTAACGCTGCTCTCCTGCGCACGAAGCTGTACAGGAAACCGACGAGGCCGACTATCAGCGGGATGCCGTACATGCCATTCCATCTGACACCGAGAGTGTTGTGGTCGAAGCCGACAAAGTTCCACCCCAGGTAGCGCAGGTACTCATGGTTGATCTGGATATCCCATAGTGGACCTTTGCGCTGCAAGAGATCTGCCCCGAACACCGAGATACCCCGCTGCTTAAGAGCCAGGTAGTCCCGTAGAGCAGCGAAGCTGTCGGGGTTGGAGAAGTTGATCTGCGGGTCAAGTTGAGCGCGAAACATGTTGAACAGTTGCAGCGATAATCCGAGCGCGAACAAGAGCACACCGCCCAGCCACAGGCGACCGGATAGGAATGTCCGAGGACGTCGCAAGAGAACCATCACGAAGAATCCCGGCACGAATAAGAGGTTGCTCCGATGCACGCTCAGGTCCAGACCGAAAATGAACGCCGCCAGCAATAGAAAACCGCCTGCCCCTTCAGCGTCCGGGTTTTCCCACCATCGCACGGCAAGATAAAATAACACCGCCGCCGTCAGCAGGCTCAACCCATACGGGTTGGTGTAGGTGGCATGCGCCCAGACGCTGACTGCGAACGCAAGCGTCAACGATGCCACCAGCGCGCCGACGACAATCGCCGTGTCGTCTTCGTCATCGTCCCCTCGCATGAAACGCAGCAGGCGAACTATGGTGAAGAACAGTATCGTCACCGCCAGCGCCGTCGCCAGAGCTAACAACAAATTGAGCCGCGCCGATGGCGTGACGAAAAATGTCGCGAACCATGACAGGCGTCCCAGCAACTGCAAAAGCAGCGATCCCGGCGCACCGTCGACACCCATCGTGATGCTGCCGGCCATGTAACCGGCACTGTCCCACCACCGCGGCCCCGGCCAGAGCGTCAGGCAGTAGGTTAAGAAGGAAAGCAGGAACACGCCGAGACCGGTGAACCGGACTATCGACCGGCTGTTGGCCGATTCGGGTTCATTCTCCGATATGACCACCTTGGAACGGCGCGGCCACAATCCGCACGGAATCAACACCAGGTAACCAAGAACCAGAAGCAGCGGCGCGACCGTCATCGACCAGAAGGAGTCCACCGGCGGTGTTCGCAGACAGGCAAAACCGACTATGATGACTGCCATGCCGACAAAGAACTTGCTCGAAGGTTTCTGCAGGTTGTTCACGTTGACTCCTAACGGCTAATGCTGTTCCCGCTGACCGATGCGATCCTCTTACATAATCGTGGACTGTCTTACACTTGTCAAGCAACTACTCGACCAGCGCCTCGAACGCGGGCTCTGTTACCAATGCCTGTCGGGCAGAGAGAGGTTGTTCCACAAGTGCCATGTTCCGTCGGTTCTTGGACCCACCGAAGGCGGGGGTGTGAACCGACGGCTGTTTGTCTACCTCCTGGACAATAACTTACAAAGGAGCGACAGGTCACACGCTCGGCTCCGTCGAGCGCAAGACCCGTCACAACTACCCTTTGGGACAGCCCCGAGACACCCGCCAGCACCCGCGCATGTTATTCTTGACAGGGAACCGCCAAAGGTCAAGATTTGTATACTCAGTACTCAGGAGCACCGCCAAAATCTATACAACGGATGGTGCACCGGTTACGTCAAGAGAGTGAGTCGCAGAACTGGATCAAGCTGCAAACCTGGAGGATCAAACAATGAAGGAAGTGAATCGCACCCTAACTGCTGCGACTGGTGTCATGGTGGCTATGCTGGCTCTGACCTGCAGTAAGTCCACCGGCCCGGAGAACCTGCACGATTTCCCGGCGCCACTGGACGCCGTGGCTGAGAACATCACTCTGACCATATACTCCGATGGTTCGGGCACCCTTCTTGAGACCACTACGTTGGCGACCGAGGGAGATGTCGTGATCGATGTCGAAGAGACCGATCCATATTTCGACCCGCCGCGCTACTACATCTATGCCGATGCCGATGGGTTTTACACCGAATTGTATCAGTGCACCAAAGGGGATGCAATAACGGTCGATCTCGACGGTGTGCCACAGGTTCCGAACTCAGTCACCGGCGTAATCTTCACACGCCAGACGTATTTCGCTGACACGTATCTGAACGGTCAGGAAGTATGGCTCAAAAGTTCGCAAGGCAACCTGCTGATTGCCACCAACACTGACGCGCAGGGTCGCTACGGGATCGCCGGGCTGCCTGGCGGGGAGTATACTGTCAACTTTTCCTACGAACAGATGCCGTTTCAACTGGCGGTGACGAATTCGAATTCAATGGACTACTCTGATCTCAGCTTCTGGGCGCCGTTTCAGGAACGTGCGCCGTACCTTTATCTATACCCGGAAAGCGAGCAGGACATACGCGTGCGGCTCGGTTTTTCCGGCGGCGGATATGTCTATGAGTCAGAACCACCGTATCGCGACGGTTGGAACGTGCGCGCGACACCCGATGGCACTATTGACGGAAGGTACCGCTACCTGTTTTACGAAGCGCTGGTGTCGAAACGATTGGATCACGATCTGGGCTGGCTGATCAGCGGGAGTGACCTCGAAGCCGAACTCAGGGGTCTGTTGTCGCACTTGGGTCTAATCGGGGCTGAGATCGATGACTTCGTGCAGTTCTGGGTCCCCATTCTGGAGGGTCATCCCTGGTATGCCTTTTATCCGCAGGATGCCGATGCGCTGATCGCACTCGACATCGCACCGCAGCCGAAGACAGTCATACGGACGCTGTTTCTTATTCGGCCTCTTGATCGACCAGTCGCCATTACAGCGCCGCCGATCCCATCACCGCCGAAGCGCGACGGTTTCACGGTAGTTGAGTGGGGTGTGATCGGCTGGATCGACTGACCACAATACGAGATCACTGTTTTGTGGACGGCAGACGTCCCGGTCTGCCGCACTGCGGGTGGTGTTGGGCGACCCCGCCCGATACAGGCAAGCCTGTTTTTCGCGCTTCGCGCTGCTCATGTCATGGTGAGCGGAGTCGAACCATGAGCGGAGTCGAACCATGAGCGGAGTCGAACCATGACGCTATGCAACCCACAGGACGCTGCGGAGGCTGTCAGAGGCGGTTGTTCCGGTAGTTTCTTTCCGCTGCAGCGGATGAGAACAGCCGGTTTCTATTGCGCGAGAGCCTCATACAACGAGTACTAACCAAGCGGGCTTATTGAAAAAGCGCTTCATCAAGTCTGGAACCTACTGGATTTGTCATGCCCGCGAAGGCATCCAATAAGTCGTTGACTCAGATAGATTCCCGCCTGCGGGACCTTCCAAAAACCCATGATATCGTGCGCGGCAGACCTCCCGGCCTGCCCGTTTGAAGGACGTACCCAAGGTAATCAAGGGGCAGACGAGGACGTCTGCCGCCCACAGCAAAGAAACAACCACCGGCCGATAGTTTTTGGAAGGCCTAAACTCACAAACGAAGTGCAACACCTGTATAAGGTGTTGTTATGGGAAAAAGATACAATCAACTTACCATTGAAGAGCGGTGTGAAATTGCCCGCGCTTGGCCAACTCTATCGCATCGGCGACGGTTCCGTCGGAAAATACGGCTGCCTTCACGTTCGCGACCTTGAAGACCTGGAGGGCCTTGGGACCGAAGTTCTGTGATACAACATAGTCGACAGTCTTGTCCACTACGGCTTCCGCCGCTTTCACTCCCGCACCACCGGCGAGTTGAGAAATGTCCTGGTTGTCAAGCACCTCCAATTCGCCACTTCCGGTATCATGAATGACAACATACCTGGCTCTGCCGAAGCGCGGATCTACCTTGCTCGACAACTCTCTTCCCTCGGAAGCAACAGCTATTCTCATGTTCTCTCCGTTCACCTGACTGATTTGCCTAGTTCATTCAGGTCTTTGATGAATTGTCTGATATCATCTCCACCAAACCCTTTTTCAATGGCAGCTTCCTCGAGTGTTCCCCAGATGGGTTCTCCACATTGAACACACCTGATTCCCTTTTTGCTCAAGTAGGAGACAGCTCCCGGGACCTCTTCAATCAGATCCTCGATTGAAGTATCAATTGTAACTCACAACTTCGGAATCCCAATATGATTCTATAGATTCTCCAAAGTACACC
>JAUWIB010000016.1 GCA_030605565.1 bacterium
TTTTTTACCCATCACTAAACCCCTTCAACACCTTTTGACGCAATAGTATCAATACCAATAACTTCAAACAAAAAAACCAACATAATTTGGCTATTATGCCCATTGCGAGGAGTCCGCGGCGGCGGACAACGCGGCAATCTCAATTCGTTGGCAGACTTGGCGTAAGAGATTGCCGCGCTCCCTTCGGTCGCTCGCAATGACGAGAAAAGGATCTTTTTCAACGCCCGCTAATTCTTCACAAACACGGTTGTCCGGTCTCGTCCAAGCTTGGGGTGGTCCACAATCACAAAACCAGCCTTTTGCGCAGCAGCCTCGGTGGCTTCATACTCGTCAGCCGATGTGTGACCCCTGGGCTCGGCAACAAAGAACCTCCCCCCCGGTTTCAGTCCGGCGTGGATTTCGGTCATGAATCCGGGGACGTTCGGAACCTCGTGCACTACATAGAAGGCAAGAGCAAAGTCAACCTGGCCGACGAGATCACTGATTTCAAGACTGTGCTCATTGCAAACGCGCGGGTCGATTCGCTCCGACAACCCGGCTTGAGCCGCCCGCCGCTTAAGGGACTCGATCATTCCGGATTGAAGATCGACGCAGACAACCCGTCCTTTCGATCCAACCAGCCTGGCCGCCGCAAGGCTGAAAAAGCCCATCGCACAGCCCACATCCAGAACCGTCATGCCCGGCTCGATGTAGTCTCCGAGGATCTTCCCCGGATTCTGCAAGAGACGTCTCAAAGGACTCGCCATGATGTAACCGACCCACATAGGACAGACTCTTCCGGCCATACCGTTTCCTCCATTTCACATTTCAGATTCCAAATGATACAACAATGTTGAAATCATGTCACCACCGAAATGGTTGTGGACTTTCCCCAGGAAACTGGGGTTGAACAGCGATATTCGGTATTTGTGGTCGCCGTACGTCCCCGTGCGCCGACTACGTATCGGGGTGAACGCGGTAGACGAGGACGTCCACCGCGCACGAAACGAGGACGTCCACCGCGCACGAAACGAGGACGTCCACCGCGCACGAATATGTCAAGAGAAGTCGTGATAAATCGTCCGCTACTCCAACTCCGCCGCCTCCTGGACTCCCCAACTGATTTCTCCATCATCTGTGACAGTGTAGGACAGCAGTATCTTCCCTTGTGTGTTGCCGTGCTCAAAGAAAGCCAGCACCCGATCCGGGCCAAGAACACAGATACCCTCCCGTGCGAGAACAGGCGCCTCGCCCTCCCGGGCGGAATCCAGCGAGATCAACTCCGGGTGATTGATCAGGTCGTTGGCGATATCTGCGTACGGATCCCATAACCCCTTTTGCTGTAGAGATTCGATTTCAACAACTGTCAAGGTCGGCTCTAACTGTAGCGCGTAGGCCGACGAATCCGCTTTTCGGAACCGAAAGTTCGAGGCATCCTCCTCAAGGGTCTGCCGTCGAAACTCCACAGAGCGCAGGCGGTCCAGTGTCTGAACGTACAAATCGCGATAGTGGATAGTGGTCACCGTCAGTCCGATGATCAGCACACCGGCGACGACCGTAATTATCGAACCCCAAAGGCTGGTCTTGCTCTTGATGTCTTCTGTGGAACTGTCACTCACCTCGGTATCTCCTTTGTGCGGGGCGTGGTTTGTAATGTCTATTATACTTACCGGGTCTTCGTACGTGCAAACAAATTTCAGGTAAGTGTTGAGACAATCGGGTTACTTTCGGTCGCAGCGGCGCTGTGGTTTTGATCCACTTTTGGAACTTGCCGTTGACAGATCGCTTCCGGGCTGGTATAATAGCGGACATTGTTGATCAACAGTAAACAAACTTATAGGAGTGTTGCCTAAATGCGAAAACTATTCTTCTGTTTGATGCTTGGCCTGGTGGTGATTCTGGCCGGCTGCGACAAAGATGATGAGACATCCGGCGATGTCAACAACGGTGACGGGGGCATGGTTGACCCGATGAGTTCGATTACGCTCGACCACGTCGACGGCTCACCTGCCGATGGTCAGATTACGGCCGGCGGCGATGTAGTCTTCCATCTTCGTCTGAAGAACGCTGCGGCCATCAAAGCCAAGGGAATCACCAACGGGTTCAAAATCTACTCTCCCGACGGCGCCACCTGGACCAACACCGTCGGCGATACGACCGGCACCCTCGGCAAAGCCGATTTTGACTTGATTGTCTCGATCAACCAGTTTAGTGTCACGGGCGACGGCGCCGATACCATCGGCTTCGGCTGTTCGGTTATGACCGGCCCCGGATTGGCCCCCGGGTTCGATGACATCGCGTACACGATCACGATCGGCCCGATCAATACTGTGGGCAAGAACGTATGTGTGGATTCGGCGTACTACCGACCCACACATACCTGGTTGTGGGCCTACGGTGAAGGCAGTTTTCCACCCACCTGGGACGGCCCGCATTGCTTCACGGTGGTGGAGTAGACTGACAGTCCTGGACTACGTCTCTACGTCGCACCCTTCGACTTCGCTCAGGGTGAGGTGATGGGAAGCTCAGGGTGAGGTGATGGGAAGCTCGGGGCGAGGTCTAAGATATACAATCATAATCACGTCATGGTGAGCGGAGTCGAACCATGAGATCGCGGCAGATGTGGACATCTTCCGCGCACAGTTTGTGGGCGCCACTCACCGGAACCATTAGGGCGCGCGAAGCGCGAAGAACAGGCTAAGCCTGGAACTTGCGGCTGCCACGCTGGGTCAAAGGCTCGCCTTTGGCGCACAGCGGGCATTCGTCGGTGGACCAGTCGTTGGCCGCCACCGAGGCTAAGGCATCGAACGGATAGTCGAACGTCACCTTACCGTTGGAACGTTCCAGCATAAGATTGATACTCACGATCCGGGCCTCGTACGCATTGGCTAAATCAATACACTCGCGAATCGACCCGCCGGTAGTGAGGACATCATCGACGATGGCGATTTTCTGCCCTTTCTCCAGCGAGAATCCACGCTTAAAGATACGTCCCTTCTCCCCCGGTTCGGCGTAGAGCGCTTCGATTCCAAGATAACGGGCCACGTCGTAGGCGATGATTATCCCACCAGTGGTTGGGCCCACGATTGCCGATGGTGCACTCGGCTTGATCCGCCGAGCCATCTCCTCGCAGATACGAGTACACAGGGCCGGCTGCTTCAGCAGGGTAAATTTCTCGTAGTAAACGTCCGAATGTCGCCCCGAGGACAGTTTGAAATGTCCTTCCAGAAGGGCTCCGGAATCTTTGAACAGTTTGAGCAGTTCGTCCTGATTCATTAGGGTTCCTCAAAGATCGCCACCGCAGCGGCGTAGTTTCGTTCGTGTGTAATTGACAGAAAACAGCGCGCACCGCGCAGCTTTGCCTTAACGTCATCCGCAAGTATCAACTCCGGTCGTCCGGATGCATCGTTTAAGATCTCCAACTGGTGCAGGGGCGGACGCTCAACTAGGTAGTATCCCAGCGCTTTCACCACTGCTTCCTTGGCGGCAAACCGCCCGGCCAGAAACAGAGTCCGGTCGTTTCGCTTCTGATATTGAGATCGCTCTTTTTCACCCAGAATGCGGTTGATGAAGCGCTCACCGAACCGCTCGATGTCTTTCTTGATCCGCGCGATCTCGACGATATCAAGGCCTACTGATGCTATCATAATCTGTGCTCAACCGGCATGTCGCAAACGCTCCTAACGTCGTCATTGCGAGCGACCGTAGACACTCGCGTCGGAGGGAGCGCAGCAATCTCCAATCCATGTGCCGTCAGGCGTCGCGGCCTGACGGCCTTCACGTCTAAGACTTCACCCTCCGACTCTGTTCACCCTTCGACTCCGCCCAGGGTGAGGTTCGGAGTGCGCGAAGCGCGAGAAACAGGCTTGCCTGTGTTGGAGGCCAAAATATCACATTGAGACTATCATGGCAAGAATCGTAAAAACATATTGCGAAAAAGTTTGTAACATTCGATATTACATATAGAAAGAGTGAGGAGAGAGAGGTCATTTGAAAACCTCTAACACCAAGCTCATGAAGGTCGTCTCTTGATCGCTGCGCCGACGCCGTGACCCGTTCTTCGGAACGGCAGCGAGAGCAAAATGTGACAAGTGGCTGTAAATACCCTTTACCGTGATAACGGTGAGCGTTTTCAAATTGCAGTCTCTCTCCCATAATGTCAAACCCGCCCGTTTTTTGGGGCGGGTTTTTCTTTACCTTCTTAGCTGCAGGCACTATCTTGGCTCCCTTGGGTAACTTCGTGGACCGGCTGAGTGCGTCCCGGAGTTGTTGTGCGCGCTTGATGCCGTTGTACTATTCGGCAGAATGACGCCACGTCGATAGAACATGGAAAGGTGAGTCGATGCCCCAACTGAGTGCAGGACGCAAGGCCAAAATCGCCGCCCGGACGGCGCTGAATATAATTCGTGGCAAGCCGATCACGGTCTCGTTTGAGATAACCTACAACTGCAACGCCAACTGCGAGCATTGTGATCTGGGAGCGTACGTCGAAGAGCCGCGCCTCGGCCCCGAGGAGTTTGCCAAGTGGATTCCAAGGCTGAAACCGGCCGTGGCCCAGATATCCGGCGGCGAGCCGACCCTGCGCAAGGATCTGGTCGAGATCATCAGAGCCATGCGCGAGAAAGACCCGGTGCCTGTTTTCATTATCACCACCAACGTGCAGATACTTGATGAGAAGCGCTACCTGGCGCTGAAAGAGGCCGGAGTCGATCAGTTCTCGCTTTCGCTGGATTACCCCGATGAACGCCAGAACACCTTTCGCCATCTCAAGAAGAACTTCGAACATATATCCGAACTGGCGCCGAAACTGGCTGAGCACGGCAACAACGACCTGATCCTGGCTTGTGTCGTTCAGAGCGACAACTTCCGCGATTTACCCAAGATAGCCGAACTGGCCAAAAAGTGGGGCGTGGCGGTCAATTTCTCGACTTACAACTCACTGCGCACCGGCAAAGAGTTTTACCTGATCACGAGTCCGGAGGATCTGGCCGACCTTTCAAAAGTGGTCGATCAACTGGTGGCGATGCAGCAAGACGGTTACCCGATACTGACCTCTGAGTGGACCTTGAGACAGATGATTGAGTTCTTCAAAGGGGGGCGGCAGCCCAACTGCAAGGCCGGGACACGGTTCTTAATCGTTAACCCGTGGGGAAGGCTGACACCGTGCGGGATGTTTCGTGATGAGTACGATTCGCAGGAGGAGTTGGTCGCGAAATTCTCCAAAAACAACACGTGCGACAAGTGCTTCACTGCTATCCGGGCCAACTCCGAGAAATCACCCAAGCGTTTGTTATTCGATGCTCTCCGGGCCGTGCGGCAGCGGTAGCAGTAACTGTGCCGGGATGCCGCCCTGCGGCTCCTGACTCTTGGGACGGTCCGGCGATGCAGAACATAATCAATGGAGTCGCGTTTTGAAGTCGCTGCTTATTTTCGCTACGATTCTACTGGTATCCATGCCGTCGATCACCGGGGCTGTAGATACGAAGAGTTACGATCAGGCCAGGACACTCTCGGCCACCCAGGGCAAACCGATTCTGCTGGAATTCTTCCGCGACGACTGAGAGTATTGCGAACTGGCTGCTCGTGAAGTGGCCTCGGAAGCTAAGGTCAGACAAGCGTTGACCGCAGTCATTTACATTCCGCTCAATGCCGGGAAAGGCGAAGGTGAGGCAATCTCAGAGCGCTATCATGTCGGCCCCTACTTTCCGGTCTTCGTACTGACCGACAGCGCGGGCAGGGTTATCAACCGATGGACCGGCTACACCGGCGCAGCGCGGTTTTTGTCCTCGTTCAGAAAAGCGATGTCCAACCTGACCACCATCGACTCACGCATTGCCGCTTTCGAACAGTCACCCAGCCACACCGAGGGGATCTTTCTGGCCAAGTATCACAGCGACATAGCGGAGTTTGTCACCGCCGCCGACTACTACCGCCGGGCGCAGAAATCAAGCGGACGCCCGGTGGACTACTTCTTCCAGATTTTCGAGAGTTACGCCAACGCTGCCTGGAGGGATAAGATACCGTTCGATGAAGCCCTGCCCGCGGCCGATGCGGTGGTCGAGCGAAACAACGCCAGAGACATCAGCAAGATGGCGCAACTCTTGAGCAAACTGGCGCGGCGACGAGAGGCCACCGACCGGATCGGTCCTTATCTCAAAGCCGGAATCGGCGCCAGTTCCAGCCGCCGCGACGACAAAGGGCGAAAGCTCAACGCTGATCTGAAAGCGGACTTCGCTCTCTACTCCGAACATGACACGCTGGGGGCGATTGCGATTAAGAAGGCCGCGCTGGGTGAAAACTGGACGACTGATCTCAACACCTACTACCCGTTCGGAAGCTGGTGCTATGAGCGCCGCATCAATCTGGTGGAGGCTCAACGATACGTGCAGCATGCTTCCGATCGAGCGTCTGATGGCGCTTTCAAGGCCAGGCATCTCAGTTTGCTGGCAAACATTTGCGAGGCGCGCGGTCTTATCGACGAAGCTGTGCGCCACGCCGAACAAGCGGTCGAACAGGACCCTGAGAACGAGAGCTACACGAAACAACTCAAACGGCTGCGGGGGATATCCCCGTAGGTCAGAAGTGCTGGGCGGGTGTTGTCAGTGGAATGTGATGTGAGAGTCCCGTAGGTCGGAACCCCCTTGCGGGTTCCGACTCTCAAATTACTCACCAGAGTCCCGTGTCGGGAGCCCTGAGTTCTTGGCATGTTGTCGGAACCTCGCCCTTCGACTCCGCTCAGGACGACCCCTTCGGGGCAGGGGTTTCAACCTACGAAGCTGACGACACCTTGAGCCCAGGGACACCTCTCACCCCATTCCCTCTTGCAAAACGGCTCCGACCATATTATCTATTATCTATGCCGGCAAACCTGCCACCACAATACTACGAACTCGAGCGCGAGTTCCGCGCTGAGAGAGACCCCCGCGAGCAACTTCGCATCGCCGGGGAGCTTCTCCGCATGATGCCCAAGCACAAGGGCACCGACAAGCTTCAGGCCGAGATGAAGGCCAAAATATCCAAACTGAAAAAACAGATACAGCAACCCGGCAAATCCGGCGGGACCCGTCAGTCAACGGCGCAAGACCATATCGACAAAGAGGGCGCCGGCCAGGTGATTCTCATCGGTCCCCCCAACGCCGGTAAGTCGTCGTTGGTGGATTCGCTCACGGCGGCCAAACCGCTGGTGACCGACTACCCCTATTCGACCAGGGAGCCTCAGGCCGGTATGATGACGTTTGAATCGGTGCAGTTTCAACTGATCGACACGCCGCCGATTTCACCGGAGTCGTATGAGAACTATCTGTCCGGTCTTATTCGCAATGCCGATCTGGTTGTGCTGGTTTGTGATTTGGCGACCGAGTCCACTTTCGACGATCTTGAGTTTGTCCTCCAGAAACTCAATGAAAAACGGATCGTGTTAAAGCCCGATGTCACCGAGGAGCCTGACGATCCTCGTTACTGCTACAAGAAGTGCTTACTGTGTGCCCATAAGGCGTACGACGATGAGTCCGGTGAAAAGCGTCGCGCTCTGGCTGACATGTTTGAGGGATACCCAATGGTGGTGACTTCAATCATCGACGACGAGACACTTGATGCTTTCAGGAGAGCGGTGTTCGATAATCTCTCGATCATTCGCGTTTACACCAAACCGGTGGGCAAGGAACCCGACTTCACCAATCCGGTTATCCTGCCGGTTGGCAGCACGGTCGAGGACGCTGCGCACGATTTGCACAAGGATTTCGCCACCCGTTTCAAGTACGCCAGGATCTGGGGACAGGGAAAGTTCGACGGCCAGCGCGTGCAGCGTGACTTTGAGTTAGCCGACAAGGATATCCTCGAATTTCGCATGTGAACTGCCCTGTATCGCCCCGCATGACAACGATACAATCTAAGCAATTTCGCCGGATTTGTCCACTTCCTCGCTGACTTCAGTCATGGTGGCAAAGCGGAGCGAATCTCCCCAGCGGCGCCGAGCCGCATTTATGAAGGCATCAAGCAGTTCAAACTGAGGGTCAAACATCAGTTTCGGATGGTTTATCATCGAGACGTACACCTCGTCGCTATCATGGTGACGCTGCAAATAGTCGTCGAATCCGTCTAACAGCATACTCAGGTTGTGCCCCTTGGTGTCACACGAAAGCGAGAACAAGGGACGGCCGGAAAGATAGCGGAGATTGTAGGCGAGCATCGTTTTCAAGTTTGACCAGCGCGTCTGCTGCGAACTTCGTGAGATACCGGCGCCGCGTCGCATACTAACCGAACGCGCCCGTCTCAGCAGGAACCCCAACCGAGTAGCGAGACCGCACCTGAAGGTCGCAATCGGAATCTCGAAGAGACCGGCCCCGGCATCTGTGGACAAGCCGCTGTCGGGCGACAGATACCAATTGGCGGCAGCGGGGACATCACGATAATCGATCTCGATAGTGTCGAGCTGCAGCATCATCTCCTTGGCGATACTGGAGTCTACCTTGATGCCGTTTTCCAGGAGCGACTTAATCAATCGGTCCTCATCGGGTTGCAGCGCCAGTCCGGCGGCGCGAAAAGCGAGGCAACGGTAGTCCGACACTGTTGGTCTGAGCAGGTTATGCAGATAGTCCACGCCCCGCTGAATGATCGCCGGCGCTGAATCTTCGCCCCTCTCAAATCCGAACTCCGATAAGTACATGCGATCGGTCGCCACTCGCCACTGATTGTCCTGCCAGGTCGATTCCAGCCAGTGCGGGTGCAGATGCAGTTGCACATCGTGACCGCGGCGGAGTGCTTCACGCATCTGGGTCTCAAACTTGTCGGCGAAATCGTCCAGACCTGACTTACGGTGCGCCCAGACCGAACAGACGTCAGCGAAAAATGTCACCCCGACATCGCGCCCCTCGCACCTTCGCATCAACTGCTCGGTCGGGTCGAACAGGACTTCATCGTGACCGACGAAATTGCGTCCCAGGAACAGTTCGTAATCAGCGGTTATGAATATTGTGATTCTTTGCAATGCCATAGGCCTACCGTGAAGGGTTTGTTCAAAAAGGTCCTTCTTTCGTCAGTGCGAGCGACCGAAGACACTCGTGTCGCAGGGAGCGCGGCAATCTCCCTTACTGTGCCGTCGGGCATCCCTGCCTGACGGCTCCCATATAGCATCTTAACAGACGTCGGGTCGAGAGAGGTTGTCCCAAAAGTGCGTGTTCCGGCAGGTCTTGCGGCTGCCAAAGGCAAGGGTGTGACCTGCCGGTTGATAGTCTTACTGTGCAACAAGGCCTCATGAGTAATCGTCGGGTCACACCGTCGATTGCATCGACGCCAAGACCCGACGAAACGATCTTGTGGGACAGTCTCCAGACGCCCGACACCACTGTTCTTGAGATTGCCACACCACGCACTTAAGAGCCAATAGTGGCCGCGTGGTTCGCAATGACGCGACTGTGGTCTTCTCAACACTCCCTGAAGCGGAAGTGGCGAGTATATTCTGTTACCAGTTTTCAATATCGCGGTTCTCATCGGTCAACTTCTCACGCGTGAGATACATAGTGACACCCTTGGCGGCCAACCGTTTCAACTCGTCGTAAAGTGGTCGGGCCGACATGACCCACGCCTGAGCGGCGCCACAGGGGAAAGATCGCATGAGACTTTTACGCGTAAAGTGCTGCGCGAGCTTTTCGCAAATCCACTGACCCGCCGGATAATCCACGCGCGTTTCGGACACCACGGGATCAAAGCGACAAATGTCCCGCGTGACCCGTTGGCCGCTGGAGTCGAGGTAAGACACCTCGAACGGCGGCGTGTGAACCTCGAAGGGGAAATCATCCCAGGTATCTTCGACACAGTGAGCCACACCCAGTCCCTGGGCGATACTGATACCCAGACCGATCACCTTGCCGTTCAGTTCGACCAGCCGTCCCACCGGTGATGTAGCGTGGCAGACTTCCGGACGGGCGGCATGATCACTCGTCATGAACTCTGCCTTCGGTCCCAGCGCACAAACCGACGAAAACGGGTGCGAACTTCGCAGCACCCCCGGCCAGGTGCGAAACCGCTCGCTAACAGCGCCGGTGATACATGACTGGCGCGCCAGATCGATCATCCGTCCGCGCTTCATTTCGCGGACCATCTCATCGGCAGAGTTGTAGCATGGCATCAGAATCGTTCCGCTATCTCCGACGGCATCAATCAAGGCCCGGATCACGGTGTCGGCGCCGCCGGAAACATTACCGAGTTGGGACAGGGATGTATGTGCCATGACGATATCCCCTTCGGTTACGCCCTGGCTGCAAAGGTCGCGGGTCAGTTGTTCGCGCGTGACCAGGGCGACACCCCGACGGCGCTGTGCTCTCATGCGGGACCGAACCGCTTCGAACGGTCGGCGGACAAGGCCGATCAGCTTTGGCGGCATCACCCGTTTGATCCATTGTCGCAGTCGATACATCATCATAAACGCGATTCCATTCAACACCGTTACGTCATACCGCTCAGCGTCCTCGGACATGTTTGTAGGCGGCAGACGTCCTCGTCTGCCCCTGCATCCAGGTGGCGCACGAGGACGTACACCACGCACAACCGGTCACGGTCCTTAGGATACTGACGGTGAAGCATCATCGCAACGCAAATCTTATCTTGCATTAATCCTGCCTGCTTCTTAGAATGAGTCAGGACGGAAGAAAAACCGTGGGAAAGCAACGGACGGACCACCCATGAAAAAAATACCACTCTTTGATCTCAAGCTGTCGACGGCGGCAAAAAGAGAAGTTGCCGGCGTGATGAACTCCGGCTGGCTCTCGACCGGCCCCAGGGTGGCTGCCTTTGAGAAGAAAGTGACCTCGTTGCTGAAGGTCCCGCACGGGGTAGCGGTCAGTTCCGGTACGGCCGGGCTGCAACTGGCTATGCAAGCCATAGGTGTGGGTCCCGGTCGTGAAGTGATCACCACCCCGTTTACCTTCGTCGCCACCATTGGGGCGATAATGGCGCTCGGTGCTCGTCCGGTACCGGCCGACATTAGTCCCGACACCCTCAATATCGACCCCGATGAAGTCCTGCGAAAACTCACACCCAACACCGGCGCGGTCCTTCCGGTCGATATCGCCGGGCATCCCGCCGACTACGACCCCCTCCTCAGTATATGCGACCAGGCCGGGACGCCGCTTATAGCCGACGCCGCACATTCAATCGGCGCCACCTACCGCCGCCGAACGATTCCCAATCTCGCCGATGGCGCCGTCATTTCGTTCTATGCCACCAAGAACCTGACTTGCGGCGAGGGCGGCATGGTGCTGTCGCGTCATCGCCCCTTCAGCGACCTGGTCAGAATTTTGTCGCGCCATGGTTTAACCTCCATCGCCCACGAACGAAGCCGCAGCGGTAAATGGAAGTACGATGCTGTCAGGGCCGGATGTAAAGCCACTCTGTCGGAGCTTCACGCCGCGGTCGGACTGGGTCAACTGAGTGAGTTCAAGAAACAGCAAAAGCTGCGCGAACGACTGGCCGAACGATATCTGGCGAACCTGGCCGATCTGTCCGATTCCCTCGAACCGCCGATAGTGCGGGAACATTGCCGGCACGGCTGGCACCTTTTCATAATCCGGCTGCATCTGTCGGCTCTCAGAATCGATCGCAATCAGTTCATTCAGTTGATGACCCGGCGCGGTATCGAATGCGGTGTCCATTACCAGCCGATATTCGAGTTGTCGTTTTACAGAGATCATCTGGGGTTGTCGCCGCAGTTTTACCCCAACGCCGCCTACGCTGGTCGCCGCGTGGTGTCGTTACCGTTCTACCCGACTCTGAAGCTGGTCGAGGTTGACCGGGTGTGCGAGGCCGTTCATTCTATTTTGAAGCGGCATAAGCGCTAGGCGCGGAGCCTGGCTTGACAAAGTGGGTTTTCTGCCTATCTTAGATCACATTATACGAGATACGAAGACGGAGGTATCTGTGAGAACTCCCATCTTGCTGGCAGTATTGGTGCTCTGGACCAGTGTAAATTGTACGGCATACGACCGAACTGGCGAGCGGACGAGTAGATGAAAAGCAAGCGGCCCACGATATCAGGGATATCCGGCGAAGATGAAATGAAATGAGCCCCTCTACAGATCATAACCATAACGAAAAGGCAGTTCGACTGGTTGAATACCTGCTGCGGCTGGCTTCTCTGCGAACGAAGTTGGTTCGTGACATCGCTGATTATGAACGAATCCTATGGGTTTCCTCCATTCCTAATGAAAAGGGTTGCTTCACTCAGGCGTGGGGGCGCGTAGAAGATATTGATTTGGACATCTGGATAGAAGTCCAGAATCAGCGAGAGCCAGAGTTGCCCAGTGTACCTGATAGATGCGAAGACTGGGTTGAAAGAACATCGCTCCGAAACAAAGCCGATCTCCCCGAACTCCTATCCAAAATCACGACACAAGTTGAAAATCCTGCTTGGCGAGAAGGGACCGATGAACCGGAGTATATCTCCCAGACTGAACGCCTAGAGGATCATCCAGAAGTTCAGAGAACATGGGAGCGTTACATTGAAGAGCAGTGGCTTCCTTGGATGGAAGAGCACGATAGATGGGAAAGCGTCCATAAGGTTTATTCGACGCTCTTTGCCATTCATCAGGAGCAGATCCGACTCGGCGAGGAATACGAACTCGTCCTTGGCCTTGGCCTTCTAACCTGGAAGACGCCTACCGGGCATCGCGTTCACCGCCACATGATTGCTGCAAACGCCTTTCTTGAGTTTGAGGCGCGTTTGGGGAAGTTCACTGTCCGGCCCATGCCGGATGGCGCAATTGTTCGCCCTGAACTCGACATGCTGGATATAGAAGAACGACCGGCGCGTGCTGAAGAAACGGCAAGGTCTTCGCTTATCAACGCCAACGACCATCCGTGGGAAAAGGATTGTATTGAAGGTGTACTCCAAGCCCTCGTGCATTCGATCAGTTCGCAAGGTGAATATGATAGCATTTTGGAAACGAAGAATATCCGGGCATCGGCGAAACCAGTCGTTGAATACGCGCCAGCTCTTATCTTGCGAAAACGATCTGCCAAAGGTCTTACTGAAACCCTGAAGAAAATTAAGGATAGTATCGAAAATGGCGGAGATATACCCGGCGAGTTCCTAGACCTTGCCGAGATTCGGCCAAGAGCTGATCCCAATCCGGATAACGATCCAGGAGACACGTGCAGTGAGTTCGATGGCGAAGTGTTTTTCCCAAAGCCGTCGAACGAGGAGCAGCTTCGCATCGTGGACAAAATCCGCGCGGCAAGCGGAGTCCTTGTGCAGGGGCCTCCCGGCACTGGAAAATCCCATACCATTGCGAATTTGGTTTGTCATCTGCTTGCCACGGGACAGCGAACTCTCATATACTGCCAAAACGCCGCGTGCGCTACAGGTTCTCGAAGGACTCGTTCCTGATGAATTGCGCCCACTTTGTATCAACCTGCTCGGTAGCGGTCTCGAAGAGAAGCGGTCGTTGGAGTCCAGCGTTGGCGGGATACTCCGCAAAAACGAAGAATGGAATGAGAGTCGGGCAACAAGAGAGCGCGAGGAACTTGAGCAAAAGCTGCGTAGTGTCCGGGAGGAGAAGGCCAAAGTTGATCGGCGGCTTCGCGCTATCAGGGAATCCGAGACTCACCGACAATCCATTGCGGAAGGTACCTATCGAGGCACGGCCGCACGAATCGCGGAAGCCGTCAATCGGGACAGCAGCACCTATGAATGGTTTACGGACACCGCCCCTTTGGAAATGGCCTGTCCAGCTCCCGAAAGCGATCTGCGCAGTTTGCTTGAGAACCTTCGCTATTTCACGTCCAAAAAACGGCAAGAATTAGGTCTTGCATGGCCCGATGCTTTGCCCTCCGCTGAACGATTGGCCAACCTCGTTGAGAACGAGACAAGAGCGACTGAGGATGAAAGTAGCTCGGCAAACGGGGCTGATGAACGTCTCGCGGATCTGTTATCCAAAAGCAGCCGTGCAACTATCGAGGCGATCCGTGATACTCTTTCCGGTTTTTACGACACCCGAAAGCACTTAACGGCGTCGCCGCACGCCTGGATGCACGATGCACTAAGCGATGTTTTGGGCGGTAACTCATCCTTATGGCGCGAGCTTCTCCGTGCTACGAGAGATGCAATTGCCTCAATCGAAACGCTGACCCCGGTGGCGGATGACACCAGCATTAGTTTCCCTGATAGCACCAATGTCAGGGCGCTGCATGAAGATGCCTGTAAATTAAGACAGCACATGGAGAATGGCGGGAAACTGGGTTGGTGGCTGTTTCGTCCCAAAGCGGTTAAGGAGCGTATTCATGTAATCAAAACCGTGCGCGTTAATGGACGCCCTGCTTCTACCTTTGATGATTTATCGGTCTTGTCCGATGTGTTGCGTGTCCGCCTCGGATGTGAAAAGGCATGGGGATTCTGGGTAGGCCGGTCCGAAAAGACTCAAGGTCCTTACACCCTGCAACTGCACGCGCTCAAAGCGCTGTGCGACGTTCTTGAGAACGCCTTGTCGCTTGAAGGACTCATCGAGAAGTGCCGTGAGACTATGCGGCAGTGTCCTACAATAAGCGAACCGGTCTGGTCTGACGAATCCCACATCGAAAGTATGATCGCCTCTTGCCGCCTTGCTATGGCCCGTCATAGAAAGCACCTTGTCGTCGATGAAATTCGGAGTGTTGAGGTTCCGGTATCGTCTGTCGCCGCCAAGAACAATGTGCATCCGGTAACGAGCGATTTGCTTCAGGCAATTCGCGACCGCGACGTGGGTAGTTTCGCGCGGGCCGCGAACAAAGTGCAGGATTTGGAGAAGGAGCGTCAACGCGTTCAGGAGGTAGATGAACATGTCACGCAATTGCACCGTTTTCTCCCAAGACTGACGAACGAATTGAAGCAAACCTACGATGCTCCTTGTTGGCATGAACGCATTCAGCAGATTCAAAAAGTTTGGCATTGGGCGCAAGCGAGGTATTGGATTGAAGAATACATACTGCAGGAGGACGTTCCAGCACTCGCCAAGCGTGCGAAACAGATTGAGGACGAGATCAACACCATTATTGCGACACTTGCATCGCTTCATGCCTGGTCTTTCTGTTTCTCTCGACTCAAAGAAAATCACCGACGTCATATGGAAGCATGGCAACAATCCATGCGGCGGCTAGGCAAAGGAACGGGAAAACATGCACCGCGCCATCGGCGCGAAGCGCAGCAACATCTTAACGAATGCCGCGAGGCCGTTCCAGCTTGGGTTATGCCGCTGCATCGCATCTGGGACACAGTAGACCCCGCGCCGGGGATGTTTGATATCGTCATTATTGACGAAGCATCGCAATGTGGCGTTGAAGCGCTTCCGCTTTTTTATCTGGGCAAGAAGATTCTGATCGTAGGGGACGATAAGCAGATCAGTCCGGAAGTGGGTTTCATTGACAAGAACGCGGTGTTCCAGCTAATGGAAGAATTCCTATATGACTTTGACCACAAAGACTCATTCCATCGTGACGCAAGTCTCTTTGATCAGGGCAAACTGCGGTATGGAACTCGGCGTATAACATTGCAAGAGCACTTTCGCTGTATGCCGGAGATAATTCGCTTTAGCAACGACCTCTGCTATTCCGATACGCCGTTAATTCCGTTGAGACAGTACGGACCGGATCGCTTGGCTCCGCTCGAGCACGTCTTCATAGACAGCGGCTATCGAGAAGGGTCCAACAGCCGGACGGTGAATCGTCCAGAAGCAAATGCGATAGTCGACAAGATCGTGGAGTTGTGTGAAGATGTGCGGTATTCCGGCAAGAAGATGGGGGTTATTGTTCTCCAAGGCCAAGCACAAGCGGGCTTGATTGAAGGGCAGTTGCTAGAACAGCTGGGTGCGGAAGAGATGGAAAAGAGGCGTCTCGTCTGCGGGAATCCCTACAGCTTTCAGGGTGATGAACGCGACATCATGTTCCTGTCAATGGTAGCCGCCTGTAATGAGAGAATCGGCCCATTCACCAAAGCGGCGGATGAGAGGCGCTTCAATGTCGCGGCAAGCCGCGCTCGCGATCAGATGTATCTGTTCCATTCGGTGACCTGTGATGACCTCAGCACATTTTGTCTTCGGCGCCGGCTGCTTGAGTTTTTTGAGAACACAAAACCGCAGGAGATTGCTGGAATAGATCGAGACGAACTGGAACGCAGAGCAGTACAGGATAATCGGGGAGTCGTGAAACCGCCCAAACCTTTCGATAGTTGGTTCGAAGTTGACGTTGCTTTGGAATTGGCGAGGAAGGGCTTTGAAGTTATTCCACAGTATGAGTTTGCTGGTAAAAGAATTGACCTTGTAGTCCAAGACGGCTCACGCCTATTGGCGGTCGAGTGTGATGGCGATCATTGGCATGGCCCCGATCGCTATGAGGCGGACATGCAGCGGCAACGGCAACTGGAGCGTTGCGGTTGGGAATTCTTCCCGGTCCGAGAATCGGCTTTCTATTCAAACAAAGAGGATGCGTTGAAACCTCTCTGGCGAGTGCTGGAAGAAAGAGGTATTATTCCTAGTGGAACAAAAGATCAGGTGATATCTCAGAAAAACCACAACAGCAACGATGAGTCTGATGGAAGTGATTTCGATGAAAGACAAGAGAGCGATGTGGATATTGACGCTGATCAGTCGCCATTCAGCGAGGACGCCGTGCATGCCCAATCCAGCCGTCGCCCTGAAGAAGTCTCATCAACTGCTATCTCATCTGGGATTCTTCGTGCCTTAAAGAAGTGTCCGAATCATTCTTGCACGTTACATTCTTTGACAGGTCGTGTTCTGAAAGAGGTGGGCGTCCTCACGCGTGGCAGACCGCGCGTTAAATTCGAAAAACGCATTATGCGCATGGTAAACATTCTTGACAAGAAAGGCCTGATTGAGAAGTACAAAGCCACGAATGAACGTGTTAGGCTCTTGAAGTCGTCTTACCAAGAGCCCCTTCTCTTTTCCTGAGCAGGCCGCCCGGACATCTGACCTTGACACCTGCCCCGGCAGCTTCTATATTCGCGCCGACAATCGAAGTACGACAACGCGAAAGGAACTATCGTGAAAACCAGAATCTCAATACTGTGTGCTGCTATGATTTGTCTGTTAGGAATGCTCGCGTGCTCCGACAATGGTGAGGCAAAAGACAAGGCCGGCGAAGGCGACTCCACTGCCACCGCCGCAAAGAAGGGACAGCCCAGGGAAGTTCAGCCTATCGGTGTCGAGAGTGACAGTCTGGTGGGACAGGGTCCGACGATCCGCAATGCGGACAACCCGATCGTTACCCTCGCGACAGATTTCGGTGACATGACGCTGGAGTTGTATCGCGATGTTGCCCCTGCTCACGCCGACAGTTTCGTCACCCGCACCAAAGATGGGTTTTACAGCGGGTTGATTTTCCACCGGGTGGTAGCGAACTTCATGATCCAGGGCGGTGATCCGTTGGGCAATGGTACCGGCAATGCGGGCTATTTTCTCCCGGCCGAGTTTTCGGAGTTGCCGCATATTGAAGGCACGCTTTCGATGGCGCGCAGTCGTGATATCAACAGTGCCTCGTCTCAGTTTTTCATCTGTCTGAAGCGTACCCGCTCAACGGCGGGTCTGGACGGCAAGTACACGGTGTTTGGTCATCTGCTGAAAGGGTACGAGGCTTTGCACGCTATCGGTGGACTGGAATGCGTAGCCAACCCCTCCAATCCCAGGGAAGTATCCAAGCCGATTGAGGACGTGGTTATTCGGAAGGCTTACATCTCTGATGCTGACGGCAACGCACTGTAGGGTTCTGCTGAAAAATCCGGGGTTTGTAGAGCGGGACTTCACGATGCCCACCACCAGCGGCAGATCCGGCAGAGGCCTGCCCAACAAAAGAGCAACCGTTGGTGGCCAAGGGATGCTTCGATGACACGAGAAACCGTTATTGTGCCCGCGTGAGTATGTGATTGAGTGAGAAGACTCGACCACCACTGGAATATGGATACTGTAGCTAAACGCGATATAGTCATACTTGGTTCGACCGGCTCAATCGGTCGCTCTACTCTCGAGGTGGTTGCAAAGCACCGAGAGCGGTTCAATGTTCGCGCTCTCGCCGCACACTCCAAAATCGAACTGTTGGCTCAGCAGTGCCGGGAGTTTCAGCCGGATGTTGTCTGTATAGTCGACAAGACCAAAGGCGCTCAGCTTGAGACTAATCTGAAAGACCTGTCGATAGCTGTGGTCGCCGGTGAAAACGAATTGGTTAATCTGGCCTCTCTCACCGAGGCCGATTTGATCATCAACGCCGTAGTCGGCGCCGCCGGCCTGCGCGCCTCGCTGACCGCTGTTGAAAGCGGAAAGTGTCTGGCTCTGGCCAACAAGGAATCGCTGGTGGCCGGGGGACCTCTGTTCCCGCCCCTGATGGAGAAGAGCGGCGGCATTATTCTGCCTATCGATTCCGAGCACTCCGCTATCTGGCAAGCCCTCGGATCGGGGAAGAAAGAAGAACTCCGCAAGATCATCATCACCGCTTCCGGAGGACCGTTTCGGGATTATCCGCTGGAGAAATTCGACGATATCACGCCTGAACAGGCGCTGAAACATCCCACCTGGCAGATGGGTCGTAAGATCACTATTGATTCCGCCACCCTGGTCAACAAGGGGCTGGAAGTGATTGAGGCGGTGGCTCTTTTTCAGGTGCCGATTGAAAAAGTCGAGGTGGTGATCCATCCGCAATCTATCGTGCATTCGATGGTGGAATTCATCGATAGTTCGATTATCGCGCAACTATCCTCCCCCGATATGCGTTTACCCATTACGTATGCTTTGTTCTGGCCCCAGCGAGTCGAGTCGGAATTTGGTAAGCTGGATATGAGTCGGCTCAACAGCCTGACGTTCGAACCGCCCGATCTCAATCGCTTTGAGGCGCTGAAGATCGCTTTCGAGGTCGCCGCCACCGGAGGCACTGCGCCGGCCGTGTTCAACGCCGCCAATGAAGTGGCCGTAAGCGCCTTCCTGAACGGCAAGATCAGGTTTACGCAGATCGCTCGAATTATCAAAGAGGCGGTCGACAAAATAAAAGTTGTGTCAACGCCCGCTCTCGATGATATTCTTCAGGCGGACGATTTGGCCAGGAAAACAGCAACCCGGATAGCGGATTCTATGTAATGGTAACGATAGCAGCATTCATTTTTGTTCTCGGAATTCTGATTTTCATTCACGAATTGGGTCACTTTCTCGTGGCCAAGAAGGCGGGCATTCGGGTCGATAAGTTCTCGCTCGGTTTCCCACCCAATATCTTCTCCCGGAAGATCGGGGATACTACTTACTGTATCGGGATCATCCCGTTGGGTGGGTATGTCAAGATGGCCGGCGACAATCCACTGGAAAAGAGTGCCGGGGCGCCTGATGAGTTTCTGTCCAAACCAATCGCTCATCGGGCCGCAGTGATATTCGCCGGACCATTCATGAACTATCTGCTGGCGATGGTTATCCTGTTCAGTCTCTATTTCTTTGCCGGCGGCAAGGTGCTTACCGATCCGGATCGAGTGTTGGTCGGCGATGTCAAAGCCGACGCCCCTGCCGAGTTGGCGGGTCTCAAGTCCGGCGATCAGATTATTGCCGTCAACGGCGAAGTGATGACGAAAATGGACAGCGTACGCCGGCGCATAAACGCCCTTCCAGCCGAACAAATCGAGTTGATCTGGGTTCACGAGGGCGACACGATCACCAAATTCATCACCACGCTGGCGGAACCGGTGCGCAACGCCGAGGGAGGTCTGGACACGCTGGGACTTATCGGCTTCACGGAAAAGATACTGGGGCGGGAACAGTACAGTTTGGGTGGGGCGATGGTGCAGTCATTTGCCGCCACCCATATTCTGGTAGCAGAGACTTTTCGATTTCTCAAGCTGTTCGTGACCGGACAGGTATCCATGAAAGCGGTCGGGGGACCGATTTTCATAGCTACCCAATCTGGTGAGCAGGCCCGCCGGGGGCCTTATGCATTGTTTTTCTTCATGGCCCTCCTGTCAGTCAATCTGGGTGTGCTGAACGTTCTGCCGATTCCCATTCTCGACGGGGGTCATCTGGTGTTTCTGGCTCTAGAGAAACTCCGTGGGAGCCCGCTTTCAATCAAGGCGCGGACCTGGGCGCAGCAGGTGGGGTTGGTGATGATTCTGGGACTGATCCTCCTGGTAACCTACAACGATGTCATTCGAGTTGTCCGTGGATACTGAACTGGATAGGACCTTCTGATGGCAGGTACGAGCTTTTCCGTTTCACTCTGGGATAATTTCAAGCAGGTGCTGATAGCGGTCATCCTGGCGGTGATCATCAAGACATCAATCGTGGAAGCGTACAAGATACCGTCTCAGTCCATGGAGGATACGCTCCTGGTGGGAGATTTCCTGCTGGCCAACAAGTTCGTTTACGGCGCCCGGATACCGCTTCTCGGCTGGCAGCTACCGGCCATAAGTGACCCGGAACCGGGCGATGTGGTCATCTTCATTTTCCCCAAGGACGGCATTACCAAGTATATCAAGCGTTGCATAGCAGTGGCCGGCGATACCATAGTGATTAAGGATAAACAACTGTCCGTTAACAGCGAGCGGTTCTCTGACCCTGAACTGATCAAATTCACCAAACCAGGGGTGGCGTCACGCGGCCCCGGGGGATCGGACAGTCCCGACAATTTCGGACCCTATGTGGTACCGCCGGGGCATTACTTCATGATGGGTGACAACCGCGACAATTCCTATGATTCCCGCTGGTGGGGTCCGGTGCCGGAGGCAAACATATTAGGCGAGGCGATTCTGATCCACTGGTCCTGGGACGATGAAGTGCATCCGTCGGGCGAAGTGTCGGTCGAAGATCCGCTGTCGGTGCCTCGGTTGTTTGTTCACAATGCCGTTCATTTCTTCGACAAAGTCCGCTGGAAACGACTTTTCAACCTGGTATCGTAACGACTGACCTGTGTAGCGGGAACCCTGATCATCCGATTTATCAAAAAGGCCGAATGGGCGGAGACAAAAAGCTCCAATGTACGTATAAGACAATTAGTGATAGCCTGAGAAAGAGGCGCCTGACGGACCAATGAGAGACGACCAACCAGAAAGCCTGACTGGACCAGAGCCGGCGGTAGATGCGAGAAGCAACGATTTTTCCGGCTGGCGGACACTTCGGGAAATAGCAATCTACGCCGCTCTCTTCGTACTGCTGAAAACCAGCGTCCTGGCGGCCTACAAAATACCGTCGGCCTCAATGGAAGATACGCTGCTGATAGGGGATTTCCTGGTTTGCAACCAGTTCATATACGGCGCCCGACTACCCTTCGTGGATTACCGCTTCCCCGCCCTAAGAGAGCCTGAACCCGGCGACGTCGTGGTCTTTTTCTTTCCCGGCGACTCCACGACCAGATACATCAAGCGGTGCGTGGCTGTTGGCGGTGACATGGTCGAAGTGAGAAACAAGCAACTTTACGTCAACGGTCAGTCGTTCTCGGAACCGGATGACTCCAAGTATACCGACACGCTGCCAACCGGTCAGCGGCGGGTGCGGCCGATCCGTGATGATTTCGGACCGCTGGTGGTGCCCCCGGATCACTTCTTTATGATGGGTGACAACCGCGACAACTCATACGACTCACGCTGGTGGGGTCCGGTGCCGAATGATCTGATAGTGGGCAAAGCGTTGATGATCCACTGGTCGTGGGACGACTCGCGGGCACCCTCACCCGATGTTAGCTGGAAGGACCCGTTGTCGGTGCCGCGGATGTTCATCCATGATGCCATACACTTTAAGGATAAGGTTCGTTTCGACCGCCTGTTCACCATAATTTGAGTAGGTGCAATACAACTATTCACCCTGGAAGAGTAACAACCATGAATGGTTCGAAACTATGTTTGGATTAATGATTCCCATAAGACGCTACATACACAAAGCTGCCATAGCCGCCGCCGGAATAATGGCGTGTGGGCTGATCGTGGGCGCCTCGGCACAGGCTGGTCCGGCGATAGAGATCAGCGAAGATGCTTTCAATTTTGGTCGAATTACACAAAATGCAGTGGTCAGTCATCGTTTCACCATTTCCTCGACAGGTGATGACACCCTGCGGATCACCAGGATTGTAACGGGCTGCGGCTGTACCAGAGCGCCGCTTGGGGACTCGGTGCTTGCTCCCGGGGAACAGACGACGTTGGAGTTGTTTTTCTCCACCAAGTCTTACCGTGGTTACGTCAATAAGACCACTCACTTCGAGACCAACATCGGGGAGGCCAAAGAGTACATCAAGATTTCATCCGAACTACTGCCACGGCCGGACACGATCATGCCAATCCATCTTAGCCCGGCCCGGCTGGATGTCTCCCAATTCAAGTCCAAACCGCGAACCAGGGCCAGGTTCTATATTCACAACAAGGATAGCGTTGACTACCAGATCATACTGATCGACCACGCTGACCATGTGTTCGACGTCAAGTTACCGGAAATAGTCAAAGCACATGATTCCGCCTGGGGCGGGATAATCGTGCACGACGATGCCGTCAAAACCGAGTTCGAACATTCCCTGACCTTCGAAATCAGCGATGCCGACCGCACGCGCTACACGCTCCCGGTGAAGCGAATGTACCGCGTGAAGGAGTAGGCTACGTAGCAAGGTAGCCGGCTGCTCTTCTGGCGCCACGCACCTCGTGCAGACCAATGTCACCTTGAGCGTAGAAGGGTAACGTAGAACGTCATTGTTCGACTGCGCTCAGCATGAGGTGCTGACAATGCGCTTACCGTAACGGTCCGTCATTGCGAGGAGCGAAGACACTCGTGTCGTAGCGACGCGGCAATCTCATCAATATGGAGGAAAACTGACTTGACTCGCCATATGGCTATAACGACGGCGGGGTCGCTCGCAATAACAACCAAAGGGACTTTATCAACAAGCCCGAACGTCTGGGCCGCGCGCCCGCAAGGGACTTGGCCTGCAAAAACACAGGGCCGATTCTTCCTCTTTTCATTAGACATCCACTCGGCTCGCTACGTCCCTTAGTGTGCCGCTGTTGTGCGGGCTGTGTCGGCGACCATTCGGCCTACGGGCGCAAGCTCAAAAAAGCCGGAGGAGCCCTTGACAACCCGAGAGGCATTGTGTAAGTTGGCGGGTTGCTTTTTCGAGGCTAACGATGGCGTTCGCATTTGGTTAAAGCAACACTAATGACCCGGTTCTGAAAGGGTCGCGACTGACCCGAGAATCGCCGGGGCAACGGTTGAGGATTTGGATGGGAAACAAAATGTTTGGCTTTCTTAATTGGATGGAGACAAGAATGGGGATAGTTAGGGTATCGGCAGCGGGTTTGGCTGTGCTTTTACTTTTGTCGTCGGGAGTCGCGGCGAGCGGATTCAAGGCGCTCGGAGTGGGCGCTAAGGCTACCGCCATGGGCGGCGCATTTCGCGCCGTAGCCGACGACTGGAGCGCCGCTTATTACAACCCGGCCGGCTATGCCGACCTACTTGACAACCAACTGGGCGCCAATCTGGCCCTGTTCCAGTACCGTAATGAGATCACTCCCGACTACCGTTGGGGCGGTCTTTACGAAACGGGTATGATGAACGATCGGCCGGGCTACAATTTCGATGAGATCCTAAACAATCCGTCAGCCGGTCTGGCCTTGCGCTTTCCGTTTTTTGGCGAGTCGGTGTTCGGGCTTTCGATCTACCAACCATTTGATTACAACGTTAAGTGGAATCTTTACCAACCGCTGACCACGTACAACAGCAAGTTAACTCTTCCGGGCAATCAGTTTCAGAACAATTTCGACGTCGTGGCCTTTCAACTGACAGCCGCCCGCGAGTTTATTGAAGACAAGCTATCGCTGGGGGTGGGCCTGCAGCTCCTGAGGGCTGATCTACTGTATACTAATGTTATCTTTCGCACTAATCCCTACCTGGCTCGCGATCCTGATTGGGCGCCGGCCGCTCGTCCCTGGGAGAAAATCACCCAATGGACTTCGAACGATGGAAAGGGGTGGGGATTCGGTTTGAACGTCGGGGCTAAGCTGAAACAAAGTGAAAAGATGACTCTGGCGGCCACGATCACAGTGCCGTTCGACATTACCGTCAAGGGTGAAAGCTCGCTGGAGTTCTATTTGCCCCAGTACTACGACACGGGGTCCTATACCGGCGGCACGGTTGAACACATGCTCACGGCCGGCAACAAGATTGTCGATTCGGCTGACTACGAAGCAACTCTCAAGCTGCCGCCTTCGCTCGGCCTTGGCATGGCCTACCAGGCGTCAGAGAAACTATTGGTCACCGTTGACGCGGAGTATACGCTTTGGTCCCGATTCGATGGTTTCAATTTCGTGTATAGTAATCATCGTGGGCTGATAGGTCCGGCCGACACCGCTGCCGACATGCGAGAGTTCCTCACGTCCGACATCGCCCAAAGTGTCGACTGGTCTAACTCCATTGAACTGATGGCCGGGGCCGCTTATGATTACTCCGACTTCGTCACGCTGTTGGGCGGCTTGTCTATAGATCAGTCACCGACCCGGGAGAATGAACAGTTTCATCCGTTGTTCTTCGATCTCGGCACAAAACTAAGCCTCAGCACGGGACTGATCGTGCACCTGGAACAGTGGGATTTGGGCGTATCCACCAGTTACACTCGGTATCCTGACGCCAGTGTGGAAGAGTTGGAGGATATCGATGGAGACGGTCACCCGGAGAACTTCGCCGGTGACTTCAAGGCTGCTACTTACCAGACGGTGTTTTCGTTCAATTATCGATTTTGAGGAGATCAGAGATGGCAAGAAAGACAATGTTCATACTGTCGATGGTGATTTTGATCCTGACTTTCGTCTGGAGTTGCTCTGACAGAGAATCTCTGATGGATACATCCGATATCGCCGGCGGCGGCATAACGCTGATGCCCCACGTTTTCTTCGACGAGCTTTTGTTTCAGCTACGCAACACGTTCCAGCTCATGGACATAAAGGTGTACACGCCGCAGGTGTCACTTCCGATTCACTATGGTGGATCAGGCGCCAGGGAGTTGCCGCTATTGTTGCTGTTACCGCCGCATGGTGAGGACGCCGACTTTTATCTCAACCACGGTCTGAAGGATCTGGCTGATGAGATGATGTCCACCGGCGAGATTGAGCCGATGTACATCGCCAGCATACCGGCTGATCGGGGAAAGGTTTTCGGAGGTTATTTCTATGCTGGCTCAGGCTATCCGGCGGGAGATTATGATGCCTTAATCGGCAGCGCCTTAGTCGATCACATCAGCAGGACCTTAGAGTACCCAAGTATGGATCCTTCTCAGAGAGGAATCGGTGGTGTGGGTACCGGCGCGTACGGCGCCTTCAGAGCAGCTCTGGTCCATCCGGGCGCTTTCTCGTCAATCACAGTTGCTGACGGTCCCCTGGACTTTGATGGTTCTTCCGGTCTCGGCAACGGATTGATTGATCTGATGTCTCATGCCGTGCTGAATGAGCAGGGCGGCTTCGCATCCGACTCGGCCTTCCGTGCTGATTTCGATAGTTTACAGAGTTATCCGATATCGAGAATGTTCATTGGCGGCGCCTTGGCCTTCTCGCCCCACGATACTCTCCTGGAATGGAAAATCGATACTCTTACTGACCTGGCCACCGACAAACAGTCGCTGTTGATAACCATCATCGATTCTACTCGTGGGACACCGGGCTACGCTATCCAGGATACGGTGACACTGATCACCGAGCTGGTGACAGAGGAAGTCCGCAACTTTGATTTCCACCTCCCGTTTGACCGTAGTGGACAACCGTACCAGCCGATCTGGGATCTCTGGCTCGACGATAACCTCGAGAATATAGGAACGGGTAACGAACTGGATGGGGTGGCCATGTGGTTCGCCACTAGTCCGGAGACACGCTACGGATTCCATGATCAGACTATGTCCTGGGTTAAGACCCTGGAGGGTCGAGGTTATGCGCCGACGGTTAGAGAGTACACCGGCTACAGTGGCAATCCGGCGACGTCCCACGAGTATATTTACGAAATGCTGCGCGAGATGCTGAGGTTCCACTCGGACAATTTCAAGGCAAACGCGTCCGGGAACTGATTCGAATCATGAATCTTACACCCGGAGACAAAAAGTCTCCGGGTTTTTTTTGAGATGACTGACACCGACACTACATACGATCTGCTTTCAGTGGGTGCGCATCCGGATGATGTCGAAGTCGGCGCCGGCGGTGTGCTGATCGGCCTTACCAAACGAGGCTATCGCTGCGGCATTGTGATTCTGACTGAGGGAGAAATGGGTACGGGCGGCAACGCCGAAATCCGGTCGCGGGAGGTCGCCAGAGCGGCGGAGGTTCTTGGCGTCGACATACTCCGGACTTTTGACTGGGGTGATACTCGTCTTGAAGACAGCTACCAGCACCGCCTCGACCTGGCCGCCGTAATTCGGCGCACGCAGCCGAAAATCGTACTGGCGCCATACCCACACGTGGGGCATGGCCGCCGTCAGTCGCACCCGGACCATGTTGCGTGCGGCGTCATCGCCGTCAATGCGGCCAGCCTCGCCTCACTGAAGAAAGCCGATCTGCCGGGCGATCCGCACTTGGTGTCGCGGATTTTTCACTATTTCCTGCCACCACGAGTATCGCCCAACTTCGTGGCCGACATAACGCCGTACTTTGATCGATGGATCAAAGCACTCAGTGCCCACGAATCACAGTTTCTGAATCCGGACAAGGAAAAGGACTATATCGACACCCTCACATCGATGGCGCGATCATTTGGCCTGCAAGCCGGGTGCAAATACGGGCAGGGATTCTACGCCGTCGAACCAATCCTGGTGCACGACATCATGACGCTGGTGGAAGAGGGCAAGTGATCCACGACTGAGCGGTCGGTGTCGGGGGACGAAGCCTCCCTTTCTGTCATTCAAAATGTGCAATAATCCGGTAGCCTCCGGAAAAGTGGTCAGTTGGCGGTTTGCACGGTTGTCAAGCCGAGACCGTCCGCCGGCGTGGTACTTCAAACACCTGGGTTAGGTCGGCGATCAAATCATCAACGTCCTCCAACCCGATCGAAGGACGAATCAGACCATCCGGCTCGTAGTCTCGACCCGGAAGATGTGTTTTAGGTGCGCTCAGGCGACTCGCCTGGCGGCTATGAAGTTTGAAGGCTAAAGGTCACAAACAGGGCGTGACTGTCGTTACCGTAATGCTTGAATTTCATACTGAGGAACCCTCCAGCCGCTTCGCTCTTGGCGGGGTACCGATTCTTCACAGCCCTATGATTTGTTCGAGGTACCGCACGGATTCAGCCTCGTCTATCCCGTCCTCAGGCTTTTCGATAAGATCACTTATCGTTCTACCCTCAAGTTGTGTCACACCACGGGAGTTTCTGCCGGACCAATGTCGAAGCAGTATCGTTGCTCCCAAAAGTCTCTTCTGAAACATTGAAACCAATGCTGTATCAACAACCTTGACCGGATCGACACCAACGAAATAGAACATGAACACTGACCGATCCATTGCCAAGAACTGCAGCATCTTGTCAAGATTGTACGCCTTCGGATTCGAGTGTAATACCATTATCTTGGTTTTGATATCCGTCTCGGTAGAAAAATCTTCGAATATCCTTTGATAGTCACCGAGGGTGTTTTCTGTCTTGAACTGCGGTACGCCTTTACTACCGGCCCTAAGTGCCACAATAATCTCCTGGCGCAATTTATCATCTTCACCCGCTATGAGGTATTCTATAACACGGCCGCGCACGTTCACATTATCGATTAAGCCTGCTATTACAATCTCATTTTTGAATCTATCCACCTGAGTATCTAGTGGTGTGATTCATCCTGTTGGGGCATTATCCAGGGCGAGCCTCGCCCGGCCGACCTTGTCGATGATCTCTTCCGCGGTTTTTCTCCAGATGAACGGTTTCGGATCGCTGTTGTGTTGGTCAATGTAGCTCAT
>JAUWIB010000100.1 GCA_030605565.1 bacterium
TTACCCTCGGGACAAATATAAACATCCGCAGACTCATCGTATTTGAAATCAGAATGACTGAAACGACCCCGCTTCTCAGAACTCTCTTTTACCGAAACCAAAACGCCGTGACCGCGTTCTTCAGCCTTGACCAACTGACCCGGTGAATAATAACCGCCGTCACCAACCGTCTCCTCGGCAGCCTCACCAACGTTGTGGACGACATCATCAACCATCTCAACTAACATCTCACTGTCCGACTCGGCATTGACTACCTCCTCGGCTACGATCAATTCACTATCGCGGTCAACCACCGCCTGAGCATTGTAGTTCAAGTGAATCCCGTCGCCACTGCGTATCATGCGCGCTTCGGGATCATCCGGATGCATATGCGCCCGGTCTATTTTCGCCAACTCACCCAGTGCGTGTTTGATCTCAGCGCGACGCTTCTTGGCATCTACCAAATCATCCGGCAAACGATACTCACCCGACTCGGACACCTCAGACGATTCTATCTGTGACATCGCCTCATCGATCGATGAATCCACCGACTCAAGCAAGGCCTCAAGCTCCGCCTTATGCCAGGCGCTCGCATCCGATGAACGTGAACGGATCTTGGTCCCGTCCACGGCATGAACCACCAAACCAACCAAACCCGAGGAACAGGCGACACCGACAAGCTGCCGAAACACAGACCGTAAAGGAGTCTTGTTGTTACTGAAAAAACGCCACAGCGTGTTGTGATCAGGACTGTTCATACCCGTCAACCACAACAGCGATATATTGTCGCGGCAGGCTCGCTCAAGGCCACGACTACTACGTATCTTCTGCACATACCCAAACAGCCACGCACTCAGCAACAGTTCCTTAGAATAAGGCGGACGACCGGTGTCACCCAACAGTGTCCGAAAACCAAGAGCCTCGAAGTCAAGACTCTCTACAAAATCACGGATGAAACGGGCTGGATGGTCGGCCCCAACCCAATCCTCAAGACTGGGCGGCAACAAAAACGTCTGGCTGTAATCGGCGCGAATCTCTCTGGTCATGATACTCCTCAGTCTGATACTGTCAACAGACTAAAAACATAATCACCCTAAATCAACTACAGAGTTTTGAGACAGCCTCCAGCGGGTGGGCCACCCAGCCGGATATCGAGGTAACCCTGAAAAGAACTTGACATGTATCATAGCAGGGCGGGTCCGTCTTCGATGTACACTATCTCTTGACACCGTACATCTTCGAACCCGCCACTGGATGCCGGATCAAGTCCGGCATGACAGGTTGTTGTCTTGTCCTTGTAGTGATCGAGTCTTCAGTCCCGTAGGTCAGGATCCTTGTGATCCTGACGCGCGCGAAGCGCGAAAGGAAGGCTTGCCTGTCAGGTTCCTTGGAACCTGACGCTAAGAAGTGGCTTGCTACCTTTCATGTCAGGATCACAAGGATCCTGACCTACAAAGACTGGGCAGATGTGGACATCTGCCGTGCACATAACATAGCCTGCTTTCATACCGGTCGGCGATTATTCACCTTGTGGCAGGTCAGCCAGCCTGGTAGTCAACCAGACTTCCTGCGCCTCTGGCATCTCCGGCCGTTGCCCGCCACCGCCTCGCCTGCCGCCACCGGACATACCGCCTCCCCTGCCCCCACCTTTGCCACCACCTCCAGGCAGACGGCCACCCATACCGCCGGGGCCATCTGGTATACTGCCTCCCTGGCGGCCGACCTCACCCCATTTGGCTCCGATCCCAACCCACTGTCCCGGTATAACGCTGAGGCCGTAGTAACGCACGCTGCTTTCATCCAAAGGGAGGCTGAACTCATAGGTGAAAAAGCCTTCGTCCAGACTGAAGGCAGCGGCCGGACCAAGCGAGCCGTCCGTCGGTATCTCCATCTCGACGATCCTCCCCTCGTCAAGGCAAGTGAAGAGCGGCAGAGATGTGTCCGGAGCCATCATCTCCGGACGGCGTTCTATGTGACGAGGGCTGGGGGCGCCGCTCATGGATTGAATCTCCTCCATCGTGGGACCACCGCGATACCGAATCCGGAAATCTTTGCTCTTGCCTCCCTCAGCATCTATCCAAAAGGTCAACCCGGAACGGCGAATGGTGCTTGCCCAGCGCGGGTCGCGAAAACGCATGAGAATGTAAAGGCGCGTACTGTCGTTGGCAAACCCAAGCGAGGCGTTGTTGTCTTCGAGGTAGGAAATGTTGATGCCCCTCCAGTCGTCGGCCAGACCGTCAATCACCATCGGTGTCTCACTCCAGGTAGACTCGATTTCCAGGCTGTTGCAGGAAGCGACCAGACCGACAGCTATGATCGAGACGAACAATAAAGCACGGTGGCTGGTAGTATGAATCATTCTTCGCTATACCTCATTAGCTGTGTTAGCATTGCCGGACGGTGGCGAAACCAACCGGGTTCCGGCGCATCATTAGTTAGACAAGCAGTCAGTTGAAACGATTAATGAAAACTGTCTCGTTTTTGTGGATGGCGTATGTCCACATGCGCCGCCATGAGACCCGACTTGATCGGGCGGCTTGACCGGACGGCAGATGTGGACATCTGCCGTGCACACAGCGTGGTGAACTTCCGGGACAACCTCTTTATCGCCTAGGCTGCTCAGCGCGAAACCTTTCTGTAGTCAATCCGTAAATCTAAAAAGATGCCGGGAAATGTATTGGAGGAATTCTGATGAAGTCAAAGATAGCATTGTTGCTGGTGATCTGCCTGGTAGCTCTGAGCGCCGGAACTGTTTTCGGCGGCAGTCGGCACCGCCATCACGACCTTGATCATGACAGGTGGTACGATGAGCGCTCGGACCATATCAGCATCGACATGAAACACGGCGCGGTCGTGATCAAACACCACGAGGGCCGGGATCGCTCCAAAGTCGAGATCACCGAGGAGTATGAACTCTTCATCGATGGCGAGTTAATAGCGACCGACCAGAAGCAGGAGAAGCTTCTCGAGGAATACCACACGCTGGTTGTCGATATCCATGACTACGCCAAGGAGATTGGCTGGGAAGGCGCAAGGATCGGTGTAGACGGCGCCAAGATCGGCCTGCAAGCCGGTTTGGGCGTGCTGAAAATGCTCTTTACCAGCTACGATGACGATGACCTCGATCGCGACCTCGACCGAGCCACGGCCAAAATCGAAGCGCGCGCGGAGGCATTGGAAGATAAGGCGGAAATCATCGAGGACATGGCCGACGACCTCGAGGATTTGACGATCGATCTGAGTGAGGCCATCCCGGAACTAGCCGAACTGGAGTGGTTCTGAGTCAGCGGTCGTTGATTAATAGTTGCCTTGGATCATACCATTTTGCCAGAAGACGGCACAGTCTGATATCAACGGGCAAAGCCTTACTCGCTGTTTCGTAGCGGGTGAATCCGCAGCACACTCGGGCCGTAGAGGGCTGTTAGACCTGTGTCGACGGCTGACATTCATCCGCGGGATTACAGGAAAACTCGAATTACCGCTGTACACGGCGGTCTCTTGGCCGTACTTTAGAAGTATGTATATCCGTAAACTGAGCGGGTGGCGAAGAGAAACCCAAACTTGATTACTTAATGTGGCAATAGAAAAGACAGACAGAGACGACGTGCCGAACGGCAATCCAAACCAAACACGCACGCATGGACACAACGTAGAAGAGGCTTCGGTTGAGCCGAGTAACGCCCTTCCTCAAATTTCGATGGCATCTCTTTCGCCGTTGATGCGTGAGGCGGCGGCACACGCCGGCTGGTCGGAGTTGATGCCGGTCCAGGCCAAGACGATTCCATATTTGCTGGCCAGGCGTGATTTGATCATTCAGTCGCGCACCGGCAGCGGCAAGACCGGCGCCTTTATCCTGCCGATCCTGGAACGTATCGATACCCCCGGCCCCACCGGCCAGACCTTGATACTGGTACCTACCCGCGAACTGGCCAAACAGGTGGCAGCTGACGCAAGCCTTCTGGCCGGCAAGTCTGGAGCGCGCGTTATCGCAGTGTATGGCGGTGTCGGTTATGGACCTCAACTTGACGCCTTCCGTTCCGGCGCCCAGATTGTCGTGGGCACGCCGGGACGTATTCTCGATCATCTCCTGAGACGAACGCTGTCTTTGGACAAATTGAAGATACTGGTTTTCGACGAGGCCGACCGGATGATGTCGATGGGCTTCTACCCCGACATGAAACAGATTCAGCGTTATCTGCCGCGACATCGGACTAACGCGTATATGTTTTCCGCTACTTTCCCTGCCCACGTCCTAAGGTTAGCCGGAGAGTTCTTGCGTCAACCGGACTTTCTGAGTCTCAGTCGCGATCACATTCACGTGGCCGAAACGGAACACGTTTTCTATGTTGTGCCGGGCATGGAAAAGGAACGCTGCCTGGTGCGAATCATTGAAATCGAGAACCCGACCGGAGCCATTATTTTCTGCAATACCAAGGCTACCGTGTCCTTCGTTGCTACCGTGCTCAAGCGGTTCGGCTATGATGCCGACGAACTCACCTCCGATCTTACTCAGCGGGCACGTGAGCAGACCATGGGCCGACTCAGAGAGAAGAAACTTCGCTTTTTGGTAGCTACCGATCTCGCCGCTCGCGGTATCGATATTCCGGAGTTATCGCACATCATCCAGTACGAACCGCCCGAAGATCCCGAGGCGTACATCCATCGCGCCGGCCGCACCGGTCGTGCGGGAGCTTCGGGTGAAGCGGTCACGCTGGTAAATGTGCTGGAGAAATCGGAATTGCAGCGGATTGCCAGCCGGTTCGATATCGACATGATCGAGCGTTCTCTGCCTACCGACGATGATGTCTCCGCCATCGTGTCGCAGCGTATTACGGCATTGCTGGAGGCGCAACTGCGATCGCGAGATAATCTGCAAGTGGAACGTATGCAACGCTTCGTGCCGCTGGCCCGTGAACTTGGTGAGAGTGATGACGGATCATCACTCATTGCTATGCTGCTTGACGACTATTATCAGCAAACCCTGTACGCCCCTCCGCCGCAACCACCATCGCAGGAATCCTCCTCGAAACGGAAGACCGTAGACCAGGGACGTTCTGACAGAAAGCCTCGTCGAAGCCCCCCGAGGAAGAGACGTTAGCAGTCGCCGTAGTCTGCATTATTCATAAACTCCAGATTACATCCGCAGCCGGTCGGTAGCGATTCTCCTTCCCCTTTTGAGAAGGGTAGCCTCGCCGGGCACGATATCTTGATCTCCGGTTCTGCAGGATAGAAAGAAGAACCCGGCGGCAACATTTGGTCACCGCCGGGCTGTGAGGTTCGCTTAGCGAGATTGATGACTCGCCCTGATGTCGAGCGCTATTTCAACAGCATCATCTTTTTCGTTTCATGTTGGTGGGCTGCATCCAATCGGTAAAAGTAGACGCCCGACGATACCGACTGCCCCTGATCATTGTGGCTGTCCCACATCGCATCATACTCACCTGCCGGATAGAACTGGTCAACGAGGGTTGTGACAGTCTGGCCGAGGACGTTGAAGATAGTCAGGTTCACATGACCAGCCTCAGGCAGGCTGAACTTGATCGTGGTCGATGGGTTGAACGGATTGGGGTAGTTCTGGTACAAGGCGAACGAGTACGGCATGTTGTCATCGCCGACCGCGCCTCGGTTCACGGCTACCGGTTCGCCACTTACCGAGGCCGCACATGCCTCGTGCAACTCATAATTACCCTCCAGCTTGATTAGTCTGGATATTCCCGCCTTGATATCATGATCGCCTCGCATGTCAAATAGACCAGCGTTGACGGTAGTGCCTTTGCGACCCCAGGCCAACTCAAATTCCTCACCGAGCAGGTTCACCGGGTCAGTCGTTCCCTCTCCAATCAGTTCGAGTTGAACACCACCCAGATCAATCGGAGTCTGTAGTGAAACAATCGTGTAACCGTCTACATAATCAAGATCGACGACAACCTCGCCGCCACTCTTCGCAGCTACCAGCGGCTCGACCGATTCACCACACGAGTAGGGTGGTAGTCCGCCCTGGAACATGTAGTTGATCAGCCAAACCAGATCGGAGATGTCAATCTGGCCGTCGGGGTAAATGTCGGCTTCCTCGAAGCACTCCGGCTCCGGATCGCCACCGAACATGTAGTCAATAAGGTAGACAATATCCGATATATCGATCTCGTCACAGTAGTCACCATCCACATTGCCGCGGATACCGATACAACAGCCCTCCGGATGGCCGATAGTGATAGTTCCCGCACTGAACGGCGGCACTTCTGTCTCTCCTGAGACATAGCTGAACTCGAATTCATATAGCGTGCCGTCGTACGTGACCGCGGAGGTATCGATAATTATGCGGTCATCGACAGCGTCGGGTAGAATCGTGTAGTAAATGTGACCGAGCGTGTAAGCACCGGCCTCCAGGTTGCTGTCCGGCATGGGCGGTTCCTGGATTACACGATAAACGATGATAATGCGATCATCAATAATGACCGAATCGACCAGATCGTGATCGACCACAACCGAGTCCAGTATCACGCTCGACTCCTGTGAATTGCAGAACCAAAGCGGAATGGTGAACCCGTTAAGCGGTTGGTCCGTCAACAGATTGATCGGCACGCCCACTATGTTGCCCGGCTCGACTTCCTGATCGCTGATGTCAACACCCCTGCTCTCCACGAACAAGGTGATGTGCACATACTTCGGTGAGTTGGAGGCATTGGTATCGACTAACCAAAGATAGGTGGAGTAAATGCCGGCCGGATAGTTGGTGTCGGCGATTGACACGATCACGCTGTCCGGATTGCTGCCGGTGATCTTGTCGACATGTAGCCAATCGGCCTCCTTGAACAGTTCCCAGTTGAGGGTACCTTCGGGCCAGTCGGTGTCGATATGGATCGTCTGCGGATCAGGCGCCCCGGTGGTCTCAGTGGTGGCGAAAATAAGCGACGCCGGTGTTACATTAATCGTGGTATCCTCAACTGTCCACGGGCAATACAGCACATAGTCGCTCACTTGATCCCCCAGACCGAGCGGGTTGGGGTCGCATGTGTTGCCGTTTTCTCCAACCAGCGAAGAAGTATCCAACGGTCCACTGCTATGCCCCCACCAGTTGTTAGAGGCATCGATGTTATACGTGGTGGTGGTGTTCCGGACGGCAAAAGAGGTACTGTTAGTGAAATCGTTGTCAGTGATATGGGGGTACGAGCCTGTGGCGAGGATTCCGATGTAGTTCGTGTCGAAGGTACAACCAATAATACTCGGTTGTGCATTAGACATTCGTACAGCGGTTCGGTTGTTCCTAAACTCGCACCCGGTCAGAATTGGATTGCTGCCGGTAATATAAACTGCGGCATCCGCACCGTTATTCGATGTGTTACCACCGTATCGAATGAAACATCCGTCCAGGACAGACCCACCGGCGTTAGGGCCGAAATAGATGGAACTCCAATAACCCGGAACACCGGTCGAGTAGTCGTCACCATTACTGTCGCCCCCCAACTCATCGTCCGTGGCTGCAGTAAAATACACTCCCGTGGCCGATAAACGTCCGGCCGCCGTGTTGCCGATCAGAAAGTACCGCTCATGGGTATTGTAATAAGGCGAATTGAACTTGACTATAACACCCGACTCAATTGTCAGCACCGGATTCCCTGCACCTTGGACGAGAACCGTATAGTCCGATCCGGCGACGTAGTATACTAAGTCCTGGGGCAGTGTTGGCCATGTTGTCGATTGAGAAACGATACCTTCTTCCACATAAATGGCATTGTACTTTCCGCTGGGATTCAAACCGATGGTATCGCGCAATACAAACTGCTCGACCGCCATCGGGTCCAGACGTGCCTGATAGTATGACCCGTTCGAAAACGTATTGCCGCTCACATTGTGGTTTACAACCGCGAT
>JAUWIB010000129.1 GCA_030605565.1 bacterium
GTCATGAGCTACATTGACCAACACAACAGCGATCCGAAACCGTTCATCTGGAGAAAAACCGCGGAAGAGATCATCGACAAGGTCGGCCGGGCGAGGCTCGCCCTGGATAATGCCCCAACAGGATGAATCACACCACTAGGACCATAGACTCCGACACCATTGTCGATGCGAGCAACGGCTGGCATTGGTGGCGATGGCCCATGGGTTTCCCTATTGAGGCCGATACTGTAGACGGGAAGTACTTCTATATCGCTAATACTGTCCAGGAAGGACATCGACTGTGGGCTTCGTTGACATCCGGCATGCACGACCCAGGCAAGACCCATGTGTTGACGAAGGAATACGTGCTTTATAATAGGACCCACTATTCGCAAGTTGAAGACATCATCAGGGTGGAGAATTGTCGCTACAAGCTACCGGCGCCAGATTGCTATGATAGGGACCCGATTCTCCATGAACTCGGCCACCGTCTGGCCTTCACCCAGCAGTTCTTTGACGACGTACCTGATACCTTAACGATCTATTCGCCAACATCGATCGTGACCTTCGGTCTCGCCGCCAATGAGGGCTTTGCCGAGTTCTGGTGCGCCCTTGCCGACATGAATTATTGGGGTGATCTTGATTCTGTTCATGACGACTCGTTCAACGACTTCCTTGACACGACTTTCAAGAACTACGAGAGTGGTAAGTACGGTCAGAAAGGTGACATCATAGATACTGTTATCGGGACTTTCAATGCACTCGGTCCGCAATCCGGGGGGGCGGTGGCGGGAATCCTCTGGGATATATATGACGACACCTCCGACAATTTCAGCGGTCAACAGGACTGGGGCGATACTCTCTTGCCACATCATCCAGACGGCGTATGGGACTCTCTGAGTGACGGGGCCGGCAACATAATTGAGGCGCTGATAAACCGGACCATCGACGGTCATCGCCCCGACAATATCCTCGAATTCTGGGACGCCTGGTTTCAACCTGAGCCGCTCGGACACCGCAAGAAAATGGGAGACATCTGGTACGAGCATGGCGATACAACTCACTTAGGCTGCTGCATGGGTGATATGCGCGGTAACGTCAACTACGATCCGAATGACGAAATCGATATCGCTGATGTAGTCTATATGGTTGATTTCATGTTCGACGGGGGACCGGCTCCGTCGTGCTGGGCTGAAGCGGACATCGACGCCAGCGGCGGCGATAGTTCCGGTCCCTGGGACGTGGACATATCAGACCTCGTTGTACTTACCGACTATATGTTTAGCGGTGGCGTTGCACCGTGGCCCTGTCCGTAACGTTCGCAAGCAAATAACGCAACGCCGGGGCTTGTGGGCTCCTTCAAAGACAACTTAGCCTGTTCTTCGCGCTACGCGCACAGCCAAGATGACGTTACGACCTCATTTTGTTTGCAAACGAGACGCACGAGATTGCCGCGCTCCCTACGGCACAAGTGCCTTCGGTCGCTCGCAATGACGAAGAAAGGAGCTTCTTCAACAATCTGCTAAGAGGTGACGGAAGTAAAACGGAACCGCGTTTCCTCGTCCTGCTCAAAAACCACCCGCTTGTAGAATTCGCATGTATAGCAGGGATCGATATGTGAGGAAGAAGTTAGGCTCTCACGACAACCGGAATCTGGTACCATCCAGCAAGCGCGGCCGGCGCCGATGCCGTCATTCAGTCCGTCGAACTTCATAGACTTGGCAACCGGACACTCGCCCAGAAGTTCAGCCAGGACGCCGCCCGGTTCACGACCGCAGTTCTTGAATTGCCAGCAGTTAAGTTTGGGTGTCATACTATCTGACTGTTAGTTCTGATCCACAACGCGCAATACTGCGCTGTACTTATTGTCGGTAGCCATGCGCTTGATCTCCGATTCTGAGGCTACTTCGGTGAACTTCTTAAAGCTTTTCTTTACTTCCTTGACATTGTCCACGGCGAGATAACTCAACATCAGGTATTGATAGACTACCGGGCTTTTGGAATTGAGTGAGCGGACTTCTTTGAAGTGCTTTATGGCCTTCTTGTAGTTACCCAGTTGGAACCTTGCTTTTCCAAGGCCGAAATGAACGGCGGCGGTTTTCTTGTCGATCTTCCTGGCCGCATCGTAGTCGGCGATGGCAGCGATTTCCTGTCCTTTGGCCAGGTAGAGATCGCCCCGCCCCAAATAGGCTGTCAGGGATTTCTTGTTAACATTGATGGCACTGTTATAAGCGGTGATGGCATGATTGAAATCCTTGCCAATACGGAATATCTCGGCTGCCCGGATATAGTCGTCGTGGGCAGGCACGCGATCCTTGAGCTTGTTGTAAACATCAGCACGAGCCAGGTAGGCCTCAGCATAGCTCGGCTTCTCTTCGATGGCTTTGGTGAAATCCGCCACTGCCACCTCCGGTTCGCCCGCCTTGACATTGGCAACTCCGGAATAATAGTAGTCCTCGGCCGAGTAGGTCTTTTCCTTTTGAGCCGTTGCCATCGGTTGCAGCTCAACACTGAGTTTCCGTTTGTCGCCAGCTTTCAGATTGATGACTCCGCTGGCCGATTGGTAACCGTCAGCCTCCACGACGTACTTGCGCTTTCCCGGCTTGACCCGTGAGTAGGTCATGTTGCCGGCGCCCAGCACATTGCCATCAAGACTCAGTCTGGCGCCTTCAATATTGGCGGCCAGGGTCAACTTTGCATACTTGGAGGTGGTTTTCTTCTTGGTGGAAGTGGATTTGGACCTGCTCGGTGAGGCGTTTTTCAAAGATTCAACTTTGGTCGTTGGGACTTCCCGTCCTGATGTTTTCACGCCGGCCTGAACCACGCTGTTGTCCGCCAGTGGCACCGGTGACAGAGTGATGGTGGAGACCTGTCCGGCAACGACGGTGACATATTCCTCACTGACCAACTCGTTCTGGATCTTGTATTCCATCTTGTATGTCCCACTCGGAATCTCACCCGAACGGAAGAATCCCTGGGGACTCGACTTCACAGCCACGCCCAGGTCGGGGAAGCGAATGATGGCGCCCTGGACGTAGGGTGTGCCGGAGTCGTCAAGGGCCATACCGATGATCTCTCCATTGCCGGTATCGCTGTTCGAGACGAGTAGTGAGGCTATGAACACCAGTAACAAGGCAAACAACCCTCCGCCGGCACCGATGATTAGACCCGGCCTGATCTTCTTTGGCTTCAGGCGATAACAACGATCACTTATCTGAATCTCGTCGTCGGCATACAACTTTTGGCTACCTGTAATCTGGATGTAGTTTCGGTAGAACCAGGCAATGCCGCACCCACGCTTGGCTATCTCCGGGGAGGGAAGGTCCGGTGTTGCCGGCTGGGTCGGCGGGGCTGGGGCCTCACTCGGTTGGCTGGTGGTTTTGGACAAGACCGGCTGACCGGCTCCGATCTTTCGAATAATCTCTTCCTTCTCACGATCACTCAGATACTTTCCCTGATCTGATGTTGCCGGCATCTCATCGGATGATGCGGGGGAGGTGCTCTGGTTTTCGGCTGAGTTCTGGTTATGCGCAATCGGTGATGTCGTCATGTCGTTGGCGGGCGTACCGATAGCATCCTCATCAATCGACGGTGGCAGTGGCGCGTCGGTACGGCCTATCGGACTCACATCGGCGGACAGCGCATCATCGGTTGGAACCGATGGTTCAGATGCAGATGGATTTTGCGCTTCATCTTCCACCAAGTCACTGGTCGATTGAACCTCCAGGCCTTCGTCGCTGGTTGGGAAGTCGGAATGGCCGCCCGCGAACTCCGGACCCTGGCTGTGGGCTTCGGTGACGACAAAATCATTGTCATCGGCGGTGTGATCGTCACCCGCCTGGTTTGGCGATTCCAGGAGTTTACTGCCACAACCTGGGCAATACTGCGTCTGCGAGTTGACGATCGGGGTCTGACATTCTGGACATTGCTTCAAAGTAGATATCCTGCCAAGTTGTTATCGTTCTTAACCTTTTTTATCGGAATCGACATATTATTCTTTAGATGCAGGTGGACTGCCGCACGTCTATGGAACTGAGGCCTGGAGGGTGGAAAGAAAGGCTTGACAATGGATTACGGCAAAGATTATATTGGCCGTTCGAGGTTTTGAAATGTTGCTGTACCCGATTTTTTGATCGGAGGAGGTATTCTTAGATGCTGAGGCGCCACACACGGCTTTTGGTTCCGACTCTGGTGGTTACTGTCGCTACCCTTTGGTGGGGTTGTACTCAACCGGACGACATTCTTGCAGAAAAATCAACCACTGTTGTTCACATGCTGGCCGAGCGACTCCCCACCACACCGCCGGGGATGACCTACCAATTATGGGTGGCTGATACGATTATATATGACAGCCTGCACGGTTCGGTGGCTATGGATGAACCGTTTATTTATCGGTTTGAGGAAAACACGTTTCATGAGGTCGACGGGACCGCTCGACCGGACAGCAATCGCTTTCTGTTTGCCGGTGATATCCTCAGTTACCAATGGACATTTATGACTGTCCAGTTGAGTGACGGTAGCGGACCTGTCCCCGGTCCGGTGATGCTGATGGATACTGTGACGCGGACCGACTACAGTGAACTCAACCTTGTATTTCCCTTCAGCAACTTTCTGTGGGATATAGCCATGGAATTCAACATGGAGACTCCCTCCGACGGGAAAACCTTTACTGAGGTTCTTGACACGCTTGATGATGACTCTATTGTCGTGGTTGATACCATTTGGTTCACCGATCCTAATGTGGACGGTGCGGCCATTTGGTTTTCTACTTATGCAGAAAAGACCTACACGGTCCAGGACACAACAGCGCTTGTGGGCTGGACTATCACAACAAGTTACGAGGATACGTTTAACACGCCCGGTGAGTGCATCACCAGCATCGTCAATATATTCGATACTGTTTCAACAATTGAAGAAAAGGTGTATGGATTCGATACTGTCAGCTGGCAGGCTGTGAGGTTTTCCACCGAAGTTGTAACTGTTTGTGATTCCGGCCAGGGCCATCTGCTCAAGACCAGCGTAAGGCTGGATTATAACACTCTTCCGAGCTACACCGGCCAGTACGACCATTTCACTCAAGTTGCCGACAGCCTACCGGACCTTCGCCGTATGGGCTGGTATTATCAAGGCTGGGTGGTTTCATCGGTTATCAAGGAATTGGGGGTTGGTGTAGGTGAGATAACTCCCCCAGCCTGGGTCGGGTTTAACAGGCATGACACGGCGATTCATGCCATCGACGGTGAGTTGCTATCGACCGGACTGTTCCATAGTCTGTATCTGCCGGACGATGGGAACCCGTATGTAGATACGGCGATTCGTGTGCCGCCTTACCCAGGCGAGGATTTCCTGAAGAATCTGCCGGGTGGGCAGGATGTTGAGGTGAACTTGGTGACGGGTGACGCCATTACCGGCAGTGCTTTCATCGCGATGCATCCGGTTAACGCGCTGACCGACACCACCAACTTCCCGTTGATCATTCAACTGCGAGATCTGCCCTGGGACCGCTTCGATGTTGAGGACGATCAACAACAGTTCGTTATGTTTAACAAGACCAACAAGAATACCTTTGGTATGGGTGTTACCATCGGGTTGCCGCAGGTCCAGTTGAGAATCCAGAGGTTCTAAAGTACTATTGACTTGTTCCTGACCGGCGCTTTCGGGCGCCGGTTTTCTTTTATGGGATTACCTGTTTTCTCGCAGGAGATTTCTCTTGCCAAGCTATTGGCTTGTGGATATATTCCCCGGCATGTTTGCAGGTTGTGAAAAATGTAACTAACTTTGTAACTCGCAACGGGAGAAGGTGTTAATGGATGTTTTAGGCATGCCTCCGGGATGTTTGGCAGCCCTGATCGGAATCATCGGGTTTGTCTTTGCGCTCGCTCTGTTTTTCTGGATCCGCGGCCGTGATGCCGGCACGGATCTGATGAAAGAAATCTCCGAACAAATCCATGACGGCGCCATGGTGTTTCTCAGACGGGAATACACAATACTGGCCGTCTTTATAGTGGTAGTGTTTGGGCTGTTGTACTGGAAGATCCCTGGACATACGGCATTCGCTTTCCTGGGCGGCACAGCTTGTTCCATGCTGGCCGGGTTTGTCGGGATGAAAGCGGCCACCCGGGCCAACGTGCGTACCTGCGCCGCGGCCAAAGACCACGGGCAGGCGGCAGCTTTATCAATCGCATTCACCGGCGGCGCCGTGATGGGTATGACGGTTGCCTCGTTAGGCCTTATCGGCGTTGGAATTGTCTTTATGCTTTTCGGCGGTGATCCCAAGACTGCCTGGGTCATCAATGGTTTTGCCATGGGCGCATCATCGATCGCCCTGTTCGCTCGCGTGGGTGGCGGCATCTTTACCAAGGCGGCCGATGTCGGCGCTGATCTGGTCGGTAAGGTAGAGGCCGGGATTCCGGAGGATGATCCTCGTAACCCCGCTGTGATCGCCGACAACGTTGGTGACAACGTCGGTGACACCGCCGGTATGGGGGCTGACCTGTTCGAATCGTATGTAGGTTCGATCATTGCCACCATCGCTATTGCAGCGACCATTACCGGCACCGGTATGGTGGATGACATTTCCACAACCATTGCCAATAGTCGGGCTGTTTACATGCAACTGCCGTTGATGATCGTGGCCTTCGGCGCCCTGGCGTCTATATTGGGTGTTCTTTCGGTGAAAGTCTTTTCCTCGATGAACCCGGCGGCTACGCTTCGTTTGGTTACTTACGTTGGCGCTGTCGTCATGCTGATTGCGGCGTGGTTCATAATCGATTATCTCGGCGTTGACCAGAAAGTGTTTTGGGCCATCCTTGGTGGAAACGTCGCGGGTATAATCCTCGGGTTGTTGACTGAATACTATACGGCCGCCGGTCCCGTTCGTAAGATCGCTTACGCCTCCAAGACCGGTGCGGCGACCAATATTATCCAGGGCCTGGCGGTTGGGATGGAATCAACCTTACTGCCCGTCATTGTCATCTGTGCGGCTATTTACACTGGTTACAGTTTTGCCGGACTGTACGGCATCGGTATCGCCGGAGTCGGTATGCTGGGCACTATCGGGGTGACTATGGCAGTCGACGCCTATGGGCCGATTGCCGACAACGCCGGCGGCATCTCCGAAATGGCCGGCCTTGGTCCGGAAGTCCGCAAGATCACCGATAAGCTGGATGCGCTCGGCAACACCACCGCTGCCATCGGCAAAGGGTTCGCCATTGGCTCGGCGGCGCTCACTGCGTTGGCGTTATTCTCCGCGTACTCCGCCGCTGTGGGACTCGAGAGCATCAACATCCTCATGCCTAAGGTAGTCATCGGGTTCTTCCTCGGTGGCGTGGTACCGTTCTTTGTGGCGGCTCTCACCATGACGGCGGTCGGCAAAGCAGCCGCGGCGATGGTGGAAGAAGTTCGTCGCCAGTTCCGTGAGATCAAGGGACTGATGGAAGGCAAAGCCAAACCGGACACCAAAACCTGTGTGGACATCGCTACCACCGGCGCTCTGCGGCAGATGGTTTTGCCTGGTCTCACGGCTATTCTGTCGCCGATCATCGTCGGCTCGATTCTGGGCGCCGAAGGGCTGGGCGGTTTCCTGGCCGGCGCGACCATGTCCGGTGTGATGATGGCCCTGATGATGGCCAACGCCGGCGGCGCCTGGGACAATGCCAAGAAATGGATCGAGTCCGGTGAACTGGGTGGCAAGGGTTCTGACGTGCACAAAGCGGCCGTCGTCGGTGATACCGTGGGTGATCCCTTCAAGGACACCTCGGGACCGTCCATGAATATCTTGATTAAGTTGATGGCTATTGTCTCTCTGGTGATAGGACCAGCACTGTTCGGATAGCCGTTCGGTTAACGATATAGTATGCGACGAGATGCCGTCCGCTGATGTGGGCGGCATCTTTTTCTTCTTCGGCTTGAATAATCTCGTATATTATTAGTACCCATGACGAGCAAAGGCCTTATGAAACTTTTTGTGTATGCTCTCGTCTATGGAGACTATGGAGAAAGCAGAGGAGTAGAGAATGGAACAGCAGAGTATTTCCGCTGAAGCGTTGCCGCAAACGGCGACGCCGGTATCTTCCGTAAGTGGATTGTACGAAGTATTTTTCAGTCCGGCAAGCTGGTTTGAGAAGCTTCGGAGCAATCCCAAGGTTCTGATTCCGTACATAGTGTTGGCGATTTTCACCGCCGTGGTCTTCTTCGTGGCCGGCGATCTTATCGTCAAGATGCAGATGGAATCACCTCAGATGCAGGAGCAACTCCAGGGACAGCCGATGCCGGCTCAGGCTGCGAAGATAATGTGGTACTCCACGGTCGTTGGCGGGACTATAGCTTTACTCCTGGCGCCGCTTCTGGCGGCCGCGCTGGCCTTGTTCTGGGGCAACGTCGTGTTTGCCGGAAAAGCTTCGTTCAAGTCGCTATTGTCAGTGATGCTCTATGGTGAGCTTATCTATGCCGTCGGTAATCTCATAGTACTTCCCATGGTGTTGGCTAAGGATAGTCTGGCGGTTGGGCTAAACCTGGGGATTCTGGTGGCCGAGCGAGGGCTTCAGGATCCGCTATTTGTGGCATTATCCAAGATAGACCTTTTCGTAATTTGGGAAATAATCGCAATCGGCATCGGCCTGTCGATAATATATGGATTTCCGCGCAACAAAGGATACAAGTTGTCGGTCTTATCTATGGGATTGCTGACAATCCTGGGGGTGGCCGGAGCGGCGATAGGAAGCATGTTTTGATAGGAGACAATTGATGAAGGCGTTTTTGGTCAACCTTGTAGTAATCGGACTTCTCGTTACGACGTTCGGAACAATCGCACACGCGGAAACACTGACTCTTGACGATTGTATAACGCTTGCTCTTAAGAATCGCGCTTCGATCATAGCCGCACGCGGGGCCGAGGATTTGGCCAAGGCCGATAAGCGTGCCGCGTTGGGCGCCTTCCTGCCGCGAGCGAGTGCATATTACAATTACTCTAAAGGGTATTCTCGCGACCTGAAGTCCGAGGCCGCTGTGCCGACCGGGTTTTTGTATCTGGACACGCTCTCTTTCGTTGATGGCATCTCCGGACAGGTTGTGGATTACGAGGTGGTGCGTGACTCTGTGACGGCTTGGGAGACTCAGGAGTTCGCACGGCAGGATCAGGATCGCACCAGTAAGAACTGGGGCGTGCAGGCCAACATGTCGCTGTTCGATTTGTCGAATTGGTATGACCTCGCGGCTGCGGGTGCGGCTCGCGAGAAGGCGCATCTTGACGTCATAGCGTCCGAGCAGGATCTGATACTGTCGGTCAAGCTTTCATACTACGCTTATCTGGCGGTGGTTGAGAATGTCGACGTTCAGGAGGAGGCGGTCAAGCGCAGTAACGAACAGTTGAAACTTATCCAGTCCAAATTCGATCTCGGTTCGGCGGCCAAGTCCGATGTGCTGAAGCAGAAGGTGCTGTACGGTAACGACCGACTGGGCCTGTTGTCGGCAGAAAATGCTGTCATTACGGCCAAGGCGGACCTGGCCTACACCATTGGAATAGACCCTAACCGGGATGTCGATTTCGCGACTGATTATACCCCTCGGATTGTCGAGGGGACGCTCGACGATGCGCTTCAATTCGCGTATATCAACCAGCCCGGCTTGCTGGCGTCCGAGAAGCGTGCTGACGCCGCCGGGTATTCGTTACGCTCGGCGCGGGCGGCATACCTGCCGACAGTGGGCGCGAACGCCAGTCTTGGCTGGTCGGACGGTACTGCCGGAGATACCGCCATTTTCAATTTTTCCTCGCGGGAAACATCGATCGGTATCGGCGTCAGTTGGACACTCTTCGATGGCTTCTGGAGAGAACGTCAGGTAAGCGCGAGCAAGATCGCCCGCAACAATGCTCGTGCGATGGCCTCCGAAACCCGCAATATGGTCGCTGTACAGATCAAAACCGCCTTCTATGATATCGAGAAGGCGGCCGAGCAGACCAAGGTAGCAATGGAAAACGTTGAGGCTGCAACCGAAGATCTCAAAATCACACAAGAAAAATATAACCTGGGCGCCGCCACGATTCTGGATCTTCTGAATGCTCAAGTGTCGTCGAAAGATGCTCAGGTGCAACATATAAGAGCCGGGTTTGACCTCAACCTGGCCGTGGCCCGGCTGGACAAGGCGATGGGTCGCACTAATTAGAAAACGACGTGAGATCTAAGACGAGATAAAGAACGGGTAGGTGTAATGACAAAGAAAAAGAAAACGTTGCTGATCGTTTCGGGTGTAGTGATGGTTGCGGCGCTGGTGATCATCAATCTTTCGATGGATACCAGTAATGCTCAGACCGTGCAGGCCGACGAAGTGACGCGCAGAGACGTCACCGAGTTGGTCTCCGCCTCGGGACGGATTCAGCCGCAAACCAAAGTGAACATCACCTCCGAGATAAACGGTGAGATCGTGAGTCTCTATGTGCGCGAAGGTGACCAGGTCGTGGTCGGCGATCTGTTGGTGGTGTTGGACACCGTGCAATTGCGCACCGATGTCGATCAGGCGCGATATGCCGTGGCCGAAGTCAAGGCGCGACTGGATGGCGCCAGGACGCAGTTAGACCAGGCCGACGAGGAGTTCCAACGCCAGAGCAGCCTCTACGAGCGAGAGTTAACGTCGGAGACACAGTACAAGAACGCCTCATACGCGTTTGCGGCCGCCAAGTCTACCTATGAGGCTATGCGTGCCCAATCGAAGCAACTGCAATCGCGCTATGAGAAACAACTCGACTACCTGGACAAGGCCAAGATTTCAGCGCCGATGGCCGGGATTATTACATACCTTAGCTGCGAGGTGGGGGAGATTGCGGCCGCCCAGACCGCCTTTACCCAGGGCAGAACGTTGATGACGATTGCCGACCTGGACGTCTTTGAGGTCGAGGTGGAGGTTGACGAGACCGAAATCAACAAGATCGCACTGGCGCAGGTAGTGGAGATTGAAGTCGACGCCTTCCCCGATACTACTTTCGAGGGTGAAGTGCTCGAGATAGGCAATACTGCCATTACCGCCGGTCTGGGGACGGACGCTCAGTCGACCAACTTCCGAGTGAAGGTCGTGTTCACCGATCCGCGGGTGAAACTTCGTCCCGGTATGTCGGCCACGGTCGACATTACCACCGCCAGCGTCGACAAGACCTTGACAATTCCTTACAGCGCCGTGGTCATACGCTCTTTGGATCTTGATTCGCTTGAGCTCGCTCGGGCCGATACCCTGGAGGATTCCGGTTCGCTGGGAGTGAGTGAGGTTCATGCGGCCGAACCGGACGAAGCGGGAGAACCCGATTCAGTCGACTCCGACGATGTTGAAAGGGAAGAGATCAAAGGTGTCTTCGCCATCAAAGACGGTGTGGCTCGGTTTGTGCCGATCTCCACCGGGATCGCAGATCAGAAACGAATTCAGGTGCTGACCGGTTTGGAAGAAGGCGAACAGGTGATCTCGGGACCGTATCGTGTGCTTAGGACTATCAAGGACGGCGACGAGGTTGAAGCGCGTGAGGACGAGGACAAAATCGAGAACGGAGACGCATAAGCATGCCGCTGATTGAGACTAAGAATATCTGGAAAACCTACACCATGGGTTCTGAGCAGGTGCATGCACTCAGTGGTGTTACGATCACGATTGAGAAGGGAGAGTATGTCGCCATCATGGGACCGTCGGGTTCGGGTAAATCTACTTTGATGAATCTGATAGGTTGTCTTGATACGCCCACGCAAGGGGAGTACTATCTCAACGGCAAGCAGGTCAGTACCATGAACGATGACGAACTGGCAGGTATTCGCAACCGTGAGATCGGATTTGTGTTCCAGACCTTCAATCTCCTGCCGAGGGCGTCGGCTCTGCACAATGTCGAACTCCCGCTCATCTACAACGGTTCGGCATCCGCCGACCGCGCGGCGCAGGCCGAATCAGCTCTGACCAAAGTGGAACTGGCCGACCGCATGCATCATAAGCCGACCGAACTCTCCGGCGGTCAGCGGCAGCGAGTAGCGATTGCGCGTGCTCTGGTGAACAACCCGTCGCTGCTGTTAGCCGACGAGCCGACCGGTAACCTGGACAGCAAAACCTCTATCGAGATCATGAGACTGATCGACGATCTGCACAAGCAGGGCAACACGATCATTATCGTGACACACGAGCGCGACATTGCCACGCGCGCCCACCGCGTGCTCTCGATTCTGGACGGCCAGATTGCGAGCGACGAACTCACACCGGAGGACCGTCGCGCGGTAGGGTAGCCATGATAGCTCCCGTACTTTTGAAAATCGCTGTTGAAGCGCTGTGGGCCAACCAGCTGCGTTCGGGCCTCACTTTATTGGGTGTAGTAATCGGTGTGACCTCGGTTATGACGATTATCTCCGCCCTGGAAGGGATGATGGGAGCCATCGAGGAGGACCTCGCGGTACTCGGACCAACCACGTTCATCGTGACGAAGGCGGGGGGAGTGATTACTTCGCATGAGCAGTGGATGGAGATGATGAAGCGCAAGCCGATCGACCAGAAATCGGTGGACCTGGTGAGTGAAGGTTGCGAACTGTGTGAGAGAACCTGTGCGCGGGTTGACGGCAGCGCCAGACTCAAGCGCGGGAACAACACTATGAGGCGTGTTTTTATCGGAGGTTCAACGTTTAACCTTGTGGATATCGCCGACATGGAAGTGGCGCAGGGGCGGTTTCACTCCTACGAGGATGACCTGTACCGACGTCGCGTGATTTTTATCGGCGACCTCGTGAGAGAGGAGCTGTTCGGCGATACCGACCCGATCGGCAAGACGCTGCGGCTCAACGGCACCAAGTACACGGTTTGTGGCGTGGCAAAAAAGCGTGGCACCATGTTCGGCGAAAGCCAGGATGACTTCGCAATTATTCCATATGGTACCCATATCAAGCAGTTCGGGGCGCCGGGACGCCGGGGGATACGGATGATGATCAAGGCGGTGTCGCTGGAGCGGTTGGAGGACGCCATGGATGAGGTGCGGATGATTCTGCGCGCTCAGCGCCACGTGCCTTACGACAAACCCGACGATTTCACCATGTTGACCGCTGATAACATTCTGGAAGCCCTTAATTCGCTCACGCGGATTTTCCGCATGGGGCTGATTGGGATCTCGTCAATTTCGCTGGTCGTCGGTGGCATTGTTGTCATGAACATCATGATGGTTTCGGTAACCGAGCGCACGCGCGAAATCGGCATACGCAAGGCGATCGGCGCCAGACAGCAACACATCATGCTACAATTCTTGTTCGAGGCTCTGGTGACCACCTTGTTCGGGGGACTGATAGGGATTGTACTCGGCTACTTTATTGCGGAGGCTCTGGTGGGTATGCTGGACATGCAGATCTCGCCGTCGACCTTCGCGATGGTGGCGGGGTTGAGCATTTCCACCGGTATCGGCATAATCTTCGGTCTCTATCCGGCCATGAAAGCGGCTCGTCTGGATCCGATCAAAGCACTTAGTTATGAATAGGATGCCATGATATTAACCTGGGTTGAAGTCAGAGACGCGATTGGGATGGGGTTGGGATCGTTGCGCGCGAACAAGCTGCGTTCGGCTCTGACGATTCTCGGTGTGATGATCGGTGTGGCTTCGGTCATCGGACTGGCTTCGATCATCGATGGTCTGGACCATGCGGTCGAGAGCGAGATCGACAACATTGGTTCCAACATCATAGAAATAGATCGCTTTCCGCCCGGCACCGACTGGGATGAACTAACCGACGCCGAACGAAATCGTCCTTACATGGGTACCGGCGAAGCGCTGGCGATACGGGAGAACTGTCCCCATGTAGATGGCGTAGCTCCCCAGAATCACTATTGGGCGCCCAGTGGCAATATCATCAAGTACGGCAACACCAAGGTTAGTAACCTCAGGTTTTTCGGCACCTGGCCCGACTATATTCGAGTAAGCAACCAGAATGTGCAGGAAGGACGGTTCTTCACACCGTCGGACGAGCAGTTCCGAGCTATGGTTTGTGTCCTTGGTTCCCAGACGGCTGACGCGCTGTTTGACGGTGGGGAGGCGGTGGGCAAGATAGTCCGCTTGAACGGCAACCGTTTTGAGGTGATCGGTGTTCTGGAGAAAGTGGCGTCCAGTTTCGGCAATGACTGGCAAAACAACCTGGTGACGATACCTCTCTCCGTCTACGAGAAACTACATCCGTTTGACGAGGCTCTGACTCTGGTGGCTCGCGCCCGTTCGCGTGGGGAGATGGAGATGGCTCAGGAAGAAATCATCAACGCCCTGAGAATCTACCGCCGCGTCGCCTTCAATGAAGATAACAACTTCGCCCTCTTTACACAGGATACGTTCAAGGAACAGGCAGCCAATATCACGCGATATATCTACCTGGCCATGATCATCATCACGTCGGTCGGCCTGATGGTGGGCGGGATTGGCGTCATGAACATCATGCTGGTGTCCGTCACGGAGCGCACGCGCGAGATCGGGGTGCGCAAAGCGATCGGCGCCAAACGGTCCAATATCGTAATGCAGTTTCTCACCGAAGCCACCACGTTATCCGGTGTAGGCGGGTGTATCGGTATCGTCGCCGGCATCGTCCTGGGTTTGGTAGCCAATGCGCTGCTGGGATTCCCACTGTCCTTGTCGGTGTTCTGGATTACGGTCGGTTTTGTTGTGTCGGTTTCGGTGGGTCTCGTTTCGGGTGTGTACCCGGCCTACAAGGCCTCGCGACTTGACCCCATTGAGGCCCTTCGCTACGAGTAACTGCTTCAGTCCAGTTGCATCATCCTTTTAGCTTGCCATCATCCGCCGCCGTCGGTTTATTTGAACGATAGCCGTCGATTGATCGTTAAAAGACGAAAGCATGATAAAGCGATTACTCATATTCGTGTTGACCGGGTTGCTGTTGTGGCCGTTGTCATTCGCCGGCGCTCAGTTTGACAAGATGTCCGATGAGGCCCAGAATCTTTCCGGACTGATAGTCGATCACGCCATCTTCTATGATCCACCGTCGGGCAAGATCAGGCTGGAACTGTATTACCAGTTTTACAACTTCGTGCTCCAGTGGCTGCCGGTGGGTGACCAATACGTTGGGAAGTATGAGGTCGTTATTCGGGTCAAGGACAAGAATGACAGGCAGGTTGACTCCTATACGAAACAAAGGGAAGTAGCGGTTTCTACGGAAGCGCGCACCCGATCGCGTACGGATTTTCGCACCAATCAGGTGTCTTTCCTGCTCGATCCCGGCAAGTATAGGGTTGCTCTTACTCTTCGCGACAGAAATTCATCGGTGGCGCTTTACCGAGAGATTGAACTGAAGCTAAAGGAAATTAAGAGTCGCAAGCCAACTCTGTCGGATGTCGAGTTTGTCATAACCGCCGAGCGGAACTCACAGGACTCGTCTGTGTTCAGCAAAGGCAACCTTACCGTGGTGCCGTTGGTGACCCGGGAGTTTAGTTCTGGTGACGATCATAATCGACTGCTCTATTATGTGGAGATCTATCAGGGGAGTGACTCTGGCAAGAGCGTTTTCGTGGAGACGACGGTCAGACGTCGTTGGGGAAGCATGGTCTATCGCGACAGTATGACCACGTCGTTTGATGGTCCGATGATGCGGCAGTTGAGGGAGATGTCGCTCGACTCGCTGGCGCCGGGCGAATACGAACTTGAGGTTCGACTGCGGGGACGCCGTCACAAAAAGCTGGACCAACGACTCACCAGTTTCTCAATTGCGTGGACCCGGGATGCTATGCTTAGGAGCGACTATGGATCCACCCTGGACTTGATTGGGTTGATTGCTGAGCCGAATGAGATCTCCAAGCTTGACAAATTGAAGACGTACGAAGAACGATTTGACGGTATCACGGAGTTCTGGTTGCGACGGGACCCAACTCCCGGTACCAGTACCAATGAAGTGCGGCAAGAGTTCTTCCGACGAGTGCGACTGGCCAATAGGTCCTTCACCTTCATGAGGCAGCAAGGCTGGCGTACCGACCGGGGGAGGATCTATATCAAGCACGGCGAACCGGACGAAATCGATGACTATCCGTTTGCCCCGAACAGCCATCCATACCAGGAGTGGCATTATTATCGCGGCGGACGATATCGAAGGTTCACGTTTGTCGATGAGAATGAGGACGGCGACTATCGCTTAGTATATCCCTACGACGGTCTTAACATGAGACCGGATTTTTGATGAGGTGGTTTGTGTTGCGAAGAGTTTCAATATCGGTATTGGTTTTTGCGGTTGTGAGCGTGTTGTTATGTAGTCAGATCGGCGCCGGAGATGATAGGTTGACTCTCTACGGTGGAATTACGACCTTTGCCAATCCGGCCGACGACTCTATGGTGCTGGTGGAGTTTCCTTTCTCGTTGAACCGTCATGAACTGGAGTTCTACCAACCCCTGACTGACGATTCACTGTTTTACGCCAGAGTATTCGCGCAGGTCGATCTCTTCGGTACGAACGGCGTGGTGATCGATTCGGCCTCGACTTACTTCTCAGTGCGCGTAGAGGAGCCAAGGGAAGCGTCCGTCGGTGGCATTCGCCTGTTCAACAAGCTGTCGATGTATCTGGCGCCGGGCGTCTACTCCGCGCGTCTTACCGTGATCGATGCCGTAAGCAAGCGCCGTGCTGAGGTGTTTCATTCATCGTTTGAGGTAATTCCACCGGTGAAGAACCGGGTCACGCTTAGTGACGTTTGCACGGCCTATGAAGTAAGGCACATCGGCGACACTTCGAACGGGGTCGATCTCCGAATGGTCAAGAACGGCTACAAGGTGGTTCCTAATCCCATATCAACTTTCAGCACAGATGATCATGTAGTACATCTCTACGCCGAGGCATACAACCTCAGTTACTTCCAGATCCGTGCCACTCAGGTTGCGGTGTCGCTGGTAGTACTGAACGCCGACAGTATCGAGCATCGGGACTTCGGGCGGCGGTTGCTGGAGAGTTCCGGGACATCAGCGGTTATCACCGATTCATTCAACATTGATGGCTGGGCGCCGGATGTATACTACGCCCGCCTGATTGTGCTTGATCAGGAAAGCTCCGAGGCCGATACCGCCTTTGCGCCGTTTCAAATTGTCTCGGACGAGGTACTGGCTGAAGCACTGAAAAGACGGAAGTCATTTGATCCGTATGACACGCTGTCGCTGCAAGCGAAGGAGAAGATGGTGACCTATCTCCTAACGCCGCCGGAACAACAGGCGCTGTCGCGTCTGGGGGACAGGGGCAAATCGAACTACCTGGACCAGTACTGGAAAGAACACGATGAATATCCTGAGACGCCTGAAATCGAGAATAGACTTGATCTGATAGAACGATTCGAGGAGGCCAACAGACTTTACTCCACCAATGTCGAAAAGACCAATGGCTGGTTCTCTCACCTGGGCCGTGTCCTGCTCAAGTATGGTCGACCCAGCGAGATCGAAGACAAGACGGCCGAGTGGGTGAACTCTCTCCCGATGCAGTTCTGGTATTACTGGGAATGGGAGGAAGGCAAGTTCTTCCTCTTTGCAGATTACGATTACGATTACGATTTCACGCTGGTTCATTCCAATGTCGACGGGGAGGTCTATAGCAAGGACTGGCAACAGATCATCGACGCCGGATGGATGGATATCGGGTTCAATCCGTTTGGAGAAAATTGAGCGAGCCGCCCGATGACCGAGCGGCTCCTTCTTGAATAGCCTTCTTATCTCTACAGACAGATTACTTGCCGCTGCCACCGGTGGCCCGCGTTCCTGTGGCCCTGACATTGCGTACGGTACGTTTGACCGGAATAGTGAAACGGCTGTGCTTTTCGTCGGACAGTTCGAAAGTCAGCGACTTAGCAAACGATTTGTCGTAAACGTCTTCATGGAGTACGATTTCAGCCTCAACCGTTTTCCCGGCGCGAACCGATTCCGGCATCTTCACATCGAAGTAATCTCCCGCCCAGGCGACCAGACTGATCTGAAGGTCCTCTTCGGAGACATTGGCGATCTCCAGCTTCTTCCGCGTCACCATCTTCTCTGTAAACTGCGACATATCCACTTTGTACGGTGTGTTGATAACCGGGTAGGTGGAATCCGGTCGTTCGGTCATGGTAGTGGAAATCCGCACTCTCTTATCCGGGCCGCCCTCGTTAGTCTTGATCCTCGGCGACTTAGTTACCGTCTTCTTGTATTGCCTGGTACTGAAGATAATCTCAAGCTTGGTGCTGTCACCGACAGCAATGACCGTCGTTTCCAACGGCGCTTTGGTGCAGCCTCAGCCAGGCTTTACGGACACTATCTTGAGAGTATCGTCTCCCGTCGAATACAACCAGAAAACATGAGAGACCTTTGAGTTCTGCGGTGCATAGCCGAAATCAAAGGACTCTTCTTTGAGTAACAGCCGAGGGGCGGCTACTGAACTGCCAACTATCAGCAAGGTCGCCACAGCCAGAATGGCAGCTTTTGTCGCTTTATTCATAGTTGCCTTGAGGTCCTTTCTCTATCAGAACTACTGTTCTTGTTCTTGCGAGCGACTCGTCAGGCCGCTCAATAGATTTTACGTCGTAACGGTATGGTCAGTCGGCTTTTTTTCTGTCCTTCAAACTCCAGAGTAATCGAACTCATAAACTCGGAATCGGAAGACTTAGCCTTTAGCTTTACGTATCCTGACGACTGAGCACCGGCCGGTATATGTTCCGGGAAACTCATGAGACACTCATCCACCGGAAAAGAAACGACCGTCACTTCCAGATCCTCTTTCGAGTGGTTGGTAAGAACGATGCCGATGCTGTCGATCGACTTAACGGCCGTTATGGCAAACTCACCCTTGAACGGCTTGATAGATACCGGTCTCCCCTTATCAAGAGCCCCAACTACCTGGCCAATTAACGACATACTCAGTGGTTCCTCGTCACCCTCGATAAACACCCGGGGATACTGGCCGGCATTGCCGATCCGTCGACCCAGGTTCCAGAAGACACTCACCGGCATACTATCGCCCGGGGCCAGCCAGTCCTGAGTCAGGGGCACCGCCATACATTGGCAGGTGGTCTTAACCTTCTTGATTCTCACCGTATCGGTCCCGACCGACTTGAACCAGAAAGTGTGCTTCACGGTTGACTGATCCGGCATCAGGCCAAAGTCAAACCTGTTCGACGCGATCTCCAGCTTCGGCTGGGCCGACGCCGAAGAAGCGACCAGCAGCACCAGCGATATCAAGAGAATGCACTTCATCATCATATTATAACAGTCAACCATTAAGGTGTTCCCGCCAAACCCTCAATATACGTTGTCCCTTGCGGTTAGTCAAGATATCAAGTCGTTTTTGGACTTTCCCCAAAACATCTATAGGTTGAACAGCGATATTTGGCATTTGTGGTCGGCGTACGTCCCCGTGGGCCGACTACGTATCGGGGTGAACGCGGTAAACGAGGACGTCCACCGCGCACAAAACGGCAGCCTGACAATTGACATCGCTGATCTTGTCTATCTGGTAGACTACATGTTCCTGGGTGGACAGCCGCCGCCGACAATGGAAGCGGCAGATGTGGACGGTTCTGGTGGAACAATCGACATTGCAGACTTAGTCTACCTAGTCGACTATATGTTCAATGGTGGTCCGCCGCCTGCGTGTCCGTAGGAATCACAAAAACCCCACCAACTCCTCCCAAAATACCGGTCCGCCGGTTGTCTGGATAGGTCTGTAGTGGTGCGTGGGTTGTTCGAAGAAGGGGGAGAAGATAATTCGCAGAAACCTTTTTCCGCAAAACGAACCCATTTGCACCGCTCACTCAGCAATGGGAATGAAAGAAAGGGGCGCGCGTAGCGCGAAAAAGTGACTTGTCACCAAACGAACCCATTTCTGCCATTCGGTACCCCACCCAAAGTGGTAGCGTCGGGTGGGATGTTTAGTTCCTGTGGAGAACCCCACCTGTCGCTTCTTAGGTGGGGTATCGTGGCCAACATGGCAGGGGAGAGTTTAGAGGTCGAAGATTTTGCCCGGGTTCAAAATGTTGTCGGGATCGAATTGCCGTTTGATCTTGCGCATTAGTTCCACTGCCGGGCCGTGCTCAAGCTCGAACAGGTTCTTGTGACCGAGGCCGATGCCGTGTTCGCCGGAAATCGTGCCGCCCAGTTCGATGGTCTTGCGAATAATCCGGTCGCTCAGCTTGAGTCCCGCCTGCCATTCCTCGGTGTTCTCGCGTCGGGCCAGGATCAGGGCGTGCAACAAGCCCAGTCCGACATGGCCGAAGGTGTGGATGGTCAGGCCGACCTCACCAGCCGCCTCGTGACAGAACTTAACCATCTCCGGCAGCCGCGAGATAGGGAAGGCGACATCATTTCGTATGATGCCGTGACCCGGTTTGAGATGCTTGACAGCATCGGTGGCGTAGTGACGAATCTCCCACGGTCGCTGACCATCGGCTAACACCAGCGGAGCGCCGCCCAGTTCAGTGCAGATAGACTCAGCCAGTTCGGCGTTGCTTTCGAGCACAGCTTCCGGGCCGTGGAATTCCAGAAAGAGACAAGGGACTTCCTCAAGGCCGTAATCTTTCAACCGATTCAGGGCGTGGATCAGGGCTCGGTCAAGAAACTCCACCGCCGCCAAATCCAATCCGTAACGGCACATCTCCGACACCGCTTTGGCTGCCGAAATGTCGTCGGCGAACTTGAATGCTGTCTGCCGCCGCGCCTCCGGTAAACCGGCCAGTTTGAGCGTGATGGCAGTTATGATAGCCAGCGTTCCCTCCGAGCCCACTATCAAGTCGACCAGATTGTAGCCGCTGGACCGTTTGGCCGCGCGGGATCCGACCGTCATCCTCTCACCCGTGCCAGTCACGATCTCCAACTGTAGAATGTACTCGCGGGTGCCGCCGTACTTGACCGAGTAGATGCCACTGGCGTTGGTGGAGACCATGCCGCCGACGGTGGCGACATCGCCGGAGCCACCCGGTGCAGGGGGGAAGAAGAGCCCTTCGTCCTTCAACTTATTGTTGAGATCATCGTAGATAATACCCGGCTGTACCGTTACTTGTAGATCGTCTGGATACAGGGCGATTATATCGGTGAGGCGGCTAACGTCGAGGACAATACCCGTGACATCGGGGATGGTCGAACCTTCCAGGGCACTGCCGGCGCCCCGGGTGGTGATCGGGGTCTGAGTTTCACGACATTCAACGACAATACGACTGATCTCATCAGCATCAGCCGGCCAAACGACGGCCTGAGGCAACACCGGTTCGAGGGTCGACTCGTCTTTCGACGCCACCGCCAACTGATCGGGATGGGTGGACATCCGGTCAGGCGGTATGAACTCGCTTAAGCGGGTAATGATATCCACGGTCTATGGACACTCCGTTGGTTTGGTTACAGGCATATCTACGTGCCGTCAGGTGTCTCTGCCTGACGCAGGCAAGCCTGTCTTTCGCGCTTCGCACGCAGTATCTCAATCCAATATCCTGAGTCTCACTGCGTATTGAGAATCCCAGAAGTGTCGGGCAGAGACGCCCGACACCACGAGCCCTTGTCACAGACGACGCAGTGCCAGGAAGAACGGGTCCCACGGTTCCACGGGGAGCGGTTTCTTCCTCAGCATCTCAAGCTCGGCTTCCTCCATCTGGCCCTTGTCGATGATCGTGACCAGCACGTACTCACTGAACCAGTCATCGTACATATACCAATTGCCCTCGTCACCTTTCTTGGAACCCCAACTGTTTTCGACCAGCCACTTGACCGGCGTGCCATCCGATGCCGTGTCGACACCCATCAAGACCATCGCATGGTTGGGGGAGATGTCTTTGAAGGCTATCCGATCCCTCTTGCTCAGTTTGAAATCCATCCCAAAGGTGCGATTGTAGTCGTAGATGCCTTCCATGAAGATGCCGGAGTCGCCGTAGTTTTGTTTACCGACATCGCAAGCAAACCAGACCACTTGGGAATCCAGGAGCGCCTTGACCGAGTAATGCTTGAGTCGCTCAATGGGCAAGTTTAGGATTACAAAATCCTCCATCTCGTACATGTTGCGGCTGGTCTCTATCTGATAAAGCGTACCGTACTCGCGGGTCGGGTTGTTGCACAGCGCCACGTACTCCGGCAGTTCAGCGCCGAAGAACTCCTCGTAGAACGAAGCAGGGGTGTATCTGGCCTCGATAATCTCCGGTTTGTCGTCCTTGTCGTTATCCTTATCGCCGTTGTCATCGTCGACATCATCGCCAATGTCAAGATCGGTGGAGTCGGCGTCGTCTTCCTTGTCATCCTTCTCAGTCGGCTCATAGCGGATGGTGAACTCGGTTGGCGGCTGACCGTAGGTGTAAACAAGGATCGTGTAGATATCGCCCAGCATGGCCTCTTTGCGCTTACGCAGGTCCTTCTCTTTTTTGTCGTCGACATGCATCTGGCGAAGTTCCGAAGCGAAACCGCGAAGTTTGGACGTTGCCAGCTTGTTGAGCATCCCGGTGCTGCTGGACTGTTTAGTTTCCGGCATAGCGCTGATCGGCACTACGCCGTACTTGTCGACCAGACCGGCGAAGTAATGCCACCAGCCACCGTCACCGATCGGGCTTTCCAGAACAATCTGTAGCTCGCGGTCGTTGATCGGCTTGTCGGCAAGGCGGATGATATCTTCGAGAAAGAGGTTCGCTTTCTCCATCTTGTCCCAGAACGCCAGATACGATTGTGACAGCTCGAACTTGCTCAGCTTCATCCTGGTGGCGAGGTCGGGCGTGAGGACATTGAACCCGGCGAACATCCAGCACCGTCCCGAACCTTTTTGATTCGTGATGCCGGCCGACTTCAGGGAGTGGTTCACGATATCGTTGTGAGTCAACAGCAGTTCGCGGTTTAGCGAGAGGCCTTTGATGTTATTGTTAGTGATGGCGTTGATCAGGAAGGTCGGGTCACCGTTGTCTTCAAGTTGTTTCTGATACTGTTCGATCAGCCTTGAATCGACGGCGCCGTCTTCGGCCGATCCTACTTGTGGCAGCATGGTGGCGCCTAATATGATTAACGCTGTGATCCCAGGGATGGAATATCTGTTCACGGTTGGTTCCTTTCGCGAGGATGCTCTTTGCACATGACGCTCAATGTAACAAAAAACCGGAGGGTTGGTAAGGGCTTTTGTTGGGGGACTGAGTCACCAAAAATGCTTGACAAACCAAGCGTAGCGCACTAATGTCCTTGCGTATCCGGAGATGACAGTAGATGGCTAATGACATAACTAATGTAATAACCTCTCGTATCAGCGCGTTAGAACATACTAGTGGTGTGATTCATCCTGTTGGGGCATTATCCAGGGCGAGCCTCGCCCGGCCGACCTTGTCGATGATCTCTTCCGCGGTTTTTCTCCAGATGAACGGTTTCGGATCGCTGTTGTGTTGGTCAATGTAGCTCATGAC
>JAUWIB010000081.1 GCA_030605565.1 bacterium
TACCCGTCCCGACAAAGGCGCTCTCATGCTGATCAGTGAATTGCTGTTTCCAGCGATGCAACATGTTCTCGCCAATTCCCAGATCACGGGCAACTGCGGCGACCGGCCGATGCTCTTCTGTAACCAACCTCACGGCCTCAATCTTGTAAGCTCGGTCAAACTGACGACGTTTCTTCGACATAAACACACCTCCTGATAGAAGTAAACTCTATCTTCTCGATGTGTCCACTAAATCGGGGGAGGTTCAAACACGCCTGAGCCGCTTGTTTGACAACAACGAGTGGTACGATCTTCTGATTGAGCCAGGGTCAAAAAGGGGACTTGTGAAACTCAGGACCCGGTTCGAGTAGTCGGTCTCTCTTCGATAGCAAGCAATTGTAGCCGGTGGCTGATATGGGCACTGAATCTCCATCTACCGGCAGCACTGAGCCGAGATTGCGCTTACCCCCCAGTCTACCCCCCGGATAGGTCCCGCACGAACACTTCTATTCCGGAGCGGATCGCCAACACCGCTGGTGTCACAAGATGCGTGCGGCGGCAGATGTACGACGCAACCACCCGGGACCAGGCCGAGACGCTGATGGCACAGTTCGCCGACCTGTACGGCCAGGCGTATCCTCGGGCGGTCGAGTGTCTACTGAAGGATTAGGACTCCCTGCTGACCTATTTCAACTATCCGCGGGAGCACTGGGTAAGCCTGAAGACAACCAATCCGATCTAGTCGATCTTCGCCACCGTCAAGCTGCGTACCAATGCCGCCCGACGGATTAAGTCACCTCGCTCGGCCTTGTATCTGATCTTTCAGTTGATCTTGCGGGCGCAGAAGAACTGGCGACGGCTGAATGCCCCGAGCCTGGTGGCGAAGATACTTGAAGGTGTGAAGTTTGAAGATGGAATCGAGGTCAAGACAACGACAAACAATCAGACCGAAAAGCACGCTGCTTGAAAATACGATTTACACAACTCTTGACAGGAGTTCATGTCTAGAACTTATGAACTGGCTGTGACCAGTTCTTTATCGAGTTCTTCTCTAACGACTTTACTGATAGTAGTAAGAGTATATGGCTTCTTAACGTACGGTCCTGCTCCCAATCTTTGCATTTCATTGACCCTATCGGTTGGGGAAAAACCGCTGACTATAACTGCTTTCTGTCCAGGATATAGCTTAATGATTTCACGATACGTATCCAGACCGTCAAAGTCCTCCTCCATAATCATATCCATTACGATGATGTTGACATGATTATCCTTTAAGTACTCGATGGCTTCTCTACCGTTTTGGACTGTCTCGACTTTGTAGCCCACACTGGATAGTAGTTCTGATGCTATTACTCTCTGCTCTTCGACATCGTCAACGATCAGTACTGATTCGCTACCCTCAAAGCTCGTTACAGTATCGGGTTCCTTTCCTGCTGCCTCCTCACAAAATGGAAAGTACAGGACAAACTCCGTTCCCTCTTCAACCGTAGAGAATACGTCGTAATACGCCTTGTGATCCTTGATAATTCCGTATACTACCGATAATCCGAGACCGCTGCCGCTGGTTCCCATCTCCTTTTTTGAGAAGTACGGTTCAAAGATTTTATCCATGTCTTTGGGGTCTATCCCCATTCCCGTATCACGAACCCGCAACAGGATGTAATCCCCATGTTTAACCTTATCATAGCCACTCAGGAGCTTTTTGATGTGCTGCTGCGCTGTTTTTATGGTAAGTTTGCCGCCCTTTGGCATAGCCTCAATAGCGTTGTGGATGAGGTTCATGACCATCTTTGACAAGTGAGAGGAGGAACCATGTATGCAGTCAATTGTATCATCGAGTTTCAGCTTGACAGCTATGTCCGGATTTTCCTCAACTAGTTTCGCAAAGCTCGGCGAATCAAGATATGCCTTGATAATATCATTTAGATCTACTGGAGATAGCTCAAAGCGACCTCTCCGAGCCAGTGTCAGAAGATCCTGTATCACATCCGCCGCATCTTTGGCTGACTTGCCTATTCTTTCCAGTTGCTTTCTCAACGGACTGTCTTTGGGAAGCTTTCGAATCATCAGTTCCGGATATCCAACCAACGGCCCCAACATGTTGTTCAGATCGTGCGCAACACCGCCGGCCAGTATCCCCAACGATTCCATCCTCTGGGCTCGTTCCAGTTCTTCCTGAAGTTTTTGTCGGTGTTTTTGGGCATGTCTGCGTTCGGTGATGTCCTTGTCCACCCCACGGTAGCCAATCAACTCACCGCTATCATCCAGTATCGGTACACCGTTGGTTAGGAGATATACTCGCTTTCCTTCATTGGTCAGATTACAATTCTCCAAATCAATAATCGGTTGTTCTTCAGAGACAAGCCTTCTGTAAACCTTACCAACACGCTCCGCCTCATCCTTGGACATCAAATCAAAGGGCGTCTTCCCAATGAGTTCTTCGGGATCATATCCAAGAAGTTCCTTCACCTTTCCAGATGCAAAAGTATATCTTCCGTTCTTATCAACCTCCCAAATCCAGTCTGCTGAACTTAAAGCAACATCATGGAATCTTTTTTCCGATTCCTTTAATTCCCTCTCCGCCCGTTTGCGGTCGGTGATGTCGCGGACGATCGCCTGGAGGATGATCTTGCCACTGACTTCAATACGGTTGAGGCTGACTTCTGCGTCGAACGGGCTACCATCTAGTTTTGTATGGGTCCATTCATAAGATTGGTGTTCTCCAGCCAGAGCTCCATTGATTTTTTCCAGCGCTTTTTCCTTCGAGTCGCGACCATCGGGTTGCGTAGCCGGGGAGAACTCATACGGCTTTTTCTGCAGTATCTCCTCGCGGCTGCAAGCGAACACCTCCTCCGTTTTGGGATTGCAGTCTATAAAGGTGTCCTTATCCATGAGAAAGATGGCGTCATTGGCGGATTCGAACACAGTCCTGAACTTCTCTTCCGAATACCTGACCTCCTCTTCGGCCTGCTTACGTTTGATCGCATAACGAATGGAGCGCTCCAGCAAAGATGCATCAAGGTGACCTTTCACCAGGTAATCCATTGCTCCGGCCTTCATGGCTTCAATGTCAACTTCGGAGTCACCCTGTCCGGTCAACAGAATCATCGGTTTACGACAGCCATCCCGGATCGCATTTTCCATAAGGTCAAGTCCGCTATGCGCACCAAGGCGATAGTCGAGGAGATAGATATCATGCCGATTGTGACTGATTACCTTCAGTGCCTCTTCGTAGGTCGAGACCCAATCCAGATTGTAACTCGTTTCCTCAACATCGGAGAGCAAGTCACCAGTTATCAGGTAATCATCTTCGTCGTCATCGACCAATAGCACTCTGATGGGGCTGTCGTTCATTTTGTATTCCACTTTGTTCGACCGGCAGTTCAACAATCTCAAACCAATATAGCTTAAGGGTATTCATGATCGATACGAGCGATTCAAACGATACCGGTTTAGTGATAAACGAATTCACACCCAGGTCATAAGTACGACAGATATCCTCTTCCGCTTTCGAGGTCGTCAGCACCACAACCGGAATTCGCCGCAGGTTTGGATCTTCTTTTAATTCCTTTAGTACCTCGCGTCCATCTTTTTTTGGCATGTTCAAATCAAGCAGAATCAGACCAGGCAATGACCAACCTGACATGTTGGCATACTTCCCTCGGCGATGTAGATAGTCCATCAACAACTCGCCGTCCTCAACGGTGAACAAATCATTGACCAATCGACTCTCATCGAGAGCCTCCTTCGTCATTAGGCGATCGTCTGGATCATCCTCTGCTAACAAGATCAGGATCGGTTTCCCTCTTGTACTCTGCATTTTCCTCTCCTTTGCATTGTTTCAAGGGCAAAGTAGCAATAAACCTTGCTCCCTGTCCCGGTGTACTTCTGGCGGTGATACTACCTCCATGGCGTTCGACAATCTTTCGGCAGACTGCAAGCCCAATGCCCGTCCCCTCATATTTACTTCGACTGTGCAGTCTCTGAAAGATACTGAAAACTTTCTCACGGTATTTTTCATCAAAACCAATACCATCATCTTCTACAACAAGTTGTAAGTATTCAGCATCGGTATTAGCACCATATGGACCATTCCGTTCTTTATCCAACTCGCAATACACCTTGACAACCGGTGGCTTTCCTTCCTTGTGGAATTTCAGACCGTTGCTTATTAGGTTTTGCAGCAACTGGCGCATTTGTAATGGATCAGCCAAAATAGCCGGCAGCTTCCCTAACTCCACACGCCCACTCAATTGTTGGATGGTTACTTCCAGATCAGATAAAACCTCTCTGGCTATCCGTTCAAGTTCGACATTGACAAACGGCTTGGCTTTGCTGGTGACCCGTGAAAAAACCAGAAGATCTTCGATTAAAGTCTGCATTCGTCCTGCTGCGGACTGCATCCGATCAAGATAATCGATAGCCTTTTCGGAAAGCTCATCACCACATACGGCTTTCAGGCGGTCGCTGAATGCTCGAACCTTTCGTAGTGGCTCTTGAAGATCATGTGACGCTACAGAGGCGAACTCCTGTAGCTCGCGATTGCTATATTCCAGCCTGGCGGTAAACAACCTTAATTCATTCTCAATCTTCTTGCGTTCGATGATTTCGCTTTCGAGTTCTCTGGTACGCTCTATGACGCGGTCTTCAAGCTCCTCGTGGGCTTTCTGGAGTGCCGAATCACGCTTCTGAATCTGATGCATCATATCATTGAACTCGAAACACAGGATGCCCAACTCATCATTTCCTGTTTCCTGTACACGGATTGAATAATCTCTGGAGGTGGAAACGTCCCTGGCTACTTTCACTAAAGCCAGGATTGGTCGAGAGATCCTTCTTTGTAGCAAGTTGGCCAGCACCGATGATATGATTATACCACCTGTAATCACAAGAAGAGCGATAAGAAGACTTTGGTGTTCCACTGTGTCCAGCGCCGACATATCTGATTTCAAATAGAGCGTGCCGACGTGGCCTTCGTGTTCTCCCCAAATCTCCCTATAGACTTCGATGGACCTGTCGCCAATAATAACAGTTTTTCGATCCGGCTTTGCAGTGAGCGTGCGTATCTCCTGGCTAAGACGAGAAATGTCAATATCGAGATAGCCGTGGACAGCAAATACTTCTCCGTCAGCATTAAGCAAGCATGCCCCGACAATATTCTCCTCGGTTTCCAATGCTGCAAGGACTTCCCTGGCAGCGTCTGCATCATCGAACTGCAGCGTAATCCTACTATTCGTGGCTATCACCCGGCTGGTAGACAAGAGGTTGGCAACTACAGCGTTTCTCATAGTCTTCAGATTGAATAGCAGGAATCCAGAAATACAGACAAGCAGTACTGTGACTGTGGTTGCCAGTTGAATCCATATCAGTTTAGCCCTTAATGAACGAATTGAGATGAAACTCATTCGTCATCTCCGGAGTCTACTACCTTTATAGCCAACTTCAGCAACTGCGCGCCAATTTTCAGACCGGCATCCTTTGCCGCCTGGTTATTGATCTCAAACCTTAGTTTCCACCCCTTACTCGTTTCTATATTGACGAAATTGATCATCATTCCGAGTTTAGCGAGATTGTCTCCATCACTGATGGTCAATGTTGGAGAACCCTTCAGATTGGTCAGCAGTTTCTTAACGGTGGATTCGTTATCCGTGGCAATGAACACAATCCGGGATTCGCTTAAGTCCTCATCCACTGATCCCTTCCTGATCTCTATCCGTTTCCCGCTCCTGGTTTCTAGTTTGGTCAGTTCCTTAAACGTCTGAAGGTACGAAGATCCGCCAACGACAGAGATCAGGAAAACGTCGCCGTTGTCTATCGCTTTGTCATCGTGTGGCCAGGTAACGTATTGCAGGAACTTGTAGACAAAGCCGGTCTTTACCTGAATTTCCTGATCAGTCTCACCAGCGCTGGACGCTGCCCCAAGGTTAGCGCACATGAGGATGATAGCCAGGAAAATGACAACGCCATTAGCCTGGTGAAAACCCGCCATTCCGCCCAGCCACGATTTCACAACATATTCTCTCATACCCAACGGTGATACTCTATGATAAGATTCCGAGTTCACATTACAATTGGCAACTTAGACCCCCGCCAAAAGTCCGATGAACCGAATGCGGGTACCCGATCTCAACATAACTCAGGTGTCCCTGGACACGCTCGTTGGTCAGCAAGTTCCTCCCCCACAGGTTTACACTCCATTGGTCGTTGTAAAATCTCTTCTCCACCGTCAGATTCAAATCTATTTCGCCTTGTGGAGGATCGATCATTACTCCTCCCATTCCGTATGGTTCCACCTGAGCTACATAGTCAAATCCTTCTCCTCGGCTGTACTCCGATCTCCAAATGGCGCTGGTGGACAGGTACCAGCCCTGACGAGGAAAGTCCAGGTAGTTACGAAAACGTACCGTGTGTTCCGGTGCGTCTGGAACTTCGTCGGAAAGGGCATAGTATTGTCCGGGCTGTTCCGGAATCTCGCGTGCTTCGGATTCGATCTTAAGCACACTGTACGATAATTCAGTCCGCAGATGTGCAACCGGCAGTAGTCTGGCCACCAATTCACCGCCAAACATCTTGTCATCAGAGGTGTTGGTATAGTAAATAGGCAGGATGGTGCGACTGGAATGTAGCGAGGAGTAGCGAGGATCTTTCATCATGAAGTTGGGATCCATTCCAATGTCACCGTCAACTGCGGTATAGAACATACTCAAGTCAAGGTTCACCTTCCGAGAGAGATTCGCTCTTAAGCCAAGTTCATAAGTATCGTATCTTATTGGCTGAACATCAGGACCCGGGATCACAGCCGCATAGAGTTCATCAGTCCCCTCAAGGAACAGGTGAGAGGTCTGCATCGGTATGTAAGGTATCTCCGCCGCTGCAATCTCGATCCGAGTTTGCAGGAAACCTGGTGTCGTAATGCTGTGGGAGTAGGCTGACCATAAGGTGACATTATCCTTCGGCTTCACGGTCAATCGGAGACTGGGAGAGTACTCCGGTTGTTTACTGATGAGTGTCCATGTCTCGGCCTTTATCCCTGCCGTGAAATCAACGCGATCTGTGATTGCTATCTTGTCCTGCACAAATGCAGCGTAAAGCGTTTCAGTAGTATTCAGTACCGTAAAACCCATATCATCATCATCATTGGCATCCTGAATATCATACTTCGCAACACGGTAGTTGGCCCCGAAACTGAGGTCATGTGACATCAGGCGAATGTTATCCTGTATCTCGAAATCCAGAATCCAGTTGTTAGGTTTGTAGGTCCCAAACAGACATTCGGTGATGTTCATTCTTCTGAACTGTGCGGTAAGAAACATCTGGTGGTCGGGATGAAAGGTGTAATCAAATCGTTCCTGGACGGAAAGCGCTGATGATTCGCGATCCTTGACAATATGGATCGGCAAGGCATGCAGGTTCTGATACTGCTTTGTAGCGGTAGCAGTGTACGATAATCTGGTATTGCTCGTGAGCTTGTCGGAGACACGTGATTGCAGGTGTGCTCCGAGAGATATGGCTTTTTTACCGTCGGTGTCATTCCGAATGAATCTGTTGGCGACGAGTGTATCCGGTTCACCGGGTCGAGGAGCGGTTATTGTACTGCTACTGAACATGGTCGGTTTGTCATAACCACGGGTGGTTTTATAGCTGCCATAGATCATAAAAGAGCTATTGTCGGAAATCGTGCGATTGTGCCTCAGGTAGGGCGAGGCATAGTCCTGCAATCCACCTTGCACGCTGACAAGCAGCCCCTTGTTGTCGTTGGCCCTTTTCGTAAAGATACTGATGATGCCCGTGTTTGCCCCAGCTCCGTAAATGGTCCCGCCAGGCCCTTTGATTACCTCTATACGGTCAATCTGCTGCAGCGGCACATCAATGAAATCATAGGGAATACCGCCACTGACGGGCGAGTTCATCGGGAAACCATCCACCAGCAACAGGACCGACTGAGGAACGGGAGAACCCCCAGACCTTATCCCCGAATTACAGGAGTTATAGGTATAATCGGCAAAGAATGTGCCAGGCGCCAGGTTGAGAACCTCTACAAGCCTTGTGGCTCCGGAACGCCGAATATCCTCTTCACTGATTACATAAATAGATGACGCAACATCCTGAAAGGTTTCCGGCTTTTTGGAGACGGATACGATCTCGACGTCCATTAGATCTTCTAAGGACATCTCAAGGTAACCGTCATCCGGGAATGCTGGAGTCCCAAGGTTCAGGAATAACAGGAGAGTTATTACCTGAACACATTGTCTGAAAATCGCTTCTACTTTGTTCATGCTAAAACCTCACTCTAAGGCGCCAAAGATATAATCATAGCTATTGTATATAGACTACATAATCTAATTATCGACAGAGGGGTACTAAAGTGTACCCTGAATTAGCTGAAATATGTGGTCATCCATACCCATATTCGTATACTCCAGCAGGTTCAATTCGTGACCCTTGGTCGCCTTCTACGAAGTTGGCAAAGTTGTACAGGAAGACAGCCCTAACCTGGTATTCGGACGGCTTTTCCACCTGCGACCGAGCGGTAGCACAAGACAGGTCAGGTACAGCGACAACCAATATGCAAATAGCGGCTTTGCTCACCGATTAGAATCCCCAGGCCATGGTAGCGTACACGCCCCGCTCATTCTCGGCCTCCATTCTGTTTCGTTCCGACAGATACTCGGTATGACGACGTTCAAGGAGGTTCTGTCCACCGAGGGCTAACTCCAGGTTATTGTGCAGCCTCCATCCCATCCGGATATCAAGAGCAGTGTAGCTGTCAATATCGGCCACAGGCAATGCATCCACATAACGCAGACCGGCATCGAGTTCGATATCGGTGGTGAGGTCAGCTATCATGCGTAAGTAGATCTGGTTGCGTGGTTGACCTCCCTCGGAGTTCCCAAATCGAGTAACGAGGTTCACCTCGATACCGTCAATTTCGATTTGGATATGTGTGTACGAGGCCTTGAAGGCGAGACAGTCCATGGCCCGCCAGTCAGCAGCCAACTCCAGACCGTACGTCTTTCCGCTCACGTTGTTCCCAGCCGTTACAGGTACAGTAACATATGTGGGAGGAAAGCCGTCGGGTATCGGGTCACCGGCCTCGAGGTTGCGGAGCTTATCATAGACGTTATAGAATCCGGCCAGATCCAGCGACACACCATCAGACATCTGAATACGGTAACCTGCTTCGTAGGCCAACAGTTCTTCACTCTCAAACTGTCTCGCTCCGGTCAGTAGCAACAGGATAGGGAATGAATAGGGGTTATCCTGCGATAGTGGCGGCAGCACACAGGAGATAATCCGCGCATCATGCTCGATTCGCGAAGGTGTCCTTACCGCACGAGCAACGGCCGCCCAAACCGAATGTCGCTTCTGCGGCAGCCAGAGCAATCTGGTTCCCGGTTGGTACTCAAACCCAGTGTAATCGTTGTGCTCGAACTTCGATCCAACCGTCAGACGGAGCTTATCTTCGATCAATGAGATAGTGGTCTGAATAAAGGCATTGTACAAGTCGTCTGTTCTGGCTGAGGGTATCGCCCAAGACTGTGATGTACTTTCTTCGTTATCCTGAGTGAGACGATACCCGGCTCCCATCAGCAAAGACACCTGGGACGATAGCTTCTGGTGGTGTTGGAGATCCAGATCGAAGGTGTTGCGAACCTCCTTGGCGAAATCGTCAAAACGCCTGGTGCGATCGAAGTATGTCTGGAGTGTCATCTCTGAAGACGAGTTGAAACTATGCGTCCAGCGCCCTAGGACGTTCATGCCGGAAATACTCGTTTTGTCCTCGACCATTTGATACCAGGGTTCATTCAGCATCCCCCAATTGAAGGTCTGGTGCACATCACCGCTGTGAAGGTCGCTCATGAGCGTAAAGGTATTGCGATCGGACAACTCCCAATCGAAGCGGACTCCACCACGGAAAACGTTCCATTGATCATTTGCGTCGTCTCCACTCTCAAAGAGCGAGTTGTCCCGGCTGACGAATTTGCCGTACGCTCTGTACGTGACGCCGTCACCGATCTTACCGCCACGACGGAAGGCGCCCAGACCTCGCTCTTCAGTACCGGCGCCTAGTTTGAGAAACGTTCCCTGGGTGTTCGCCGAGCTTTTCGTGATTATGTTTATCACGCCATTGACGGCATTGGCTCCCCAGAGAGTCCCTCCTGGTCCCCGGACAATCTCGATACGGTCGATATCTTCCAGCAGGACATCTTGCACGTCCCAGTAGACACCTGAAAACAGAGGCGTGTACACTGACCGGCCGTCGATCAGAACCAGGAGCTTATTCGCAAAGCCTCCGTTGAAACCGCGTGAGGTGATTGCCCATTTATTGGCGTCAATCCGAGCTACCTGCAGGCCCGGCGCCATCCGCAGCGCCTCCGCAATGGAGGTAACGCCAGAGCGCCTGATGTCCTCGGACGTAATGACGTACACAGCTGCCGCAGCCTCTGAGAGTTTTTCGGCTTTCTTGGAGACGGATACGATCTCGACGTCCATTAGATCTTCTAAGGACATCTCAAGGTAGTCGTCTTCCGGGAATGCCGGAGTCCCAAGGCTCAGGAAAAACAGGAGAGTTATCACCTGAACACATCGTCTGGAAATCACTTCTGCTTTGCTCATGCTATAACCTCACTCTGTATGTATTTTTCACTATGCATAGTATGGGGCCGTATCTCTGCAAGTTGTTCTAAGGCGCCAGAGATATAATCATAGCTACTGTATTCAGACTACATGATCTGATTATCGACAGAGGGGTACAAAAGTGTACCCTGAATTAGCTGAAATATGTGGTCATCCATACCCATATTCGTTTACTCCAGCGGGTCCAATTCGTGACCCTTGGTCGCCTTAGAGGCCATTTCAGAACCTCCCCCGGGATATGAGGTGAAAGAGAAGTATCGAAACCACAAGGGCTTGGACCTACGACTGCTTACGTACACAGGTTGTGAAATGGCTGATAGAGCGATGTTTAAGAACAGCAACGACACGGAAGTATGGTGCGTTAACCTGACAGACGTCAGGTCAATAGAAGAAATGCACACGGTTCAAGAGGTTGGCGATGCATGGGACTGGAAGCGAGGAGATCAGGTGGGGAGGTGGGAGTTCAGTTAGTCGACGTGTTCGGCGAGGACCGCTGGAGCCAGTTGTCAGCGATAGACAGAGACTCCGTTGTTGAGACCTCAGATGCATAGTGAAGGACGAAGCCCTCATCAGGCGCGGAATGAAGACATTGCGCTTGGATGAACCGGCGGCGGTCAAACTGCCAGAGGTCAGGCTTGAACCCGAGTATTGCCGCTATTCAAGGCAGGCTATCGCCAAACTGCTGCCTTTGTTATCCAGGGGAGTCTCATTGCAAACCGCCATCAAGGAGTTGTACCCGGAACAGTTCAGCAAGGAGGGAGAACCGCTTGATCGGCTGCCTCCTGTGGAGTCGGAGGAGATGCCCGACCTTCGCAACCCGGTTGTAGAGCGAACACTCACCGAGCTGCGGCGAATCGTCAACGCCCTCATCAAACAGTACGGCAAACCTGATCGGATTCGCATCGAACTGGGTCGTGATCTCCGCCAGCATCGTAGGTCGGAACCCCCTTGTGGGGTCCGACTCGCAAGGGCAAGAAGTCGGAACCCCCAAGGGGGTTCCGACCTACAGGTCTACTCTATGGCGGCGTGAACAGCGACGGCGTCGACGCTCACGACAAGCGGTGCGTGCAAGCCACGGCCGGAGGAGTTACAGCGTTCTTGAGAAATTCTTGGGAGCTCAACGGTATTCTTGGAGATGGACCGGGCAAGTCGCGGGATGACCATCGTCACCACGCTATTGATGCCATTGTCGTCGCTTTGACTGATTCCGGCATGATCAAGAAGATATCTTCATTGGCAAAACAGGGCAGGTACAACGGTCGTGGGAGGTTCGACGATCTGCCTCTGCCCTGGCCTGGGTTTCACGATGAGGCAGCCGAACGAATCAATCAAGTGGTGACGTCACACCATGTTTCGCGTCGGGTTCGGGGTGCCATGCATCAGGATACTTTTTACGGTAGGCCGCGAGAAGATGATAGTGGCAAGAGATACGTTCACATCCGCAAACCGCTGGAAGCGCTCTCGGAAAAGGACATACCGAGTATCGTTGATCCGGTTATCCGCTGGGCAGTTCAGACGAAACTGCAGGAACTGCGCGAGAAACCAGCAGCGGCATTCAAGCTTGCCAAAATGTCTGAAAACGCGCCGACCTGGAAGACTGGTGATGGCAGACTAATGCCGGTGCTGCGCACTCGGATTCGTCAAAACCTCCATACCTTTCCTGTTGGCAGAGGCAAGACCAAGAGATGGGTGAAGCCGGGTCGAAACCATCACATGGAGGTTGTAGAATTGCTCGACGAGGACGGCAAGACGATCAAGTGGGAAGGCTATCCGATAAGCATGTACGAGGCACATCAGCGGCTGCTGAAAGGCGTATCGGTGGTGAATCGTAATCATGGCCCTGGCAAACGGTTTCTCTTCTCTATTGCTGCCGGAGAGATACTCGAACTTGAGGACGACACCGGAGTACGGCGGCACGTGGTGATACGATCCGTTCGCAGCAACACGCAGGTCAGATGGATGGCCGTAAACGATGCACGTATCGACGACAAACTGTCCAAGGCTGGACGCACAGCCCATCCGGACAGCCCGAGAAAGCGCGACTGCCGCAAGATCGTGGTCACCCCGTTAGGCGAAATTCGACGCGCGAGGGATTGATGCGTCCAAATGTACTTGATCGGCGGTTCACGTCATCTTCGTGCTAAGTCGTCAAAGAGCGGAGCTTATCCGACAATGTACTCTCTGACCATAAGCATCCCTGACCTTTTTGGGATGCAGTATAGCCTATCAGTAGGACATTTCTACTTTGCTCATTTAGGACATTATCACTTTGCGGGAACAGCACAAAATCCGCTTCCGTCGAAGACAGCCTCCCGTCGGTAACAGGCTGTGTCATAAAGCTGTTGTGCTGGGTCCTTCTCGCCGCAGGCGGGTGAGACCCTGCGGCCTACTTACGCTACGATCCGAAATCAGTCCTTCTTCTGTTCTGAGACCTCCACGAGCAAGGCGGCAATGTCGAGGAACGGTTGACAGTCGGATGCGATTCCAACATCGTAGCCCATGTACTCCTTTTCGATTATAGTCTTGCCATCTTCTACAAATTCGTGGGAATCAGTGAGTACTTTGTCCATATGTCGTCTCTCATGCATGATTCCGATCACGCCTAGATCACCATCGATCACGGCCATCAGAGGTGCTCCGCTCATTCCGCGCAGCGATGGGAAGCTCAAGGCATAGACTTGCTGAAACTTCTGCTGTTCGGCATTCTTCCAGACTGAGTGCACATACCCTTTGAACAACATGAAGTTGACAAGCCCTGTGTAATGGTTCGGTGCTTCGTATCTCGATTCGCTTAGTGGGAAGCCAAACGAAACTACATCGTATCCGCAACGGACTACTTTGTCACTAACTGTGAAGGGCCTGAATTCCCGTTGTGCAACGTCCTTCATCTCCCCCGCAGGGATGAAGAATCCAAAGTCAGACTTCAGATGATGTACAGACACCGCCTGCAGTTCCAGTCTCTTGCCACCCTCGTTTCCAGTTGGAGCAACCAAGAACATTCCCATGCTATCTTTCTCTGTGGCAGGCAGGAAGTGTTTCGCAGAGACAAAGAGGTTTACACCCGCTACCGTGCAATAGAAGCAAGTGCCCAGGAATCCAATTCTCCCCGAAGAGGTCGAAGGTGACTTGACCACTTGAAAGATCGGGAAGACGCTTTGGAGGAAGTTAACTTCGGTCATTACTACCTCGGAATACTCTGAGCAGGTTCAACCGCTCACATCACCGCAGCGGCGTGTGTTTCTGTGAATAGTACTTGTTGGTCATCTTAACCAACACCCCAGAGAGCGCGATCAACGCTATCAAGTTCGGGATAGCCATTATGCCCAAAGCCAGATCGCCAAAGGTCCAGACCTCCTCAAGCTTCAGCACCGCCCCCACAAAGATCATGGTACAGAACAACAGGCGGTAGGGCGTTATTATCCAATCGCCAAACAAGTACTGTATTGAGCGATCACCATAGTACGACCAACTGATCATTGTCGACGTAGCGAAAAGCAGCACCGCCGCGGTGACGATGTAGTTGCCGTAACCACCCAGAAATGTCAAACCGTGTTGGAACGCGTAGGCGGTCATCGGCGAGCCGTTTAGCGCCTCGCCGTTAACCGTTACTGTCCATGCACCGGTCACGATAATAGCTAATCCGGTGAGGGTGCAAATAGTGAGCGTGTCGATATATGGTCCCATCATGGCGACCGTGCCCTCGCGCACCGGCTCATCGGTTTTGGCGGCGGCGTGGGCGATCGGAGCCGATCCCTGACCGGCCTCGTTGGAGAAGAGACCACGCTTGATGCCCCAGATCAGGGTATACATGAAAGTCGAACCGGCAAAACCGCCCACCGCGCCGGAGGGAGTGAAAGCCATCGAGAAGATATCCGAGAAAGCTTGCGGGATGCGGTCCATGTTCAAAAGCAGAATGGTGACGGCTCCGCAAACATAAACAACGGTCATGAACGGAGTCAGGAAAGCGGTGACGCGACCGATTCGTTTCACGCCGCCGATTATCACCATTCCCACCACCGTCGCGATGACCAGACCGGTGATCCAGACCGGGACGGCAAGGTCGGAGTTGAGTTGATCGGCGACGGTGAACGCCTGTATCGCATTGCCAGTGGCCAGGGCGCATAAAGAAGCAGCGGAGGCGAAAACAATGCCTAACCATTTCCAGCCCAGCGCTTTTTCCATGTAATACATAGGGCCGCCCGAGGCGGAACCGTCCGGGTTGATCTTGCGGTATTTCATGGACAGAGTGCACTCGGCGTACTTTAGCGAGGTCCCCAAAATGCCGGTCACCCACATCCAAAAAAGCGCCCCCGGCCCGCCGTAGTGAATGGCTGTAGCCACACCGGCGATATTGCCGATACCGATCGTTGCCGATAACGCTGTCGAGAGAGCTTGAAAGTGAGAGATGTCCCCCTCGTGCGAGGGATCGTCGTACTTGCCGCGAGTGATGTCGATAGCATGTTTCAGACGGCGCAATTGTATCCAACCGAGCCGAAACGAGATGAACAGACCGGTACCAAGCAGCAGAATGATCATAGCCGGGAAAATATCCGGCCAGCCCCAAACGTAGCCTGTCGCCTCGTTAATGATGTGCCCTATGAATTCCACGTCGCCTCACTATGTTTGAATGGTAATATACCGTTTGGAGTTTTCTGCTTTTGCGAGTTGTCCGGTGGTAGAACATCACCGCCAAACTAAAACAATCCGTATTTCGGGGCAAGTGTAAAGAGGGAGTGCGTCCGGGCCGGGCCTTCTGCCTGCCGCCGATTTGACAAAAACCCCCGATCAGCCTGAGTGTGGCGGCTCCTCAGCGATCAGAACCAACCTAAAAGCGAACACCGAAAAGCATGGTAAAGTAGTCGACATTAGAGTTGAAGGACACCGTATTCTTGAAGGTCTGGTAGTGATATCCCACCTCGATTGTAAGGGCGGTGCCCTCCTCGACGGCAAAGGCACCCCCGATACTCAACGAGTAGTTGGGCCCGTAGGCGCTGACCATTTCTCCTTTGTCCTTGATATTGTGGCCATACCCAGCGCTGAATTGCAGGAACGTCTCAGGGTTACCGTCGGCATCATTGATCAGGTTTCCGAAAACGTAGGTGTGGATTCGCACGGAGAACATATCGAATGCGAACCTGTCCCAGCCCACACTCATCCCCGCGAAAAAACTCCTGGCCATCCGCGGACCCACGATGAATGAACTCGAAAAATGAGTGGACGTATCGCTCTTTAGCAACCCTACGCGCAAAACATATTCAAAGTCAACGCCTCGTTCCTTGACGCAGTCTCCGCGCAGTTTGCCCTCCAACTTCTCGTAACGCTCTTTGTCCGTTATCAAGCGAATATCATTGTAGATGATCTTAACGGTCTTGCCGTCCGACACTTCCATGATTACGTAATCACCGCAAACTAATTCCACTATTCGGCCTCTGGCAACACCGCCGTCCTTCAGAAGGATAACGTCGTGATCTTCATCGGTGGGCGGCTGCGCAGAGGATACCGCGATCAACAGAAGCACGAGCGCAAGAGTTCGGACAAGGTGGGCTGACAGGAGTCTCATAATATTCTTCTCCGCCGGGCTGGAGTGAAACCAACTGGGTATGTGGGCCGCCCGAGCAACCTCAGTGATGTTTCAGTGCAATATGGGCCCAAACCCCTTTTCTGTCAAGGAAGGCTTGCGTTGGGCATACACGACGAAACCGGGGTTGAACAGCGACATTTGGTATTTGTGTGGCAGACGTCCTGAGGCTGTCCCTTGATCGCTTCGGACACCTCCTTCGAACGGTCAGACCGGGAGGTCTGCCGCACACCATATCATGGGTTTTGGTAAAGTCCCAAAGGCGGGTATCCAGTCTGCTAATCCGGAACTGGATGCCGGATCAAGTCCGGCATGACATGTTGTTCCACGTTATAGAAACACCAACTCCTTGATTCAATTTGCATTAACAGAAATCTCCCAAGAATTGCAGGGAAGGTTCTGAGGCTTGCGGTGGGCATACCCCCCCGAACTTCCCGTTGCAGTATCTGCAAGTCGGGCTTATATTTATCTATGCGAAAGATGAGAAAAACAGCCCTCCGACGTTAAGTATCGGGGGACAAAACCGATAACTTCAAAAGTATGGATAAGGATTTCCTGATACAGGACATTACTCAGGCCGAGGTTCAGCGCGAGTCCGTCAAGATTCTCGATCGCAAACCGGAGAAACCACTCTGGCGTGAGTATCTTGAAACCGGACTGCTGGCTTTGTTCGCCGCCATCCTCCTGAGACTCTTTGTCGTCAGCGCCTATCGGGTCAGTTCGGCTTCGATGGAGGACGCTCTGTACGAAGGGGACTACCTCTTCGTCAACAAGCTGGCGTACTCCTTCGGCCAGGGTCCGCAAGCCGGCGACATCGTGGTCTTCAAGTACCCCAACAACCCCAGCAAGGACTTCATCAAGCGCATCGTGGCGCTGCCCGGTCAGACCGTTCAACTGGCTGACAAAATCGTCTACGTCGATGAGGAAGTGGCCGCCATCCCGGCGACCTCGAAGAACACCGATGGCCGCATTATGCCGGGTGATCTGTCGTTCCGGGACAATTTCGGTCCCTACGTGGTGCCGGCCTATGAGTACTTCGTGCTCGGCGACAACCGCGACGACAGCCGTGACAGTCGCTTCTGGGGTTCGGTGCCCGAAGAGAACATCAGGGGCAAGGCGGTGTTTGTGTACTGGTCCTGGCAACCGGATCCCGGTGCTCCCGGCTGGGGGTTTCCATACGTAGTCGATGCTGTTCGGTGGGTCGGCTGGGGATTGTACAACTTCCCCTCGCACGTCCGCTGGGACCGCCTCGGCGCTGCTCTCTAACTCATGTCACTCGGACTCTATCTCCATTATCCCTTCTGCCGCAATCGCTGCTCCTACTGTGATTTCTATAAGGAGCTTTACGACGAAAAACTCGAGGAGCAGTTCTTCGGCGCCCTCGCGACCGAGACCGATCTGCTTGCGAGCGAGTATGCAAACAAACATCGCGAAGTAACCTCGATCTTCATCGGCGGCGGCACACCCTCGCTGGCGTCGCGCGATCTTCTGGCTGAATGGTTGAAGACGGTCAAGCGGCGTTTTAGTGTCAGCGACCATCTCGAATTCAGCATCGAGACCAACCCCGAGTCGGTTAGCCTGGACTTGCTGGAGTTCTATCGGCATCTTGGCGTCAACCGCCCGTTGTTCGGGATTCAGTCGTTCGACACACGATTATTGAAAGTGCTCGACCGCCGCCATCGTCCCCATGACAGTCATCGCGCCGTCTACCAGGCCAACGCCCTCGGTTTTGAGAATTTCGGCGTGGACCTGATCTACGGCCTGCCGGGGCAGAACTCAGGCATGCTGGCTATGGATCTCGATCAACTATTGGATCTCGAACCACCGCACATCTCGTTCTACCAACTGACGGTCGAGGAAGGCACCGGCCTGGCTGAAAAGGTATCCGCCGGAACGCTGCGTCTGCCGGACCAGGAGCTTGCCCACGCCATGTACCGCGGCGGCGCGCAGCAAATGGAGGAAGCCGGCTACAAACGCTATGAGGTTTCGTCGTTTGCCAAACCCGGTTTCGAGTGTCGACACAATCTGGGTTACTGGGAAGGGGATGAATATCTCGGTCTGGGACCGTCGGCGCATTGCTTCATGGACAGCGAACGCTTCGCCAACGATGCCGACCTGAGAACCTATCTCGACGACCTCCGGGCCGGGAAGCTGCCGCGTGTGATCGATGAGTCCGGACCCGAGGAACGTATGACCGAGGCGATCCTTTTGGGACTACGCACAACCCAGGGAATCAGCCGCAAACGGTTCTCGCAACGTTTCGGTGTACCGCTCAAGGATCGACTGGATCGAAAACAGTATCGTATACTGGTCGAGTCCGGTCACCTGGTGCCCGATCGCGGCAACCTGCGACTATCGGACGAAGGCTTTTACCTGGCCGACGAAATCACGCGGCGCTTGTTGAAGTAATGCCCCGGTAGTGGCCGGCGACTTTCTCAAAAAAGATTTGTACCCCCAATTTCGCGCCGCTATATTCCTGCCATGGAGCGACAAGCGCAAGAGCGATCAAGGGGTTCCACAACATGAGCGAATCACGATCCTCCAATGCCGACGCTTCAGGTTCAGCGCTTTTTGCTCTGATAACGATCATCTTGCTCGCCGCGATAGTGCGGCTCTGGGGGATTGATTTCGGGTTACCGCATACTCTGTGTCGTCCGGATGAATCACGGCTGGTAAACACCGCGATCAGGTTCGGCGGCGGGGATTTGAATCCGCACCTGTTCAACTATCCGACGCTGTACCCGTACACGCTTTTCTTATGCTACGGAGTTTACTTTCTGGCCGGGATGGTTGTGGGGAAGTTCAACTCCGTTGACACATTCATTCTCGAGTTCTCTACCGACCCCGGCGCCTTCTACCTGATCGACCGATTGCTGGTAGCTTTCCTCGGCACGGCGACGGTGTACATCGTCTATCGAATCGCTACCCGATTGTACGGCCGGGGAGTCGCTCTGGTATCATCAGCTTTTATGGCGCTGGCCTACCTGCACGTGCGTGACTCACATTTTGGCGTCACCGATGTTCCGATGACCTTCCTGATAATGTGCGCCGTGCTGTTGCTCCTGCGAGCGGTCGAGGACAAGACATCGAGATCGTATCTGCTCGCCGGCATTGTGGCCGGCCTGGCGGCCTCGGTCAAATACGCCGGACTGATGCTGCTGATGCCCATGCTGATGACGCATATATCCATCGTCCGGAGTCAGGGGAAACGATGGTTGGAGGTACTGTTCGACCGCAGGCCTCTGATCTTTGCCGCAGCGCTGGTAGTTGCTTTCCTCATCGGAACCCCATACGCTCTGCTCGATCATTCTCAGTTCATCAGAGACTTCACTTTCGAGATGGATCACCTTGCCTATGGTCATCGCGGCATTATCCTCGATCGCGGATGGTGGCACCATCTGCACTTTTCACTTTGGCACGGCCTGGGCTGGCCCTTGTTGACAGTCTCGCTGGTTGGCATTGTGTGCATCGTTCGCAAAGACCCTCGAAAGGCACTGATCTTCCTCTCTTTTCCGCTGCTCTATTATGTCGTAGCCGGACGGGGGTACACCGTATTCGCTCGCTATATGATCCCGGTTGTTCCCTTTCTTTGCATCACCGGCGCCGTATGTGTCACCTGTCTGGCAAGGTGGATCGCCAAACGGCGCGACGGGTGTGCAGAGAAGATCGCGGTTCTCCTGCTGGCGGCTCTGACGTTGTTGCCGTCGATGCGCTCTGTTGTTGCCTTCAATTCCCTCGCTTCGCTGGCCGATAACCGGCTCATTGCGTCACAATGGGTCCACACACAGATCCCCCACGGAAGCAGCATCTACCAGGCTGGTTCTCTTGGCGCCAGGCTTCAGATAAACCCGGGGCAGTTCTTCATCAGCAAGTACGAACAGCACGAGGCTGTGATTACCGCCGGGCTGCACGACCATCTTAGTACTAACAGACTGCGCCGGATTGTTGACTCCCTGATAGACCGGCGTCTCTACGAAGAGTGGTCTTTTCATAAGGATTCGAACGTATTCGTGTCCCGCGGTGTGAAGTGTCAGGGGTGGCCGGACTATATCATTAGCGAGGAGTCACCCCTGGCGTATTATGGTCAGACAGCTCCGTACATCAAACAACTGATCGAAACCGACTATCGGATGGTCAAGCGCTTTGAAGCTGTCGACGTTTCTGAGCCAGCTAACAGTTATGACCAACAGGATCTGTTCTACCTGCCTTACGCCGGTTTCAAGGGCATCCAGCGACCCGGGCCGAATATTAATATCTACGAGCGCATCAGCGGAAAGTAACCACTCTCCCGATGGGTCGACTGTCTATAACCAAAAAACGTTTGTCGCTCTGTGACCACCTCTCTATATTCCTGCCATGGATCAACAGCAGATGGAACAATTCATGGAGCTTGCCCTGCGCGAGGCCGGGCTTGCTTTCGACGCCGGTGAAACCCCGGTCGGCGCGGTCGTAGTGTTTGAGGACCGCGTGATAGGACGCGGCCACAACCAAACCCGACAGCTTCACGACGCTTCTGCTCATGCCGAGATGATCGCCCTGTCGGCCGCCTATAACCATTTCGGCGACTGGCGTCTGGAAGAGTGTACCCTAATCTCAACTCTGGAACCATGTCCGATGTGCACCGGGGCGGCCATGTTGTCGCGCATCAAGACGATCATATACGGCGCTCCCGATCCCAAGTTTGGCGCCTGCGGGTCAATCATCGACATTCCGTCGGAGAAGAAGTTCAACCATCGAATCGAGGTTGTTGGTGGTGTTCGCAAGGACGAGGTCGCCGCGCTCATGAAAGTGTTCTTCCAGCAAGTGCGAAACGGCAAGGAGAGAGTAAACTGATGGAGACAAGTGAGGGTCTCGTCAAGAAGTTCAAGCTGATCAGGCTGATGGCAGTGCTCATGTTGATCGTAGCGCCCGCCATCTACCTGGTGGTCGCCAACCTGGTAGCGCTCCAGCCAAAGAGTGGCGGCGAGCACGATATTATGTTCTACATCCTCCTGCTGGTAGCGCTGAGCCAGCCGTCAGTGGTGCCGTTGATTGAACGATTCCAGATTGGCAGGTTCCGCCACGAGTATAGTTCCAAGACCTCACCGGTGGGGTTTCTCACCGTGATGTTCCTGACCAGGTTCGCTGTGGTCGAAGCTGTCTACATCTGGGGCCTGGTAATTCTGTTTGTGACTGGTGACCTTACGCGAGCTCTGCTATTCTTCCCCATTGGCGCCATCTGGTCGATCATCTACTGGCCGCGTGAGGACAAAATGAAGCGAACACTCGAACGCCTGGAGACACTATGAGTTTATTGTCTGGTGACGACAAATATGATCTGCATCACATTCTGGCCAAATCGCTGTACTTCGCATTGCTGGTCAATGTCCTCCTGCCAGCGACGTTGTTGTTTCTTTGTCATTACGCTGCCAACAACTACTTCCCCGAGAACCGCATCGGCGAGCTGGCCAACCCGCTCTTCTATCTCTTCGCGGTGGTAGCCGTTGCTCAGGGGGGTCTGGCGTGGTGGTGGCAGCGGAAGCTCTTCGCACGTCCTATGATCACCAGTCTGGAATCGGTTCAGGAGGATATGACCGTGGGCCTCCTACGGGCCTCGCGACCGGTCTCGCTGTTGGTGGCGAGTATCTCACTGTGGGGTTATGTCTATTTCCTGCTGACCGGACGTTTCCGTGAAACAGCCGTGCTCGTGTTGTTCTCATTCGTAATGTACCAGATAGTCAGGCCGCGTCTGGGATCACTTCAGAAACTGGTGGCGCGCCAGAAACAGATGGCCGAAAGGGGACAACTGCTTGGGCGATAGATTCAGAAAAGCAGAGCAGCAGCCCTGCGCTCCCACCGTCCACGTCATGCTGAGCGGAGTCGAAGCACAGGCAGGCCTGTTTTTCGCGCTGCGCGCGTTTCACTGCTACGTGGCGAAGCCACAATAACACGGCTTGACCGTGCGACCTTCGACTCCGCTCAGGGTGACATTGCGTAGTGGTGGCCGAGTCTTCGGACTCGGCCACGATCACCGACCTGTGTCCAATAATACCTTTACATTTTGCGACGTTTTGTTAGATTGCACCGACCCGACGCGAAAAGCCCACCGTAAACGGTGATGCACTCAGGCTTCCCTGGGTTTCTGGCTTGACGGGTGCGACAGAATTATCGTTTCGGAGAGGTGGCTGAGCGGTTGAAAGCGCTGGTCTCGAAAACCAGTGTGCCTTCGGGTACCCAGGGTTCGAATCCCTGCCTCTCCGCTTTATTTCTTTCTAACAACAATATCCTCTGTCTTTCAATAAGTTATTGACAAAACCCTCTCCGACTGTTAGTTTTTCTAACAGATTTCTAAGGGAATGTCATGGCAAGTGTTCAGCACAAAGTCGGTAAGTCACGTAAGAAAACCTATTATGTGGTGGTTTCTCTTCGCGGCAAACAGAAGTGGTTGAAGGCTGGCAGCCTCAAAGATGCCAAGATTCTGAAGAGGCAGATCGAGTCAATGGAGGAATCTCGCAGAATTGAAAAACTCGGGATTACTGGCAGAGACAAGAGAATAGATGACTTCTTTCAGGAGTATTCTGAGTATGTCAGGCTCAGAACTGCTCCAAATACTCTGAAACGATATCGGTCTGTACTCAATACATTCATAGTCTTCTTGAAGATGTTTCATCCGAATGTGAGGGTTCTATCCCAGTTAAAGCCTGAACTGATTGTATCGTACCAGAACCAGCGTCTGGAGTCTATTGAACTTAAAACCGAGGCTGACGGCGACAGGCCAGGAGTTCACGCTAACAAGCGACTGCCACTGCCCCAAACCGTGAACTATGAGGTTAGTGTCCTACGATCGGCTTTTATGTGGGCTCACGAGAGGGAACTCATGACTGTTGTGCCAACCAGTAAGATCAAGCGCTTGCGGACAAAGCCCAAGAAACAGCCCAGGATTCTGACATGTAAGGAATGTCAGCTTTTCCTCAAGACCGCGCGCCAGCTTGCCAAATCGGACAACCGATTGAAAACCTATGCCAGAGCCTTCGTATTCCTTCTCAACACAGGCCTACGTTCTGGCGAACTCTGCAGTCTAACATGGAATGATGTTGATATGGACTCTGGTTTGATTCAGATACGTGCCAAAGAAGGCTGGACTCCGAAGAGTTATTCCAGAGAGATCTATCTGAACCAAGCAGCCCTCAAAGTGCTCAGATCTCTGGACAATTCCCAAGATTATGTGTTCATCGATACTGATGGTCATCAATTGGAGTCTGACAATTTGAGAAAGGCCTTAATTAAGGCAGCCAAAGCTGCCGGCCTCGACGGTTTTACTCGCGTCCACGATCTGAGACACACATTCGCGAGTCTGATGCAGATGCAAGGAGTCGACAGAGGGACGGTGGCAACTATTCTTGGGCACAGAGATTTGTCGACAACGTTGATCTACACACATCAGACCAAAGAGCATTTGAAAGCCAGTGTCGAAAAGTTGAAGGTTGGTAGTTAGGTTGGTTCTAGCTCGGCCGCTGAAATGCTAGCTCAGAGCCATTTTACAGGATTTCAACCTTAGCGATCTTGTCAAGTCGAATTGTCTTACGACGCTGAGGTGTCAGATCTAACAGGCACCAATCATCACAATAGTGTAAGGCTGGCAGCCTTATTCTGATTGATCTGCAATTGCCCTCATCACGGGCAAGAAACACTCTAACCGCTCTCCGCAATTCCACAGCTAAAGTTATCAATGCTATGTGCACGCTCTCGGGGCACATCGGCCGAGTTTCATCAAAACCAACCTCATGATGCCCCATCAAGAGAAGATCAAAGACCTCAGACTCTTGATTGACCAAGATTTTCTGTATTATTCCGTCGATATCGGCTTCATAGTGTTTTCCAGAAGTCCGCTTGAAGAGCTTGAAGGCCAAGATAGCGAGTGCTGTCTCTGAGGGACTTGTTCCGGGAACCAAGTGCTTGCGATTCTTGACAAGCCTATATCCTCCGCAGTCTTGATCGTAGTACAATGGAATCCCAGCCTCAGAAAGTGCTCGGATATACCTGTATGAGGTTCGATCACAGATTCCACAAGTACGCGATATCAACCGAAGTGGTACGCGCCTACGGTGGAGCAGGAGGTTCATTAGAGACGCAACCTTCCGAGCAATAGACTTGACGTCTGAGTATGTCACTATTCGACCTCCAGAACCAGTCCCTCGTGAATCCTAAGGGACAGACCTCACAGTATGCTCACCTGTACAACCGATTCTATGCCAACTACTCTTCTGTTGTCAATAAACAGGAGCCAGTGTCAATTCCTGGCACTGTAAAATGAGAATGACAATCGCTGTTTGGCAGGACTGAATTAGAGTATCCCTTCGCACTGTTACTAGTGGTGTGATTCATCCTGTTGGGGCATTATCCAGGGCGAGCCTCGCCCGGCCGACCTTGTCGATGATCTCTTCCGCGGTTTTTCTCCAGATGAACGGTTTCGGATCGCTGTTGTGTTGGTCAATGTAGCTCATGAC
>JAUWIB010000127.1 GCA_030605565.1 bacterium
AGCTTTTTCAACTCCTGCAACCTCATCCTGATAATATCCTCTCCAGCCATAATCCTCCCTTACTTTTTGGAAGGCATTATAACTTATCAATAGGACATTTCTACTTTGCTCTAATAGGACATTATCACTTTGCGGGAACAGAGGCAAACTTCGGGTCATCGAAGAGCGGCGGGCACGTCAGAAACATGGCGGTGGAGGTGGGCCGGACTGAAACATGTAGTCAACCAGGAAAACAAGGTCCGCAATGTCGATGGTTGGCAGGCCATCGCCGTTGATGTCGGCTTCGTCCAGACACTGAGGCTCGTTCCCGCCGGTGAACATGAAATCGACCAGGTAGACGAGATCACCGATATCCAGGGGTAACGCTCCTGAGTGATCGACATCGCCCCGATGAACGCAGCAGGAGGCTTCATAGCTGACCGTCAGAATCGCCGAGTGCGGGCTGAGCTGCATCTGCGCGTCCTTGGCAATCAACAGGTACTGGTAGCTACGGGTGCTGTCAGCCGACGTGTCAAGAAACAGGCCGGCGGCAATACCGGGGTTGGTCAATGATCCGGTCGGATCATCAAGACGGAAAAACGACCCTTCAGACGGCGCCGTCCGCCGATAAACATGCACGGTCAATTCAGGGACGGTATCCCAGGTGACCTCTACTGAACTGCCGGAAACAAATCTACCGTCAAGCGTTTCCGGAGCCGACGGCCAGGAAACCTCACCCAGTGTAATATCCTCCTGATGAAACGAATTGTCAGGCATAGTGTCCGATAACACGTATCCCACGCCCTGATCGATATCGAAAAAGTGGTGGTCATAGGGGTTACCGGGTGATTCGGTCTGGTAATTCTGAAAATCGTCGAACCAGAAGCCGGAGTCGTACCCGGCCCCAATAGAGGATTCTATTCGTATCTCCTCGTCGGTATCATCAAGGTATCCGAAAAAACTCAACTCACCGTTGGCCGGGACACTCCCGCCGGAACGAGCAACCGCTCCATAAATCGACCCCTGCCCGGCGACCGAAGGAATCGACAACAGAAATACGGCAAAGGTGGTGACTATCAGTTTTCGATAATTGCAGAACACCTATTACCCGTGTGGTCAAATCGCTATTGCATCCACGGACAAGATACGAAAAAATCTGCAGATCGCGCACATCATTTTGATTAATCGGCGGGATTCTAAGGTTGCTAAACGTCCCCGCGGCCGGCCTGTCCGATCAGGCATAATGACAATGCAGCTTGCCATATTGGATGTGGATGCTTACTTTGGCCATGCCCGAGGAGCAATGCAACCGACGATCAGCGTCGGACTGATGGAGACAAATATGTTCAGAAGGCCAACGCCTGTCCTGCCAATTGTAGTTTTCTTGATGTTGCTGTCGTGTAGTGGCGGCGGTTTACCGCTGACATACAATTCTATTCATGGGTCCGGCGATTTGGTCGACGTAGCTCGGGAAGTTGATCCTTTTCATTCGGTGATTCTAAACACGGTGGGAAACGTCAACCTTACATTCGACACCGAGCAGAAACTGGTGGTCACCGTTGATCACAACCTGCTGAAGTTTATCACGACCGATGTGACCGGCGGAGTCCTGGTGATCGACCGCAATGTTCCCAACGATGTAAAAGTAACCGGGCAACATCTGACGGTCGACCTGACGATGTCGAGCCTGATATCACTCACCCTGGATGAAAACGGAGTGGGGTCTTTTGCCACCGACAGCAGCGAATTCCAGGTCGACAGCGTCAATCTGGACCTGATCGGAGTGGGCGATATGGATTTGGAGTTGGCGATAGAGCAGCGACTTCACCTGCAACTATCGGGTGTCGGCAATGTGACCCTGGTGGGATTGGCCGACCGGTTTGACTGTGAGCATTCCGCCGTCGGCAATGTCGAAGCCTTCGACCTTGCTGTCAACAACTGCACAGTGGTGTCAAGCGGTGTGGGCGACACGAAGATCAATGTCGCGAGTTCTCTTGATGTTACCATCGACAGCGCCGGCTCGGTGTACTATAAGGGGCGTCCCATCATAGACTCGTTGATTACCGGCGCCGGACAACTAATCGACGCGAATTAAGGGTTTTCTTCTTCACTCATCCGAATTGCTGTGGGCGGCAGACGTCCTCGTCTGCCCCTTGATTACTTTGGATACATCCTTCAAACGGGCAGACCGGGAACTCTTCCGCGCACAATAACGCTACTGAACCGTCAGCTAACCAGCACGAATTCAACCTTGTAGCAGACCCAGCAGGCGACCGGCTGACCTCCCTGGATTGCGGGAGAGAAAACGCAGTGGTAGGCTGCCGTGACGGCGGCCTCATCGAGGCACTGAAGACCGGATGTTTTGCCGACTCGGGCATCTCTGACAACGCCGTGCTTGTCAACCAGCGCCTGCACCCAGACAACCCCCTCCCAACCGTTCTGGATTGCTTGCGAAGGATACAACGGCTCGGCGCGGTAAATCATCTCGGGGTAGACTTCCACGGGAACGAACTCGTCCGGTTCCGGCAGGTAGTCATCGTTTTCCACCTCCACATCCGGAGCGTCGCTCTCAAGTAAACCGAACCATGTGCTGCAGGACGCCAAGCTTAGCGCCACAAGTACCATCAGGATAGTTCGTCCAATTCTCATCTACCTCTTCACTTTCTCAGCAGTGCGTGCCTTGACATCAGTATAGGATCAGATTGCGATTTTGTCAATGGGGCGGCATGCCTTCGCGCTTCGCGCCTGCCCCGGCGGATACCGATTCTGCCTTCGCAGGGATGATGGCAGCGTATATGCTGATCACCGTCTCACCACCATGAGATCACCATGTCGTCTCATGCCTCACCGAGAGGTGTTCGAGGAATGTTCGTGAATCATCCGCGTCAGAGTATTTTTGAAAGCAGGAAAGACTGCCAGCACTCGACCACGTCGAACGCCGTGTAGACCTGGGGAACCATCAGGTTAAACAGGATCGCCCAAAAAGCCCATTCGCGGAACCTGAAGTCGTTTGTTTCGAGAAGGCGGCACAGGGCAATTATCATGACCATAAAGCCCAGCGTGAACATGCGAGAGGTATCTCCGGCGACAAAGAGTTGGGCATAGGAACAAACCAGCAGCAGCGCCATACCTGTCAACTCGGAGTAATTCTTGTCTCTCCACAGCGACAGAGCCGCGGCCAGCGGGAAGATCCACAATGCCTTGAAAACCGAGAAGATCCCAAGCCCGTGATAGTAAAACGTTTCACGAAACACTCCCGGCGGGTCCGCCAATAATGGTTTCAGGTAGTGGCCCGCAGAGTACTGGATTTCCGTGTGCGATTCCACCCATAATCTGAACGAACAGTAAATCAACAGCGTCAGGCCGAACCCGACAATCAGTTCAAGCACCCTGCGCCCCTTGTTGGTTTGTGACTGCAGGCTGATAAACACGAACCAAGGTATGAGGAAGGCTACCGATTCCCGATTCAGAAGCCCCAGTAGAAACAGCAGATAGAAGACCAATCGTCTCCCACGGTGCTGCCACATGAGGAATATGAGCAGGTAAGTAAGGATGTCGCAGTACCCTCCGCAGTGAATCGAGGTGAGAACCACCAGCGAAAACGTTATCGTTACTGCGGCCAGGAAGGCGTCGCCGGGGCGGTCAAACTTGTTGCGGAAGTAAGAATAGACAAGCCCTATCGTGAAACCGGTTATGATGAGATTGGTTATAACTATCAGCCTTCCGTGCAGACCCAGGCAGTAACTGATGAAGGGGGTCAGCGGTCGACACAGTACGACGTTTTCCGGGTCAAAGGCAAACGGGTTTTCCGACAGGCGGGCATAATGATAACCGAGGTTCCAGGTGTGCGTGTCGAGGCGGGCATAGAGACAGGCGGCGAATGTGAGCAGAAACGACAGTTGAATAAACCAGACCCAACGTCCCCATCTATCCTCCCGGCGGAGCAGATAGTCATCTAATCGGTCATACGACAGTCCGCTCAGTCCCGGTCCGTACTTGACAGCCAGGACAACAATCAAGATGCCAACTTCGATCATACCAACGGATACTAATCACACCCCTGGGTTGTGTCAAGATGTAACCGTCCCTTGGACTTTCCCCAAAAAATCTACGGGTTGAACAGCGATATTTGGTATTCGTGGTCGGCGTATGTCCCGGTGCGCCGACAACTTTTCGGGGTGAACGCGGTAGACGAGGACGTCCACCGCGCACAAACTTCGATCATACCAACGGATACTAATTACACGCCTGGGTTGTGTCAAGGTGTAACCGTCCGGCGATCTGCCGCGTTGGGGCACGGGTACTCCACCGAAAGCGGAGCGGTAGGCGGGTTTATCCTTCAAGCGGCAGATGTGGACATCTGCCGCGCACCCGCATCGGGTGGGTCCTCCCGTGGGCGGCAGATGTCCACATCTGCCCCCATTCAACGAATCCAGGAGAGTTCCTTGTCTATGCGCAGCAAACCTGGACGACCATCCAGCCAGTCGGATGCGCTGGAGTACGCATACTCTGGTGCGTCCGACACTAATCCTGCCTTCACCGGGTTGTTGTGGATGTACTCGATCTTCACTTTGAACTGCTCATCTGAGGTGATCACCAAATCATCGAATCTGGGCATCCATAACCTGAACCTGCCTTTTACCTGTAGCCGGCCGGCAAACTCGTCGAGGTCAAGTAGCTTGACTCTCTTTGAGGTCAATATCTTATAGCTTTGCATGAATTGCGACAGTCTTTCCAACCCTCTGAGGCCGAGAAGCAAGTGAAGATGAGACGGCATCAACACGTATGCCACCAGGGAAGCATCGAAGTGACGAATCGCACTACCCAGTTGGTCGAGTGCAACGTGGGCTGCATCGGGGACACTGAAGACCGCAAGCCAGTCGACGACTGTTGTCGTCACAAAGACTAATCCCGGTCCTGTCTGGTTGAACCTCCTGCGTACCGGCATGTTTATTCCGACTTCAAGCGGCAGATGTGGACATCTGCCGTGCACATTAAGTGTTGCTTGTGAGATCTTTGAGGTACTGCATTAACATTCCCGTGGTCGGCAGATGTGGACATCTGCCGCGCACGTTTAGCGCATTCGTCCTGTCATGCCCTTACACAGATCCCCCCTTACATCTCCCGCTCCTCGGGGCCGTCGTAGTCGTAAGGCGGAGGGCCGAGTGTGCGCATGGGACGTTCGCGCGTCATCTCTTCGTAGGTGTGAGCAAGCAGGCCGGGGAGACGTGAGATGATGAAGAACCCCTTCCCCAACCGCCAGTCGAAACCCATGTCCGAAATCACCGCCGCGATAGCGCCATCGACATTGATCGGCAGGGTGCGACCGGTCTTTTCGGACAGCGCCGTCTCGATAGCGCGGCAGAGACCGATGTGTCGTCCACCGTAACCGTGCCGCTCAGCGATCTCGAACAGCTTGCCGGTGCGCGGGTCAACCTTGTGCAAACGATGTCCAAACCCAGGCATGCGCTTCTTGTGCTCTTTCATCCAGTCGACGAGGTCGTTGGCGATGGCGACGACGTCGCCATCTTTTTGCGCCCACTCCTGCATGATCTTCGCCGCCTGCTCGATCGCGCCGCCGTGGGTGTCACCGATCACCAGCACACCACCGGCTATCGCGGCATTGAGCGAGTTGCCGCCAGACATGACGGTGCGCGCCCCCAACACCGACGGCGGCGAGGCGCCATGGTCAATCGACGATACCAAAATGGCATTCATCAGTTCCGCCTCGGCTTTGCCGGGACGTTCACCCTTGAGAATCAGGTAGACAGCTTCGGCGTATGAGAGGTTTTCCATGATGTCGGTGATGTTGTACCCTCTAACCCGGATTTTCCCCGGGCCGATATCGGTGATGGCGGTCTTCCATTTTTCGTCGCTCATATCAACCCTCACTTTCGGGATCAAATTCAAAGCTGGGGGACCTTATTGTGTCTGGTTGCGCCGGCGGCCATTCACCCTTGACTACTTTCTCGACGAATTCCAGCCACCGCACCTGCAAAGTGTCGGATGGAGTCCTGAGAATCCCCTGAGTGGCCAACTCCCAGTCCGCCTCGGCACGATACATCAGGTTTAACCCCTGAATGCCATAGCGCAGAACCAGGAAGTCAACGAAGGAAGCACCCAGGGCCGATTGCCAGCGTTCCTTGTTGGAGTCGACGGTGGTGTCTTTGGACAATTCGACCAGCGGAATCAAGCTATCGTTCTGATAGTAGCGCCACGTGTACTCGTGGTAGTTTTGGTCCGAGTAATCCAGCAGCGATATCAGGCCGTGCTTGAGAAACTGGTATTGTGGTTCCTTGTCCAACCAGTATGGCAACAGGAACTGCATAAGCGTCGGACCTTTGTGGCTGGGCAACCAGAAGTGGATGACGTCGCGATCGGCCCATGGATAGTAGTGACCGGTCATCTCGTTGCCCTGACCATGACCGGTGTAGTAAAACACGATCAGAGTGTCCACGGGGATACGCATGTTCAGGAATCTGCAATTGGATCGCAGCGCCCAGTTGTACCAGACCGCGAAGTCATGCATGGACGCAACGTGGAGATGGCCGGGCGGGTAGATGATCTTGATGTTTTCGTAGGTATAAGAGAGCCAACCCGTCGGAATCTCGTATCGAGGTCCCTCGTCAACTTCCTGCTTGCCACAGCCGACCAAAAGGGCTGAAGACAACGCGGCCACTGCTAACATTCCAAGAAGTGATTTAGTCATGATTGTTTCACCTGATTCTCTGTTTTGATCCGATCTGCCAAAGGGGATTGGATTGCTTCTAACCTCATAAGGTTATGCAATATAGTCCGGCGTTACAATCGTGTCAAACCGATTATATTTGTTATCATTCTCACAACTGGGCTTGACATCACAAGACCTCCGTGCGATATTTGAACCAATGCCGGTGGTGACTTTCGTGGATCGGACTGGTCCATGATATGTGCGGCGGGCGTGATGAAATAAACTTGACCGAAAGATACGATACGGCACGTGTGAATGTTGGTGATCAGTCTTGTGAAACAGCATCGTCTCCCCACCTTCTCCAAGAGTATCCTGATAATTGTGGGCGGATACGGCAGTGGCAAATCCGAAGTTGCCGTAAACTTGAGCCGACAGTTGGTGAACGCCGGGTCGGCGCCGGTGGCGATTGCTGATTTGGATATCGTCAATCCGTACTTCCGCTCGCGTGAAGCATCGGAGCAACTCACATCGCTGGGTATCCGTACCATCAACCCTACTGGCGGCCAGAAATACGCCGATCTGCCGATCATCCTGCCGGAAGTCAAGGGTGCTATCGAACAACGGCAGGGAGTACTGGTGCTGGATGTGGGGGGTGACGACGCCGGGGCGCGAGTGTTGAGTTCACTTTCAGAGTCGTTTGTAGAGGACACCTACGAGATGTTGTTGGTGCTGAACGGCAACCGACCGTTCACTGCCGACCTCGACGGCTGTCTAAAAATGATCGATGACATCGAATCGTCATCGCGGCTGAAGTTTACCGGTATCGTCTCCAACACGCATCTGCTGGAGGAAACAACAGCGCAGATCGCTCTTGACGGACTGGAACTTGCCCGGCAGGTAAGTCGGCGCTCGGACCTTCCGGTGGCGTTTCTGAGCGGCCTGAGAGAGATCATTGAATGCGATGAGTTCGATAATGTGGACGTTCCGATTCTCCCACTGGAGCGTCTTCTGTTGAAACCGTGGGAGAGTTCCGCCGGCGATGAGTAGCAGCTATTACTCAAGGTGAGGTGTATGCCCGGGATTACGATAGACAAGAATCAGTGTAAAGGTTGCGAGTTGTGCATGCGCGCCTGCCCACAGAAAATTATTTCGATGTCCAAAGAGATCACGGTGCGTGGGTACTTTTACGCCAGGGTACACGATCCCTCGCGTTGTATCGGTTGCCGCATCTGCGCCCTGGTCTGTCCCGACGTTGCCATCGAGGTGCATGCGCACGGCTTGATATTCGAACTGTTTGAGTACTGACTCGGCGAATTGAGACAGGAAATTTATTAATGGCCAAAGTCCTGATGAAAGGAAACGAAGCGATCGCCGAGGCTGCCTTGCGCGCCGGTGCGGAAGGTTACTTCTGCTACCCGATCACGCCGCAGACCGAAGTGGCGGAGTATCTATCGAAGCGGATGTCGGAAGTCGGCGGCATGTTTCTTCAGGGCGAGAGCGAGTTGGCCGTGGCCAATATGCTTTTTGGAGCTGCCTCTACCGGCAAGCGAGTATTCACGACTTCGTCCAGCCCCGGCATCAGCTTGATGCAGGAAGCGATCTCCTATATGGCCGGCGCTGAGTTGCCGGCGGTGATTATCAATATCATGCGCGGTGGTCCCGGTCTGGGCGGCATTCTACCGGCCCAGGCGGATTATTTTCAAGCTGTCAAGGGGGGCGGACACGGCGACTACCGAACGCTCGTACTCGCACCATCGACCGTCCAGGAGGCGGTCGATCTGACCATGCTCTGTTTTCACCTGGCTCAGAAATACCGTAACCCGGTGATGATGATCGGCGACGGCATGATTGGGCAAATGATGGAGGCGGTTGAGTTCCCCGAAAGCTACGAGGAGCCACCGCTACCGTCACCGGACGAATGGGCGGCCACCGGGGCGCGGAATCGCAAGGCGCGGATTATCAAGTCACTGTTTCTCGATCCGGTGGGTCTGGAGAACAACGTCCTGATTCTGGAGAAGAAATATCAGCAGATGATTCGAGAAGAGGTCCGCTGCGAGTCATACAAGATCAGCGCTAAGAACAAGATTCTGATCGTCGCCTACGGCACCATGGCGCGCATTTGTCAGACGGCTATCGATGAATTGGAAGCGGACGGCGTGTCGGTGGGCTTATTCCGACCGATCAGTCTCTACCCCTTTCCGGAGAAAGAGATCCTCAGGGAAGCCACCAGGAAAAACATCAAGTCCGTGCTGACGATTGAGATGAGCATGGCGCAGATGATGGAAGACGTCGAAAGGGCGATTCAGGGTCGCCGTCCGGTGCATTTCTACGGCCGCTCCGGCGGTATCGTGCCCACTCCCGAGGAAGTGAAAGAGCAGGTACATAAGCTGCTCAGCGCTAAGCGTCATTCATCGAAGAAGAAATCATGAGGAAGTCATGGCTGTAGACAGCAAAACCATATTCGATCGTCCCGTGGCGTTGCGCGATGTCGTGACTCATTACTGCCCCGGCTGTACCCATGGCGTGATACACCGGTTGGTCTCGGAGGCGCTGGACGAATTGGGACTGCGCGAAAGAACCTGTGGTGTAGCGCCGGTCGGTTGTTCGGTGTTATGCTACAACTACTTCGACACCGACTTCATGGAAGCTCCCCACGGACGCGCCCCGGCCCTGGCTACCGGCTTCAAGCGGATGCGTCCGGAAATGATCGTGTTCACCTATCAGGGCGACGGTGACCTGGCCTCGATCGGCATGGGAGAAATCGTACACGCCGCCAACCGTGGCGAAAAATTCACGACTATCTTTGTCAACAACGCCATATACGGCATGACCGGCGGTCAGATGGCTCCAACCACTCTGTCCGGACAGATTACGACCACCTGCCCGGCGGGACGGGATACTTCGCATACCGGACAACCGATCCGGGTTGCCGAGTTGTTGTCGGCACTGGTCACACCTGGTTACATCGAGCGCGTGGCCGTGCACACTCCGGCGCATATACTAAACGCCAAGAAGGCGATCAGGAAAGCCTTCACCCTGCAGCGCGACAACAAGTGTTACACGCTGGTGGAGGTGCTGTCCACCTGTCCGACCAACTGGGGCAACACACCCGGTGAAGCGGTTGAATGGCTCGATGAAAATATGATAAAGTATTTCCCACTCGGCTGCTACAAAGACTACGTCGAACCGGAGGGTAGTTGATGTCCCAGTACGAGGTTACGTTTGCCGGTTTCGGCGGGCAGGGTATTATGACGGCGGGACAGCTTCTGGCCTACGCCGGGATCGAAGAGGACAAACAGGTTGCCTGGATTCCGTCCTACGGCCCGGAGATGCGCGGCGGCACGGCTTACTGCACAGTAGTGATTTCGGATATTCGGATCGGCTCACCGATCATCAGCAATCCGCAGTGTGCCTGCGTCTTCAACCGACCGTCGTTCGACAAGTTCACCCCGCTTGTCAAGTCGGGTGGACTGGTTATTGTGAACAGTTCGTTGATCGACGTAACGACCGACCGGACCGACGTCGATGAGATTCTCGTGCCCGCCAATGAAATCGCCATGAAAGCCGGAAACGCCAAAGCGGCCAACGTCGCCGTGCTGGGCGCCTTCATCGGCGCTACCGGAGTTGTATCGTTCGACACTATCAAGCGAATCATCAAGGTAAAGATGGCGCACAAGAAAGCCGTGCTTGAGATCAACTACCACATGCTCGACGAGGGGCGTAAGCTGGCGCTGAAGACTCTGGGGAAAAAGGCAAAAGGATGAACCACGACCTGGACAAACTACCCGAGATTTACGAACGGTACCCCAGGACACCACAGTCATTGATTGCGGTGCTACAGGATATTCAGAAAGAATTCCATTTCCTGCCGACCGAAGCGCTCAAAAGAACGGCTGAAGAGTTAAACGTGCCGTTGTCGAAGGTTTTTTCGGTATCAACTTTCTACAACGCCTTCAGCCTCCACCCGCGCGGCGAGAAAATCATCCGCGTTTGCGTCGGCACCACCTGCCATATTCGTGGCGCCAAACAGATTCAGGAGCAACTCGAGAATCATCTGAAGATCAAGGCGGGTGAGACTACTGAGGACAAGAAATTCACTCTCGAGGTCGTCGCCTGTGTCGGTGCCTGCGCCATGGCGCCGGTGGTGGCGGTTGACGAAACTTACCACGGCGGCGTGACAGTGGCCAGTTGCAGGAAGCTGGTCAAAAAAAGCAAGAAGGGCAAGAAGAGCTGATATGCGCATCGAGACGCCACAACAATTGACCAGGCTGCGCAAGGACTGCCTGGCTCGGTTCAACCGCCATCCACAGAAGATACATGTTTGTTGCGGACCGGGCTGCCTGGCCAACGGGGCGCAGAAGGTCAGTGATGAACTCAAAAAAGTCATCAAGAAGAAACGCCTCAAAGGTTTCTCGGTTGACGCTCTCAAGGAAACCGGCTGCCATGGTTTCTGTGAACAGGGACCGCTGGTCGTGGTGGAACCCGCGGGGACGTTCTACACCCGGGTGAAGGTCAAGGACGTCGAGGAGATTATCGACAAGACCATTCGCCGGAAGGAAGTCCTTGAACGTCTTCTGTTCACCGATCCTCAAACCGGAGAGAAGATCGAGAACTATCGTGATATCCCGTTTTATGCCAGGCAGCAACGCATCGCACTGCGCAATATCGGACAGATCAGCCAGTGCGACATCGACGAGTACATCGCCGTCGACGGCTACCAGGCGTTGGCTAAGGCACTGAAGAAAATGTCACCCCAGGATGTGATCGACGAAGTCACCACCTCCGGCTTGCGCGGTCGCGGCGGAGCCGGGTTCCCGGCCGGTCGCAAATGGTCGACCTGCGCCAGAGCCGACGACTCTCCACATTATGTGATCTGCAACGGCGACGAGGGTGACCCCGGCGCGTTTATGGATCGCGCTATCATGGAGGGCGACCCGCACTCGGTGATCGAGGGGATGATTATTGCGGCTTACGCCGTTGGTGCGCACGAAGGATACATCTACGTGCGCGAGGAATATCCGTTGGCGGTAGTCAACCTGCAGAAAGCGATCGAGCAGGCGCATGAATACGGGCTACTCGGTGATGGCATCCTCAGCAGCGATTTTTCGTTCGACGTTCATGTCAGCCGAGGAGGCGGCGCCTTCGTTTGCGGCGAGTCGTCGGCACTGATGAAGTCAATAGCCGGTGAGGTCGGCGAACCGAGAGCCAAGTATGTTCGCTCGGTGCTGAAGGGGTTGCATGATAAGCCCACGGTGCTGAACAATGTCGAGAGCTACGCCAACGTTCCTGTCATCATCGACAAAGGTGGCAAATGGTTCAGCGCTATCGGCACTAAGAAAAGCACCGGCGCCAAAGCGTTTTCACTTGTCGGCAAAGTGCGTAATACCGGTTTAATCGAAGTGCCGATGGGCACCACCCTACGCGAGATCATCTACGACATCGGCGGCGGCATTCAGAATGATCGCCCCTTCAAAGCGGTACAGACCGGTGGACCCTCGGGCGGATGTTTGCCCGAGTCCAAGTTGGATCTGCCCGTGGATTTCGATACCCTGACCGAGGCCGGTTCGATGATGGGTTCGGGCGGCATGATCGTACTGGATGACCACACCTGCGTGGTCGACCTGGCCAAGTACTTCCTGGCTTTCCTGGTCGATGAATCATGCGGCAAGTGCGTCCCGTGCCGGGAAGGACTCTACCAGTTGTACGGGCTGGCGGTGGCCATCAGCGAGGGACGCGGCACCGAGGCCGATCTCGACAAGATGGAGAAGCTCTCGGACACTATCGTGATCAGTTCGTTGTGCGGGCTGGGCAAGTCCGGACCCAATCCGTTCCTGAGCACGATCCGGTACTTCCGCGATGAGTACCTTGCGCACATCAGAGACAAGAAGTGTCCGGCCGGCGTATGCCGCGAATTGATAAGGTACGAAGTTGATCCCCAGAAGTGCGACGGCTGTATGGCCTGCATTACCGCCTGTGCCCAAAACGCCATCACCGGCAAGAAAAAGGAAGTGCACACGATAGATCAGGACGCCTGTGACAAGTGCGGCGCCTGCTTAGCTGTGTGCAAGCGCGACGCTATCCTGGTGCTTTAGGAGTGACTTGATGGTATCATTGACGATAAATGGAAGAGTCGTTCAGGCCAACAAAGGTGAAATGCTGCTGAGCGTGACTCGTCGGGAAGGGATCGATATCCCGGCGTTGTGCCATCACGATGCCGTCGAACCGTTCGGCGCCTGTCGGCTCTGTATGGTGGAGATCACCAAGGCCGAATGGGACGGTTGGACGAACTACGTGGCCGCCTGCCTTTACCCGGTCGAGGATGGTCTGATTGTTCAGACGCACTCATCGAAAGTGAACGAACTACGCCGGACGGTGCTTGATTTGCTCCTGGCCCGCTGTCCCAACTCACCGGAAATCCGTCAGCTCGCGGCCGAGTATGGCGTCACGCAAACGGCGTACGAAGAGATCCCCGACGCCGACAACTGCATCCTGTGCGGGTTGTGTACGCGCGTTTGCGAACGGCTCGGATTCAAAGCGATTTCCACGGTCGGACGCGGCCACGACAAAGTAGTAGCGCCGCCGTTGAAAGAAGCGCCGCCGGATTGCGTCGGTTGCCTCAGTTGTGCGCAGGTCTGCCCTACCAATGTGATTCAGTATGAAGACGAGGGCAATAAGCGCACGATCTGGAATAAATCATTTGAGTTGATCGCATGCAAAGAGTGCGGCAAACAAACCATCACGCGCGACTTCGCCGAGGCCTTGAGCAGTCAAAGGAACATCCCCGAAGACTACTTCGAGTTATGCGATGAGTGTCATCGCAGGGAACTGTCGGTGAAGATGGGATCGATCGTCTCGTGGTCGCGGGAGGCGGCATCATGAAGCAAAGATTGATCGTCACGCCGGATCTGTGCACGGGTTGCCGCACCTGTGAGTTGGCTTGTGCCTTCGCCCATTCGGTCAAAGGCAAACCGGGGCGGAGTCGCATCTATCCTCTGCCGACCGGGAAACATGAGATGTGGACACCGGTGGTTTGTTTGCACTGCGACGATCCTGCTTGTGCGAAATCGTGTCTGGTCGACGCCATCACGCGCAACGAAGAAACCGGCGCTATGGAACTTGACAATGACAAGTGTGTCAAGTGCATGGCGTGCGTGGCTGCTTGTCCGTTTGGCTGTTCGCTTCATGACGCTCAGCACGATCTGGTGGTGAAGTGTGACCTGTGCGGCGGTGATCCGGTCTGCGCACACTTCTGCCCTACCAAAGCTCTCACCTGTCGCCCCGTGATACCTACCAGGCGCAAAGCGGTCGTATAGCCCGGCGCCCAACTAACATCCGAAAACGTTGTGATGGTCGAGTCTTCAGACTCGGCCACTTTCTTTCTTGGCAGGGGAAACCCGCCGAGTCTGAAGACTCTGCGGACACAAGTGAGCCTGATTAAGTGCGCGGCGTACGTCCCCGTGCGCCGCCAAAGAGCAGCCTGCTACCTACCAGCCAATAATCTGTTCGAGGTTCTTGTTGAGTTTCTCGATGCGTTCCCGATAATCTTCCTTTTTGTGCACCTCACGTTCGATGATGTCACCGGGGGCATTGGCGCGAAAGTCGGCATTGGCCAGTTTTTTGGAGGTTTTCTCAAGTTGTATGCCGAGGTTGCTCAACTCTTTCTCCAGACGCTTCTTCTCGACCTCGATATCGATGAGGCCTTCCAGTGGAACGAATATTTCCGCACCCGAGATAACAGCCGACGCCGATAACGGAGGCTTCTTGACACCGACGCCGGCATGAAGGTTCTCGACTCGGACGAGTGACCGGAAGTAGTCGATATGATTCTCAAGCAGCGTCGCAAAGTCGGCACTGTTGACGCGGATATACAGATCGGACTTCTTGCTCGGCGGGACATTCAACTCCGCGCGCACCGTCCGAACTGCGGTCACCACATTCTGGATTTGTTCCAGACTCTGTTCCAGGCTGTCATCGATGTGACCACCCTCAGTTTTCGGCCAGGGGCCAAAGGTGAGCGTGCTCTTGCTATCGTAGTCGTGCTCAAGCAGATCGAGGTAGATGCGCTCGGTGGCAAACGGAATGAACGGATGCAACAGCCGCAGGATATTGTAGAGCACATAAGTAGCGACGTTCAAGGAGCCCTCGCGAATCGGCAGGTCGCCACGATCGGGCTTGATGAGTTCGACGTACCAGGAGCAGTAGTCATTCCAGACGAAATTGTAAAGAGCCTTCGCCGCTGCCGACAGACGGTATTCAGTGATGGCCTTCTCGACAGTCTGAATCGTCCGCTCCATTCGCGAAAGAATCCATCGGTCAAAGATCACGAGATCGTTGCCGTCGATTCCGTCAAACACCGGCGGTCGTCCATCGAGTCGCATTTTCACGAACCGTGCGACTTGAACCAGCTTGTTGACAAAGTTACGCCCGATCTCAAAAGTATTCTTGGTGACACACGGATCCTGACCATCAGGCGTAGCCAGCACCATTGAGATACGAAGGGCGTCGGCGCCATACTTGTCGATGATCTCCAGGGGGTCGATGCCGTTACCTAATGACTTTGACATCTTGATACCGTTGGCATCGCGCACGGTACCATGAATGTAGACATCTGAAAAAGGTGCTGCACCTTTGAACTCGTACCCAGCCATGACCATGCGCGCCACCCACAGGTAGATGATCTCCGAGGCGGTGCTGAGAACTTTGGTGGGGTAAAATTTCTTCAACTCCGGAGTGTTCTCCGGCCAGCCCATGGTCGAGATCGGCCACAGCCAGGAGGAGAACCAGGTATCCAGAACGTCTTCATCCTGAACAAGGCTGTCCGGATCATAGCCGGGACAATTTTTGGCTGCGGGCCTATCTACCGAGGCAAAAGCAGTACCGTCCTCAGCATACCAGATCGGAATCCGATGACCCCACCAAAGTTGACGAGAGATGCACCAATCTCGAATGTTCTCCATCCAGTGCAAGTAGGTCTTGGACCAGTACTCGGGATGAAACTTGACCTTGCCGGTCTTGACCGCTTCAATGGCCGGTTTGGCAAGCTCGTTCATCTTCACAAACCACTGGTCGGACAAGTATGGTTCGACCACGTTATGGCATCGATAGCAGGTACCGGCGGCCAACTCATATTCCTCGATCTTGTCCAGATGTCCCTTTTTCTTGAGTTCCTCAACCAGTTGTTTACGACCCTCATAGCGATCGAGCCCCTTGAACTTGCCGGCGTTTTCGTTCAGAGTACCGTCGGTGTTGAGGATGTTGATTTCCTCAAGATCGTGGCGACGACCGATATCAAAATCGTTGGGATCATGAGCCGGCGTAACTTTCACCACCCCGGTACCGAACTCCGGGTCGACATAATTATCGGCCACAATAGGAATCTCGCGTTCTAGTATGGGCAGGATAACAGTCTTTCCCACATACTTTTTATAGCGACTGTCTTTCGGTGAAACGGCCAGAGCCGTGTCGCCTAACATCGTCTCGGGGCGGGTCGTGGCCACCGCCAGGAACTCATCGGAGCCTTTGAGTTTGTACTTGATGTACCAGAGATGGCTATCCAGCGTCTGGTGTTCGACTTCATCGTCGGACAGTGAAGTCTGACACGACGGACACCAGTTGACAATTCGATGTCCGCGGTAGATCCATCCCTTCTTATGCAGATGCAGGAACGTCGCGGCGACCGCCTTAACCAGACCGTCGTCCAATGTGAAGCGCGTACGTTCCCAGTCACAGCTGCACCCCATCTTCCGGAGTTGGCCGAAGATGATCTCCTTGTTGCGGTTGGCCCATTCGGCGGTGCGTCGATAGAATTTCTCGCGACCCATCTCACGACGGGTGGTGCCTTCTTTGACCAGCTGTTTTTCCACGACCACCTGGGTGGCGATACCGGCATGGTCGGCCCCGGGAATCCAGACCGCCTCAAAACCATCCATCCGGTGCTTGCGCATCAGGATATCCTGAATCGTGTTGTTCAGGGCATGTCCCAGGTGCAGCACATCGGTACAGTTCGGCGGCGGGATGACGATAGAATATGTCGGTTTGTCCGACTCGACGTGTCCATGGAAATAACCGGCGTCGAGCCAGCGGTCGAGCATCTTGTCTTCGACGTCGGCCGGTGAGTAGGCTCGTGACTTCTTTGTCGAATTTGTTTTGGCGTCACTCATATCGGCATAGTATCCTTGTTTTCGTTCACTATCATGCGGACCTTCCGGCCCAAGCGGCCAATTATAGCCCCGACCATTTGATTTGTCAAGAAGGCAGGGAAAAAGCAGTTGGCAACTCCGCTAACAGATTGTATTATCGTCATCTATGACCGATTCAAAGAGTCGAGTAACCGACAAAAAACTTCCCCCCTGGGAACGACTGAAGCTGGTGATGGCTATCCTGCGGTCGGAGGACGGCTGTTCCTGGGATCGCAAACAGACCCACCGGAGTCTCCTGCCTTACCTGATTGAGGAGACATACGAGGTGGTGGAGGCGATTGAGGCTGATGACAGCGCCGCTCTCTGCGAGGAATTGGGCGATCTGCTTTGCCAGGTCGTCTTCCACGCCCAACTGGCCAATGAAAGAAACGAGTGGGACGCTGATGCGGCGGTGGAGGCGATTGTTCAAAAACTGATCAGGCGACATCCCCACGTTTTCGGAGAACCAAATGATCTCGACCCCAAACAAGTACGTGACCAGTGGGAGCGATTGAAGTTGGAGTCGGGTGAAAAAACGTCTTTGCTTTCAGGCTTGCCGACATCTATGCCGGCACTGACGATGGCTTATCGAATCGGAGAAAAAGCGGGTGGGATCGGATTCGATTGGAACCGTCCCGAGGAAGTCATAGACAAGCTCCTCGAGGAACTGACTGAAGTCAAAGAGGCTATGGCCTCCGGCGACAAGGTTAAGCAGACTGAGGAGATCGGCGACCTGTTATTTGCCGCAGCATCTCTGGCCAGAAAGCTCGACATCGAACCGGAATCGGCGCTCAAACAGGCTCTGGCGAAATTCCGACGACGATTCTTACTCCTTGAGAAAAACGTGCGAACGTCCGGGAAACATTTCGACGACTTCACCCTCGAAGAACTGGAAGCGATATGGCAGGGAGTGAAGAAACGTCGTGACCAGAACGGATGAGCTTGGTCACTTCCATCTTCTCGTGACAGGCTGTTGGAAAACGCTACGATCTCATACGGTATTTGGTGTCGGGCGTCTCTGGCCGACCCAGGCATTTCCCAAACGCAGCGGCCAGCATTTTTTGTTGATCCAATACTGACGAACACCTAGGATTCATGCGCAAGGACACCACTTTGATTCGGAGATAATAAGGCACCTTATGATGTCTTGGTTTGGAAACAAATATGTTTCGTCAGGATGACAACGATACTTGTCTGACGGCATGCGAAAGGAGGCGTGTCTATGACCTAAAGCGATGCCTGGATGGCGTCGTTTGTCAATGTTGGACGTGCGCATATCCGCCGTTCACTACTGAAGATGGATCTTTAGTTGAGGGAAAAGAGCAATGAAAAGACTACTGCTTATACTGCTGGCGGCGTCGGTACTTCTCAGCACCTGCGTCCTGGCCAGTGATACACGCGTTCGGACGATGGGTAACAACAACATGGTCCTCCTTGACGAGGCCAATATCGTCCTCTTCCCGTCACGCGTACTGGACTACCCCAACCTTGCTGTCGGCGAGTTCGGCGGCGACAGCTTCACTCGGCTTGGGATTCATTGGAAGTTCGGGTCGGACAACCCTTGGGTGCTGGGCACCTACTTCTCGACGGCTGTCATCGGGCAACCGACCGGTTACTACGATGCCACGCCGTTCGGGTACTTCGCCGAAGGTTTGGACTTTACCAATGAGCGGGTCGACCTGTACTACGGCCGGCCGCAGATGTTCGGCAATTACAATTTCGGTTTCCATTTTGGATACATCCGAACTTCGTATGACTATGACGAGGCCAACAGCGACGCTGACTACAAAGAGAAAATGTACTACTACGATTTCGGTTTCAGTGTTACCGAAGCCAACGGCGACTACGATGCGTCATTTCAGATCGCTTTCGGCGGTTGGACTGATGAAGGACCCGTCGGGGCAGGCGCCGCCGGTGTCGTGCAAAGCGAGCCCGATGGGTTCATCGATGTCGCCGGCATGTTCCGAAAGTTCAAGCAAATCAATCCCGAATGGACGGCCATCCTTCATTTCACGAACTTCTTCGGTGTGCGCGGAGAGAAAGACCACGGGGCCGATGGAGATTGGGATACCAAGGAGGACATTATTACTCAGGACACACGGTTCTACCTTGACGCCGGCCTCGGCGCTAACTGGACGCCGGCATCAAACGTATTAGTGGTAGGCGATGTCGGCATCGCTTACGACAAGGTGACGCGGAAGTTCGCTACCACTGAGAACCATCCGGCGGGCGCCGGTTCTGCCGACTGGACGACCACGGATATCGTCTTCCCTTATTGGAGCATCGGTTTTGACGCCGACGTTTTCAAGTGGATGGATCTCCGCATGGGAGCTACCTCGCAGTGGATATCAGAGAAGAACGAAAGGGGTACTTTCATCGCCGTCTCGGAAGTTGAGAAAATCAAGTGGGCCGCTAATCAAACATATCTCGGTTTTGGTTTCCACTGGGGTCGGCTGCATGTCGATACTGAGACGGACCCCGATCTGTTCCTGAGAGGCTTCGATTTCATCTCCGGTAAAGGCACCGGAACCGACATGAACGCACGCATCTCGGTGGTATACGAATTGATGTAGACAGTGTAGTTATGCTCAGCTGTGCGGGTCTGTACCCGTAGGACGAGGTTGTTGAAAAAGCTCATTTCTCGTCATTGCGAGCGACCGAAGACACTCGTGTCGTAGTCCCGTAGGTCGGAACCCCCTTGCGGGTTCCGACTCTCAAATTACTCACCAGAGTCCCGTGTCGGCAGCCCTGAGTTCTTGACATGTTGTCGGAACCTCGCCCTTCGACTCCGCTCAGGACGACCCCTTCGGGGCAGGGGTTCCAACCTACGAAGCTGCGGCGGTCCTTCGGACCAGGGGTTTCAACCTGCCAGGGGTTTGTTTTCCTTCGCGCGGCGGAACTGCACGATGTAGATGATCAGACCGATGGCGAAGAGGCTCACCGAGACAACCTGGTTCCAGGTCGGCTGGATACCGTCCAGCGAGAAGTACATAGCGTCTTCATAGTAGCGAACATATTCGATGGCGAAGCGGAAGACAGCTTCGATCATAAACAAGAGCGCGAGTAATTGTCCGGCAAACTGTTTGCGCTTCATCATAAAATGCAACAGCAGGAACAGCCCCACACCATAAAGCGAACTGTACAATTGCGCCGGGTGCAGATGTTGATGACCAAAAACGTGGCTGGGAATCGAACCAGCGGGGAAAACCACCCCCCACGGCAGGTCGGTCGGCGTGCCGAAGCAACAGCCGTTGAGAAAGCAACCTATCCGCGTGAGGCCCAGTCCGATACCAATGGTGGGCGCGAAGTAATCGAGTGTCTCGAGAATAGGAATCTTCCGCAACCAACAATACAGAACAACACCCAACGCCGCCAGCAGTATGCCGCCGTATAGATTCAATCCGGCGATGCCGTAGGTGTTGGAGGCAAATGGGTTGAAGGTCGAGCCCCAGTTGCCGGAGAATTCATCGAGGTGCAACACGACGTACGAAAGCCGCGCTCCCACCACACCGCCGATTATCATGATGTATGCTAATGTCAGGAATTGATCTATTGGCTTGCCGTCGCGTCGCGCCATGCGACTGATATACCAAACTCCTGCCAGGAACGACAAGGCCAACATCAAGCCGTAACTGCGGATAGGGACGGGACCGATTGAAAAAAGCTCAGGATACATAGGCCGTGTTCTGCTCCTCGTCTGGCATCGGCCGAATAACTGCAGCCAATGCGGTAATGAAGTCTTCGTGAACGTTCACTATTCTGTTGTACTCTTTTGGTGCGCAGCCGCACCGTTTACGACCAGCACGATCTCACCCTTGACACTCCGGTCGGTGACGTGCCGCACCAGGTCACTGAGACTGCCGCGCACGAACTGCTCGTAGCGCTTACTGATCTCCCGCGCCAGGCAGGCCGAGCGGTCACCGAGCACTTCGAGCATATCACGAAGGCACTTTTCGATGCGGTGTGGTGATTCAAAAAAGACCAACGTGTGATCGAGCGTCTTGATTTTCTCCAGCCGTGTCCTGCGAGCACCCGACTTGTGCGAAAGGAACCCTTCAAAAAAGAAACGGTCAGTCGGCAGACCCGATGCAGTGAGCGCCGGAATGATCGCTGTCGGTCCGGGCAGGGGGATGATCTCGATTTCTTCATCAATGGCCGCACGGACGATGCGATAAGCCGGATCGGAAATGCCCGGCGAGCCGGCATCGGTGATGACCGCCACCGAATCCCCTCGGCTGAGAATCTCGGTCAACTGTCGTGCCCGCGTCGCTTCGTTGAAATCGTGGTAGCTGATCAGACGTTTTTTGATATCGAGTTTCTTCAGAAGCATCCCGCTATGGCGGGTATCTTCACAGGCAATCAGTTCCACTTCTCTTAGCACCTCCAGAGCGCGGGAGGTGATGTCCCCCATGTTGCCGATCGGCGTCGGCACCAGGTACAGTTTGCCTGTCTCAGTGCTCACCTGCTCCTGCTACTCCTTGAGAATAACATCGTTCGGTATCGGTTTCTTACCCAACGGAGCCACGTCCGGCAATCGCCTCTTAAAGGCGTTGCGATTCATCAGCGAAACAATGCGGCTGATATCGGCAGCGTGGAAACCCTCCGCTTCCAGCTTTGACATCGATGTCTCGCCATCTTCAACCAGGCGCACCAACAGCCGGTCAATCTGTTCGTAAGTGACGCCGATCTCGCCCTCGTCGGTCTGGCCGGACCACAAGTCGGCGGTCGGGGGGCGGTCGATCAGCGCTTGCCGCACACCGAGCGTACGCGCCACCTGGCGCAGTTCCGTCTTGTAGAGTTGACCGACCGGGTTTATCGAACAGGCGGCGTCACCATACCAGGTGGTGTAACCGAGGCATATCTCAGTGCGATTCCCGGTGCCCAGGACCAGCCTGTCCAGTTCGTGGGCAAGGTCGAACAGGATCGACATACGCTCACGCGCCATCTTGTTGCCGGCGCGCAGACGGTTGTGGTCGTCAATCTGCCGATAGTAGGCGTCGATCATCGGCGAAATGTCCACTTGGCGGCTTTCGATACCGAGATGGTCAGCCAGTTGCTCGGCCAGTCGGATCGATTCGACAGCCGAACTGCGGTACGGCATCATGACAGCAAGTACCCGAGCAGCGCCGACTGCTTCCACAGCCAAAGTCGCAGAAACAGCCGAATCAATTCCACCGGACAACCCGATTACGAAGCCGTTCATACCGGTGCGAGCGAGCGTTCCTTCGATGAACCTCTTGATGGTCGTAATGGCTTGTTCGATGTCGAATTCACGGCTCACGGTTTAGCTCCTTACAAGGACCGTCTACGATATCAGTTTAGAAGCGGACCAGCAAGCAAAATGTTCCGGGGCTTGACATCTGAGGACGTTCATCCGTATATTGGGCCAGGCTATTTGGCAAACAAATCGACGGAAGGGAATCATGAGTGTAAACAAAGCGATCCTGATTGGACACCTGGGCAAAGACCCTGAGTTACGGTACACCCAAAGTGGCAGAGCGGTGGCTTCATTCACCCTGGCCACTAACGAACGATGGACGACTCAGGATGGTCAGAAACAGGAGTCCACTACTTGGCACAATATCGTCGCCTGGGGCAAACAGGCGGAGGTGATCAAGGAGTACCTGAGTAAAGGCAGGCAGATCTACATTGAGGGAAGAATCGCTAACCGCAGTTACGATGACAAGGAAGGTAATAAGCGGTACGTTTCCGAAGTTGTCGTCCAGAACTTCCAGTTCCTCGGCAGTCGCGGCGATTCCGGTGGCGGTTCAGCAGAGCCGTCAGGCCAACCGGGTCCGGACTTGCCACCCCCACCGGCCGGCGAAGCGTCCGATGACGATGACCTTCCCTTCTGATCGAATTCTGAACATCCTTGTGCAGAAGCCTCGCAGCAAAACCAGTTGCGGGGCTTTTTTGTGACCTCGACGGATCGCTCTACAGCCGCCGATATCTACCCTAAACCCATGCGTACCAAGGCACGAGCGTCTGCCTGCTGGAAAAGTTTTCCCCGCGGCACAGATTTAGCAGTGCTTACAATCAGTATGCGTGCATGTGGTCATTATCGCAGTGGAGGAATCAGATGTCGGAAGACCTGACGGTCCGAACTCATCAACCTTATTCCGGCGCCACCGGCTTCTATCCGACGATATGGCTGATGGCCGTTTCGGCCGTGGCACTATCGGCAGCGGTAATCATCTGCTTTAACGATCTGTTCGATGAGTCTCTTCTCAGCGAGGTGGGTGATTCATTCCAAATCGCGATCCTCACCCTGATGCCTTACATGATATCGGCGGCGGTAGCCGCGATCACAGCTATCGGAATCGTAAACATTTATCCGCTGATACGGATATCGGATTCGCTCGACGTTCTTCAGAATCATGTGCGGGAGATGGCCATGGGCGATTTGGCCTCAAGAGTTCGCATTGAGTCCAACAACCCGCAATTGCGACGGTTGTCGCGAGAACTGAACTGCACCACCGGCGATCTGGGGCGTCGCATCGCCGAGTGGAAAGTGATCAATCGGCAGCAGTGGGAACTCCTTCAGTCGGTTCGTGCCGCCGGCGAAAGCGAGAACCATGACCAAGTGCTATTGTTAGTGAAGCAAATGGAAAAAACCTGGCGCAAGATCGCCGCCATCGAAGAGCAGTTCATCACCTGATTAACGCGACTGCTCATCCTCCAGCTTGCGAACTCGCTTTAGCAACTCAGGCAGCCGTGCCAGAGCAGCCTCGATCCGGCGCGCCAAACCGATATCCCGAGCCGGCGAACCGAAAACCGTCCGGCCCGGCTCGACAGACTTGGACACCCCCGACTGGGCCCCCACACGGGCGCCATCCCCGATCTGTATGTGACCGACCATCCCAACCTGTCCGGCCAGAACGACGCCGTTGCCAAGCTTGGTCGAGCCGGAGATACCGACCTGCGATACGATAACGCAGTGCGCACCTGTCTCGACATTATGGGCAATCTGCACCAGATTGTCTATCTTGGTTCCCTTGCCGATCCGAGTCGGTCCCAGAGCGCCTCGGTCAATCGAGCAGTTGGACCCGATTTCGACGTCATCCTCGATCTCGACGGACCCCACCTGCTTGATTTTCTTCAGCCCGGATTCCGACTCGGCGAATCCGAATCCGTCCGAGCCAATTACGGTCGACGAGTGAATAATGACGTTATTGCCGATGCGCGAACCATCCATGATGCGCACGCCGGGATAGATCAAACAGTCGTTGCCGATAACAACATCCCGACCGACAAAAACCGACGACACCAGTTGAGTGTCGCTGCCGACGACCGCGCCGGCACAGAGGTGACACAGTGGACCAACCCCGGCGGTGGCAGACACCCGCGCCGTATCCTCGACCACCGTGGTCGCATGAACGCCGGTATCTGTGAATGCCTTGTCGGGGTAAAGCAGGTCGAGAACGCTGGCAAAAATAAGGTAAGGATTCTCGTGCCGCAACGCGGCGCAACGTTGACATGGACTGTCCGGGTCGAGTACGACAGCCGAAGCACCTGTAGTCTCCAGATGCTTCAGGTACTTCTTGTTGGCAACAAAGGTGATATCGCCCTCGGACGCAGATTCAATCGGCGCCGCGCCCGTGATGGTAACGTCGGGATCACCGTCCAGCTTAGCCGAGGTAACACGGGCGATCTCTCCCAGAGTTAGAGCGACCTTATCAGTCAATTTCTTCAAGACGACTCAAGACCTCGTCGGTAACGTCGTAGGAGTCCTTTATGTAAGCAATGCTCTGAAGGGTGAAGATGACATCGAAGTTGCCCTCGATAGCAACTTCCTCAATGGCCTGCTGGATATTCTCCAGAATCGGCTGCAAGAGTTGAGACTGTTTGCGTTCGGCCGTACCGCTGGGACCGAACACCGTGCGAGTGTAGGCGTCCAGCGCTTCTCTCTTGGCATTGATTGCTGCCTCGCGTTCGCGTTTCTTCTCCTCCGAAAGGATCAGCTTCTGCTTCTCAAACTCCTCGGTGAGTTCCCGGAGTTCCTGCTGCATGGTGACTGCTTCGTCCTCCCAGGCTTTGGACTCCGTCTCCCATTCTTCCTGGGCGCGTTGCCAACCCTTGTATTCCTGCTGTAGGCGATCCTCCTTGACAAACCCCATTTTCGATCCCTGCGCCGAGACTGCTGGCGCCAGGCAGAATGCGACTACGAGAACAGCCACCAGGGCCGTTATCAAATGACTGATTCTGAACATACCTATCTCCTGTATACTTTGATTTGTTGTCATCGGAAAGTAGAGCCATATTGAAAATGTGGTTTCCAGCCGCGCCCTTCACCCTGGAAGTCATCCAAAGCGTACCCGAAATCGAACCCCAGTGTCCCTAAACCGGGCACGGTGATCCTGAATCCCAACCCCACCCCGCGATACAGGCCGGTAATCGGCTTGATTTCGCGACGGTGCAACCAGGAGTTGCCGGCGTCGAAAAAAATCAGCCCGTAGATCTGCTGCTGCACCAATGGAATTTGGATTTCCATATTAGCCACGATCATGTATTTGCCGCGCACCCGCGTTCGGAAGCTGGTAAAACTGGTATCATCGGGTGGATCGATACCCAGGATGGCGGTCGGGTCATTGTAGAAGAAAGAGGTGTCCGACTGCGTCACCAGCGAGTCCGGAGTCAGGTCACCGCCGTCGTAACCGCGAACAACGCCATCGAAATCAGTCCCGCCGGGAGTGAAGCGATCGGTGAGCAGGATGTGGTCATCACCGGAGGGCGATGTGACCACCCCGTACTCGACCTTCGTGGCCAGCGACAAACCCCAAAACAGCGGGAAGAACTTGGCCACCTCAAGCGAATGTTTCTGGTAATGCCAAAAACCACCGAGAAGACCGCCGGTGTTTTCGAAGGTGTACGAGAATCTCGAACCGGAAGTGGCAAACTGGGGCAAGTCGCGTGAGTCGCGCGTGATGTTCACCGCCAGGCGCGATGCCGAGCGCCACTCTTCGTTGTAAGAGGTCACGGCTCCGGGATACGGGCCGTAGTAGTCCTGCTTCAACAGAACATCCTGAATGGGGCTGCGGTAGAAATATGATGCTTTGTAAGAGTTGCGAGCCTCGAAGGCATCGTCAAAGTCAAAGAAACGGTTGCGCTCGAGCAGGTACGAAGTATAGACACGAAAGTAGTTGTCCGGCCAGCGCAGACGTCGTCCGACCCGGATCGAACCACCCCGGCGACCCTCAGTGTAATCATCGAACCAGCGCCGATTAACCGTGAAGATGCTGGCGCCAAAAAGCGTCGGACGACCAAACATCCAGGGCTCCGTGAACGACATCGAAAACGAATTGCGGCGGCGGCCGAACTCAATACTGAGCGAGACATTCTGACCGTTGCCGCGAAAATTCGGTATACCCAACCCCACATTGCCGACCAGCTTGTCCTGACTATTGTATCCGGCGCCGGCCATAATCTCACCGGTCCGTTTCTCGGTGATATCGAACTCGATATCGACATCGCCATTGGGCAGAGCCAACGGTGTGGGGATCACTTTCTCAAAGAAGTTCAGAGCCATGACATCGCGAATCGACCGGATCAACATGGACTGGTTGAATATCTCGCCGGGGTAAATCTTCAGTTCACGGCGAATGACGTGTTCCTTGGTTTTGTAGTTGCCGACTATCTTGACCATGTTGATATGCGACGGCAACCCCTCGGCCATGTCGTACATGACGTCAACAATGGAATCTTCCCGGGTCGTGCGCAAGTCAGCCAGGCGCATGTGAAGATGCCCGATCTCGTAGTAGATGGTATACAACTCTTCGATTGACCTGTCGTACTTCTCAAGATCGAAAACCTGGCCCTCTTTGAACTTCATCCTCCGTTCCAACAAAGGTGTCTTCAGGACCTCGTTCCCCTTGAAATCAACCTGTCCGAAGTAATAGCGCGGCCCCTCGTACACCTCGAGGAAGATCGTCATACGGTTGCGGGAGGTGTCGATAGCGATGGAGTCGGATACCAGGTAGGCATCGATGAAACCCTTCTTGTGGTATTCATCAATGATCTTGGTCAGATCCTCTTCGTACTTATCCTGGGCGAAGTCGGAGGTTCTCAGAAAACCGCGGCTGCGGTTGCGCATTTTCTTGATAAGGTCTTTCGCCTTGACCCGTTCGCTACCGGTCAAAACAACTTCCTCCACCTTGACCTTGGACTTCTCATCCACCTTGTAGGTCAGCGAAGCTTCGGTGGAGTCTTCGTTGTATTTCAACTCGTGCGTGATCTCGGCCTGGAAGTATCCCCTCTCGGCGTAAAGTTCGGCAATGCTGTTTTTCTTGTCCGCGATGAGATAGAGCGAGATATAGCCGCCGATGCCGATGTCGACCAGTTCTTCCTTGAGGTCTTTGGTCTTGACCTTCTTGTTACCCTCGAATTCGATGCCGGTCAGTTTGGGAAGTTCCTTGACAACGATAAACAGTTTCAGCCCACCGGTGACCGGTTCAGCATCGACGCGCACGTCGGAGAAGATGCCTAAACCGTAAAGTCTGCGGATGGTTTCGCTGACCTCCGACGCCACTAGCGTCTCCCCTTTCTCAAGCGATGAGACCCCCAGGATGAGCGACTTACTGGCGGCGCGATTGCCGACCACCTCAATGTCGACCACCGTGTACTGCTGCGCCGCCGCCGACCCGGCCAGGATCGACAGGGTCACCACCAGAAGCAGAGCTGTCCGTGCTCTCGCCTTCAAGAATACCCCTATTGACTACGCCTGAGGCGCTACGATCTTGTTGATCTTGATCTCGCTGTAGTCCTGGCGATGGCCGGCGGTGCGACGATACTTGGTGCGCTTTTTGTACTTGTAAACGATCACCTTATCGGCTTTGCCACGACCAACCACCTCGGCTTCGATCTTGGCATTCTCAACGAACGGCTGTCCCACCTGGGAGTTGTCGCCGTCGGATATCAGCATCACTTCATCGATATCGAACTTCGCGCCATCGTCGATTTTCATCAGCGGCACCTGGACGGTGACGCCTTCTTCGGCCGTGTATTGAAAGCCGCCAATCTGAAATACGGCGTACATCGATCCTCCAATAGTAGAAGTTGTTAACCAGCTTCAATTTAAGCCACGCAAAGTAACACAAAAGCGCGGCAAGTCAAGGCTAAACTGCCGTTTTGGCCGGCCTTTATTCAGTCCTTAAACTTATGAAGAGCAAGGAGGTTCCCGTTGTTGAAATGAGAGATTGTAGGCGCTACTGATAAGAAGCATTCTTTGTCAGGGTTCGCGCGGTCCGTAAGGACCTAGTGGTGTGATTCATCCTGTTGGGGCATTATCCAGGGCGAGCCTCGCCCGGCCGACCTTGTCGATGATCTCTTCCGCGGTTTTTCTCCAGATGAACGGTTTCGGATCGCTGTTGTGTTGGTCAATGTAGCTCATGACGG
>JAUWIB010000006.1 GCA_030605565.1 bacterium
GTCATGAGCTACATTGACCAACACAACAGCGATCCGAAACCGTTCATCTGGAGAAAAACCGCGGAAGAGATCATCGACAAGGTCGGCCGGGCGAGGCTCGCCCTGGATAATGCCCCAACAGGATGAATCACACCACTAGGGGTTCTCGTGGCCGGTTTCAATGAAATGCTGACTCAGATTCAGCAGCGCGATTCGGCGTTGCTGAAAGCCAGAGATGAACTGGAAGATCGGGTACAACTACGTACCAGCGAACTCCAGCGGGAGGTTGTGGAACATGACCGGGCCAAAGAAGTGATTAGCGCATCTCTGAAAGAGAAGGAAACACTGCTCAAGGAAGTCCATCACCGAGTTAAGAATAATCTCCAGATTGTCATCAGTCTGCTGAACCTGCAATCGAATCAGATCCAGGATGATCACACGTTGGAAATGTTCAGGGTTAGTCAGGCTCGTGTGAGAACGATGGCTCTCATTCACGAGAAGCTATACCTATCAGAAGATTTGAGCGATATCGACTTCGGCGACTACATCAAAGGACTTTCCGAGTACCTGGCGCACTCCTTCAAACCCGACGACCTCACGGTGAGTTTGAGAACCGATGTAGAGTCGATACACTTGTCGGTCGAATCGGCTGTACCGTGCGGCTTAATCGTAAATGAATCAATCTCAAATGCTTTGAAGCACGCCTTTCCAGGCGCCCGCGAAGGCACTATCACCGTCGGTTTCCGTCGCGGCAGTGAAGGAATGCTCGTGCTGACTGTATCGGACAACGGTGTCGGCATTCCTGTCGATTTTGACCTGGAGCGTTCCAACTCGCTCGGGTTGCAACTTATCACCACTCTGACAAAGCAGTTGAAAGGTCACCTGCACGTACATACAGACAATGGCACAACGATAACAGTAGAATTCACCAATCCACGAACAGGGGAAGAGGATAACACAAATGCCGAAAGAGAAACTGCTCATAGTTGAGGATGAAGGCATTGTGGCCATGGATCTCAAGGGCCGCCTGGAGTCCCTTAATTATCAGGTGGTTGGAGTAGAGGCGTCGGCCACAGACGCAATCAGGCGTGTCGGCAAGACACACCCGGATCTCGTCCTGATGGATATCATGCTTGATGGTGAGTTTGACGGGATTAAGGCAGCCGACTACATCGGAAGGCACTACGATATCCCGGTCGTGTTCCTGACGGCCAATTCCGATCCCAAGACGCTCGAACGGGCTAAGGCCGCAGGACCATTCGGCTATCTTCTGAAGCCGTTCCAGGAACGCGAACTTCAAACAGCTATCGAAATGGCGATTTACAGGTTTTCAACTGACAAGAAAATCAAGGAGAGCCAATCGTGGTTGATGACTACTCTCCGTTGCATGGGAGAAGGAGTCATCGCCACCGATTCTGAAACTCGCATCAAATTCCTGAACCCGGCGGCTGAGAAACTGACCCGACGCAAGGCCACCAACATAATGGGAACACGCTTCAGTGCCGTGTTCAGGCTTCTGGATAAGAACTCGGTTCCGGTTACCGACGATCTCCTGGACCGAGTGACTTCAGATGGCATCGTCGTGGACATGACGGGCCACAGTCTTGTGGCCGCAGACCAGACTCGACATGTCAAGATCACGGGTTCGCTGGCCAAAATCGTGGACTCGTTGGGTAAGGACCACGGCATAATATTGGTATTTCGGGAAGGGCTCGATTCTTCCAAGCTCGGCGATCAATCCAAAGGGCAACTGGCTCACGCTGAATAACACTACTTGCGCCGGGTGGCCCGTCCGCTTGCACAGAGGGCCAAGCGAACCGGTTGAGGCGTGACTTTCGCTTCTACAACCGCCAATATTGGGGCACAAAAAACCCGGCAGCGCATGGGAACACACCACCGGGTTATTCGCGATCTCTTGAGAGCGCGATGTAAGATACTGTCTGCTACACTCTATTTCAGAAGAAGCATCTTCTGGGTCGCGGTAGCTGTTCCGATCCTGAGAGTGTAGAAGTATACACCGCTGGCTACATTATTACCGTTCCATTCCACGCTGTGCTCTCCAGCGTTAAGCTGTCCGTCCAACAGGGTAGCAACCTTCTGTCCCATTACGTTGTAAACGGCCAGGCTGACCCGCTCGGATTGCGGCAGGTTGAAGCTTATTGTCGTGGTCGGATTGAAAGGATTCGGCGCGTTCCACATGGTAACGCCGCTTATCGCGTCGCCCACCGATCCGGAATTGCCGTATACCACGCCGCTCTCGCAGGCCATGGTCACGACGTTGGCGTTCGGATCGTAGGTGCAGGAAGCATGTGTTACATTCGTGACCTCAAAACACCACTCGCCTGAACAATCCCTGGTCTTACCGGTTTCGAACCTGACGGAGCCGTCTGCACCGGTAATGCCGTTGAAGTCGCCGCTTACCGGGCCTGTGGCAGTAGCATAAACAGTAGCGTTGGCGACAGCTTGATTGCCGGCGTCATAGATGTAAATAGTCCCGATACCACTGCAATTCGGACCGGCAACCTTTCTCGTCACAACGACATCATGGACATGCAGCACACAGACTTGAGACTCAGTTACCGTGATGTAGTCAGGTTCCGTCTTCGTGTCAGAACCGTAAGCATTGGTGACTGTCAGCGACACCGTGTAGGTTCCAAACGACGGATAAGTGTAGGATGGGTGCTGCTGAGCCGAGGTTCCGACCCCGTCACCGAAGTCCCAACTCCAAGTGGTCGGTCCGTTGGTTGAAAGGTCGGTGAAATCAACAGTTAGCGGTTCATAGCCGGTGGTCGGGCTGCCCGAGAAGTTCGCCACCGGGGGATCCTGCGGTTCGGTCTGGACGTCGATATAGTCGATCTTCGTCTCAGTGTCAGAACCGTAAGCATTGGTGGCCGTCAGCGACACCGTGTAAGTCCCGGGAGAATCATAACTGTAGGAGGGATGCTGCTGACTTGAAGTCCCTATGCCGTCCCCGAAATTCCAACTCCAACTGGTCGGATTATTGGTGGACAGGTCCGTGAAGCTCACGTTCAGCGGAGCATACCCCGATGTCGGCGTCCCTGAGAACTCCGCTATCGGAGGATTCAGGTTCGGTCCCACCGCGTCCAGCGCCTTCTTGGCACTGACGATCCCGGCGCCCACGTACTTGGTGCCGAGGTACGGAGTACTGTTGTTGACCATGATGGCGAATTTCTCGGGACCGGTCAACGATGGATCCTTGGACTCCAGCAAGCCCGCGACGCCGACCACATGAGGGCAGGACATTGAGGTGCCGGACATAGTCGAAATGTAATCACCGGACGGATCATCCGAGTGGTGATAGGTGCTCAGAATGTCAACGCCCGGTGCGGCGATGTCAACCCACTCGCCGTAGGTCGAGAAGCCGGCGGCGTAACCGGTTTGATCGGTGGCGCCCACATCCAGACAGTCTTCGCGACCGCCCAGGTAATCATAATTGGTGGTGCCATCGTTACCGCAGGCCACAATGATCATTACATCGTGCGCCAGCAGGTTGTCGGTCGCGGCCGGCATCGCACCGTAACTTGAGGATCCCCATGAGCAGTTTACCGCTGCCACATTGACACCTTTATCAACCATCGTAGCGATATAGAACATGGCTTCAGCGCACCAGTCCATGTGCATGATACCACCAAGACGAGTCATGTATCCGGCGCGAAGGCACATGATCTTGACACCGTTGGCAGTATAATTCGTAGTGCCATCATTCCAGCCACCGGCCACTCCGGCGACACCAAAGGTCGGGTCGTTATTGGTAATAGCAGCGATTGTTCCGGCGACGTGAGTCCCGTGTCCTCCGAAATCTGAAGGATCATTGTCGACGCCACTGCAATCGCTATCGGTACACCTGGCCGATCCGACCGTTGAACCCGCTAACACGAAGTCCCAACCGATAACGTCATCGATATAGCCGTTATCATCGTCGTCAATACCGTTTGCGGGAATTTCTCCCTGGTTGACCCAGATATTGCCGTTGGTGACATTGTCATCAGGTCCCGGCGGATCGGTGCCGCCCAGATCATAATGGTAGTAACGCACACCACCATCGATCACGGCGCAGACGACATCGGAACTGCCGGTTTCATCATCCCAACCCAGGTCTGCTTCGACGCCGTAGGTATCCCAGTAATGCCATTGGTCATACGGGTACTCCGGCGGCGGATCATCATAGTACCGGTCGTTGGGGGTGGCGGATACATAATGCATGGCGATCGGCTCGACTTTGTCGACAAACGGAAGTCTGCGGTACTCGTCCATGACCTGGTCCAAGTCGCCTGACTCAAAGAATATCTTGTAGTACCTGGACAGTATTCGCTCAGTAGGCAAGGCGGCTTTATCCATGCTGGCGCCCGGGAACTGCCGGGCAAAACTGCTGACGCCGTATTTTTCACCGATCCTGTCCGTTTCACGATTGCCGGTAACGGCCAAGCCCGCCTGCCGTGAGGCATTGATCTGGGGTGTTCCTTCGTTGACAACAACAATGAACTTGTTCTGGGCAAACCCGGCAAAGGACGGACCGAATTCACGCTCAACCTTCATCACGTTTTCGGCCATAGCGCTGCTCATCAGTAGCAGGCTTGACATAACGACAGCTAGAAAAATCCTCTTCATAGCTCCTCCGATAAGACAGTGAGGGGTTATATCTTCAGGGGTCATCATAAATTGAAAATTCTTTAGACGTTATCACCTCCTCTTGCCACCAAAGTCTGACCTCCGGCCCGGCTTCTTATGCATGGCCGGGTGACTCATCCGCTTGCGGTGGGTTTCCAAGCGGACAGACACACCCTTACAAAAGCGGAGAGGCAGGGATTCGAACCCTGGATAGAGCCGTTAGCCCTATAACGGATTAGCAATCCGCCGCCTTCAGCCTCTCGGCCACCTCTCCGGTCGGTCGGTATTACAACCGAACCAATATATCGGTCGAGCGCCCGGTTTTCAAGTCTTATTTGGTTGGATAGCTAAGTCGCTGAGGCGACTATTGCTTCTTGTATTTTGCGACAACGATTCGGTGACCATCCTGGCTCAACTCGACAGCTTTCATTTCTTCGTCGACCTCTTTGACCAGGACTCCGACATGGGCCTTGACGCCCGGATACATCACATCGGTTGCGATAATCTTAGAGTCGCGCAGTTTCTTCAAGCGCTCTTCGACCTCGGCCTTCTTCTTCTCCAATGTTTCCAGAGCCGCGGGAACAGTGTTTTTGAACTCCTCAAGTTTCTTAAGGCCTGCCTGCTGTTGTTTATTGAGCTTACCGGCCATCTGAAGCTTGTAGAGTTGAACAAGGTTCTCTTTGACACGCTCATCATCGGCCTTGAGACGGCTGATCTCGTGCCGAGCCTCATGGTATTGACGCATAGCCTCAGCATCGAAGGCGACGGTCAGGGAAGTAACCGTACCAGCTTCTGAACCTATGACGGCGGCTTCGATTTTCTTGCCGGCATTGATCTCGCCACCGACGATTTTGCCTTTGCGGCCTTTAACAATGACGTTTTCCTTGGCCGTGACCTGGCAGTTCAGCAATTCGCCTCCGACTGTCACGGTACCCCCGGCGGATATCTTCTGGCCGGCTGCATACTTGACGGTGATATCACCGTCGGCCTGCATCTCGCCCGCACCGGCGCCGTTGAATCCGCCTCGCACCAGAATATTGCCCTGGACCTTTATCTTGGCGTCCTCTACGTTGCCACTGACTTCGAGATTCCCGCCGACAATGACGGTGAAGCCGGTACATATCTTGCCGCTTACCCGAAGAGAACCCACCGCATCGATATTGCCGACATTGAAATCGACATCGTTTACCGTCATGACGTCTTTAACAGATACTCGACCGCGGGCATATACGATGGCGCCATCGACAGTGGAGGTAAGTTCCAGGCCGTCCTCAGATACGCACGTGTTCTCACCATTGTTGAATGGGATGTTCCGCCCTCGGGGCGCCACAACCTCGCGGCCGTTGACACCTTTGCCGTTGACGCCGTCGGTCGGAGGCGTCATACGCGCCAGAACACCATCCTTATTGATGTTCTGGATGTATTTCATGTCACGATAGTCGATACGGCCGTCCTCGCCCTCCTGGGGCTGGAATCGGTTTTCAGTCTGGAAGCAGTATTCGAATTCGGAGTCCGTACCCTTGACCGGAGGTTGACCCTGAGCCACTTCTATAGGCTTTTCGTAATCCATCTGCGACACACTGTCGTCCACCATATCCTCATCGATGCCGTAGACGACACCAGCCTGGCTGAGGGCCTCCATGATTTCCTCGACCGATATTTCCGGTTCACCCGGATCGGGTTTCTTGATGACGACAAGCGCCTTCATGTAGTCCTTGCTTACCGTCACTCGGATTCTGCGACGAGTGGCAGTATCGGTTGTCTTTGATTCGCTGGTGCTCATAATATTCCTATGAGAGTTCCTCAGCCGTCGTCTGGCCAACTGAAAGGATCCGCCAGTAGGCGCGTTCGACTACCAGGGATATCTCATAGCTCTTGAATGGTTTGGTTATATACTCGTCCGCGCCCAGCAGGAGGGCGTCCTTGACAGAGTAGGTATCTCCATACGCTGTCATCATAATCACCCCCACGCCCGGGTATTCCTTCTTAATGTGCTTCAACAATTCAAATCCGTCCATCTCAGGCATTTTCATGTCAGATATGACGATGTCGAATTTCCGCTCACTCAGTTGCTCCAGGGCTGCGACACCGTTATAGGCGGTGTACATCTGGTATCCCTCACGCGCCAGGATCTTTTTCAGTAGACCGCGCATAGTTGATTCATCATCAACTATCAGAATCGAGATCGAACCTTTCATCCTATAGTTCCCTTTACCCACATCATGCGATTTTCCTCCCTCGTCTTGCTTCAGGTCATTCACCTCTAACTCTCGAACGATCCAACGTCGACATCATCTCAGCAATAAAGCTCTCCAGCAACACCGGTTTGTACAGGACACGGCAGGCTCCCATGATACCGGCCTGGTTAATCAACTTGTCGGTGGCATTGCCGGTGATTACCATTACCGGCACTTTCGGTGAGATCTCCTTGATGGCTGTGAGCACTTCAAGTCCGGACATCTCGGGCATGATCAGGTCCAGCGTTATCAGATCGTAGTCGGAGTTGCCGGCCATTTCGATAGCGCGGTTTCCGTCGGACGCCAACTCGACCTGGAACGCCTGGGTCAAGTCGCAGAAATCCCTGAAGACCTCGCGTACCCACTTTTCGTCGTCGACGATAAGCACTTTGAACGGTCGTCCCCGTTCCTGCGCCATCTGGGTCAGTTTCTCAAGCTCTGGTGTACTCATAATCTCGTTACCTTATCAAATCATTCGCAAACAACTCTCGCCATCTATGGGAGCCGATCCAGGAAACCCTCAATGACCACGTTTGCCCAACCCGTCCCATCAACGGAGAACTGCCGCGTCGATGGTTTACTTCGTGGGGCCGCCTCACCAAACCGGTAGCTGCCCCTGAGCATCGGCTTCGGCTCGTAACCGGCTATTACAATTTATATCGACAATAGTCGGCTTACCTGTAACCGCCCCTTCGACCGAATCCCTCCAACGTGTCATTTTTCACCGGCTCCCGACCTCGACAGGGCGGTCATAATCCGGCCACACTGGTCCAGTATAGAACGGAGCCTTAACTCGATCTGATCGCGGCGGAATTCTCCCGAGGGGACGTCGTAAACCATCGTTTCCGTATTGCGGGCCGCTGAGATAATGCTCCCGATTTCCTGCAACACCAGGATAGTCCCGTTAACAAGGCGAATGAAATCCGGCTCGAGTTGGTTGAGTTCCTCCGAACTGGATTTGGCCTTGGCCAGGTAGATGGCCAGATTCAGAGCGAGAACCTTGACCTCGTCGCTGAGTCCGTCGACCTGATCCACGAGGTTCAGGCGACTCTCACGGTTGGCATTTGTGTTCAACAGGATCGATCAACTCCTTGATTTTCTTCTTCAATGGTTCCAAATCGGATGACTTCATGACGTAGGCATCGGCCAACCAGGACTGGAAATCCTGTTTGTAAATGCTGTAGGCAGTGTTGAGAATGACTGGAGTCTCAGGACCGGCCTTCCGCAAGTGCGTGAGCGCCTCGATTCCGGACATGTCGGGCATATCGATGTCGAGAATAATCACAGCGAACTGCCTCTCGGAAACAGCCGCGAGGGCCGCCCGTCCGGAATCAACCACCGTCACCCGATACCCTTCCCGGGCCAGTTCCGTCTGGTACAAGACTCGGATACCGTCGTCGTCATCAACCACCAGTATGTGCGGGCTCACCAGGTCGCTCCTTCATGACTGGGAGTTCGATATAAAGAGAGGGCAGACTGTCGTCGCCGCAGGCAATACCGAAATTCCCACCGTGATATCTTATGGTTTCACCGGCTACCAGGATGGTCAGCCGTTGTGATGATCTGTTTTGCGTGATGATGCGCTCGAGCGTCCGTTGAACCTGCTCGCGTTCATGACCGGGACGTCGGATTTTTATCAGCATCAAGGCCTGGCCGTCTCTCAATTCGGTACGCACCTCGGCTTCACCCGGCGGGGTCAGTTCCTCGGCCACCAGTTTCAGAAACTGGTATACGGCGTGCGACAGTTGATCACTATTGCCGAAAACCGTCAGAGGTTCGCTCGCCTGTGATAGAAACATTGGCAGTTCCCTCCGCGCCAGTCGACCTTTGAGCAGGTCCAGACTTCGTTTAACCAGTCCTGAGAAATCAATGGGACAGTTTTCGCCTTTGCTGGCCCGCGAAAAGTCCAGGACCTGATCGAGAACGGTTTCGGCCCGCCTTATTTCGCTGGAGATAATGTTCAAGTACTCCCGGTTTTCGTCGGGTAGCGTGGATTTGAGCATCAGATTGGCAAAACCGCCTACGACGGTCAACGGGTTGCGCAGTTCGTGAGTGATGGCCGATGTTAGTTCTCCAATCACCGACATTTTCTCGATTTTGATTATCTGATCCTGTGATTCGGCCAGTAGTTGATTGATGCGTTCCAGTTCCCGACTACGTTCCAACTGGTTATCGTAGAGGCGTGCTCTTTCCATAGCCACAGCCGCCTGATTGGCCAGGGCTTGCAACAACTGCACGGCCTCATCGGAGATCGGTCGACCGGTAATCTGGTTGTCGGCCGCCAGCAGACCCATTAGATGCCCCTTGCTGACCATTGGCACCAAAGCCAGTTTGTCGGTGTTCAGTTGCTGTGCGAATGCGGATGTCAGGTTGTCGGTGTCGTCCGAAATCGCCAGATTCAACCACGAGCTATCATGACAAGCGCGACCGATGGCCGATTCGTCATCGAGCCTGACTCTGAAGTCGGTGATCAGGTCGGTTATGGCGTCGAGTCTTTCGCCGGTGTCACTTTGGTTATCCTCCAGCAGTTCCTCAAGTGAAAGGCGCATGGCGTCAAGGTCCTTCCAGATGTTGCCGGCCTCCTCTGCCGAGACAGGACCGAGAGCCATGTGGCCGATCAGTTCGTTCGTGTCCTGTTGGTACAGGAACAAGAAAGCGCGGTTAAAGCCGAGACCCTGAGCGGCGGTGGCGCCGGTGAGAATCACCTTCAATATCTGGACAAGTTCACTCGAAGATGACAGCGCAGCCGCGACATCGGTAAGGATTTGCAGTTCCTGACGCAGGAATTTGGTGTCGTCGCTGAACTGGTGGTGCTGGCGCACGTCGTGCAGTAGACAAATAACGCAGGGGTCGTTATTCACCCCACGAAACGGCAGGCAGCTAAGATCAATAAGCATATGTCGTCCGTGTCGGTTGGAGCAGTGCAAGCCGTGTCGCACTGACTGGGAACCATTCTGACGGACTCCCTCGACAGCGGAACTCAGACTGGAACCGAAGACGTCGGCCATTTGAACCAGATGCGGTTGGTCATCCGAATCTGCATTGTCGAGGGCCACCATATCGACGGCGGACTGGTTGCCGTAAGTGAGGCGTTCATTCTGATCAAATGCCAGCAGACCGATACCGAGCTCGTCGAGTCCCTCGGACAGATACTCAAGGTCAACGGGAACGCATGTTTCATGGGTAGTAGCAGGCATGGTAGTCACTGAATTCATAGTTTGATGGTTATTTCGTCCTGGTTCTTATCGCCTTGTTTCATGAGCGACGGGACTTGCAGTAGTCGTTTGTTGGTCGCGCCGATCTTCACGGCGGCGCTTTCGATACGTTGCAGGCGGTCCCGGCTTTGGTCACTGGTGGCTACTTTTTCCATTATCAGGCATTGCACGTTGCCGATGATCACCGACAGTGAGTTGTTCACCTCGTGACTGATACTGACCAGCATGTCATAGGCTTCGGCGATGGATTGTGTTTGCCGGGATATGCCGGATGACAATCTCTGGGTCGTCTCGAGTTTGGACAGCGTCTCATACAAAGCCGTGAGCTTGCTGCGATATTGACATCGTTCTACAGCCCAGGACAATTGACCACCCAATACTCCGACCAGCCTGATAACATCTTCCGGCGGCGGTTCATCGGTCACGAAAGCCACGTTCAACAGACCATTCAGGCGTTCCTGTATTTTCATTTGTGCGGTCAGGACGTAAGCACGGCCATCAGCCGACCCGAACACACGTCCCGAGACGGTCGACAATGATGCCGGCGATTCGGGCAGGCTCTCCCATGATTCCGGGTTGGTCGGATCGGTAATCGACTCGATCGGCAACTCGACCTGATTGAGCAGACTGGCGGCGGGGTAGAGCTTCCTGTTCTTGCCATGAACCAACCAGATCGTGGCGGCGTCAAAACCGATCAAGCGCCTCAGCGCGCCCAGTACCGCCGTAAGGTTGTCCTCGGTGGTCGTATCGAGACTCTCCGTGATGCGCTTGACGGCGAGTATCCTGTCCAACAACTGGTTGTCATCGCCGGAGTTCTTGAATAGTCGTCCGATCTCATTCACCGTTATCACCTCGCTCAATAAAGCCGATGGATTCAAGCAACTGATTGCACAGACTGTTTTCCAATCGATCAAAAAAGATCTGTTTGCCCGGTGCTGTCATGTGCAGATCGGGATCATTGATGTCATCGTCGGGCGATGCCTGGAATATCCTTCGGGCCTCCTGCTCGCGTCGAAACGGCTTGGCCACCAGCAACTCTCCGTCGGTGAGATCAATCAGACGAAACTCACCGTCAATGACCCCCATCGTAACGTACTTATGGAAGAAAAAGGGCACCTGCCATGTCTTGCGTCGTTCCAACCGTTCGTGGTGAACGTCGACTAACATCAGGTACTGTCCGCCGACTTCGAGACCCCAGTTGACCAGGCTGTCCAGATTGTAGCGATCAGCCGGAAACTTCGGCAGCGCGTCATCGGCTTCATCGACCCTGATCACTCGCAGGCCTGAGTCACGGCTCATGCGGATAGCAAGCTTCTCGCCAATACTAACCGTCGACCAGGCCGCCGGAGGTCGATTGACCTTTAGCACGATTGTCGGACCAGCCGCAGCCTTTCCCGTCAGCAGGAAAACCGAAGATATCAAGAGTATGGTACTCGCAAGTTTCATAGGTCGACCAGGTTATTCCTGGGGTTGCTTCTGACGAAGGTAGCGACTCAGGAGTTGCTCTACTGTCTTGTTGAAGTGGTTGAGTTCTTTCGACAACAGTTCCATTTCGGCTTGAGAAAGTTTGTCGGCCAGATCATCGCGCTTTACAAACTGAATTCCGACAAGATGAAAATCTTCATCCTGGTCGCACCGTTTGACCAGACCGAGCACGCCATCCAAAGGCTCAACCTTCTCCATGATGATACGCATGGCCACGATATCCCCCTCGTTGAGGGGCTGATCCAACTCGGCCAATATGCCGCCCGCGGAGATATTGAGAATGGAGCCGTCGATCGGATAGGCGTCGCCTTCGGGAGCGAAATTGCCGAAAATATCCTTGACCTTGCGGAAGTGAATCGGTGAGGAGATGGTGAGACGTACAAACCGGCGCTGGTTCTCACTGCTTACCTTGAGCGGTTTGAGCGCTCGGACGTTGCCCTGATCGATATCGACATCCGATATAAACCTCGTTCGCGATTGGTGATTCATCTGAAATACCTCTCATCCCTGTTAGAATTGTTTTGTTGCGTCCATGCTGATATGTGACCGTCGACGATCTTGCGTTTGAGATAGCTGTAGTCGAAGGCCGACGGGGGAAGATCCTGAAGGACCGGTTGAGGGAAGTGTTTACTTCGTTGCTCGTTGACGATGAACTCCAGGCCCACGTGAAAGTGACCGGCTTCCCGCTGCGTGCAATGACGAACGGCTCCGATCACTAAGGGTGGAAAGGAGTGTGACTCCAGTTCGATATTGGTAAATAAATAAGTGCTGTTTTGCAGGAAATTGTTAATGTCGAACAGGGCGCCGCCGCCGGAGAAATCGACCAAATCGGTTTGGATCCATCGCAGGTGCGGCAGCTTCTTGCGCTGGAAGCGACCGGCCGGCAAAACGGCCAGGTTTATGGTCTGACGCGAAGGAACGCGAAGGAAACGACGCCGCTTCAACGGCATCACGGTACGACCCATGGTCACAGTAATCTTGCCGCCGTTCCTCCGCTTAAGCAAAGCGGTGGTGCAGACCTGTTCCTGTTTGTATTCGAACCGGACCGTTACATCCTGGTTGCTGACCAGGTTGTCAAGTATCGTGTTGTTGCCCACCCGCTCAAGGGCCAGGTACTCCCCGTCGGTCTGAACAACGTGCGCCGTCAACTGTCGACCGGGATACTGGTCGGAGTATATGGTCACGCTGCGCCCCACCAACTGACCGAGATCGAGTACCGAGCGATCAAACTCGCCTGCCCGGTTATTAGGTGTGCCCGCCACCCTGGTCGTACTCACAGAAGTCCCTTCTTTCTTAGTTCGATTTCCTGCTGAAAGATGTATGACGCCAGACGGTTCTGGGCCCGATAATTGAAGCGAGTGACCGAAGCGGGCATGCGTTTGATATCTGTCGATTTGAAGAATTCACCGAGATGTTCGCCCACGATGAACTCGATTCCTGCCATCATCTGTTTTTCGATGGTGAGCACTCGTCTGACGATTCCGGCGACAGTTTCGGGCAGTCCCTGGCCTGGGAACAGACTGACTTGAACGAACACACGGTCAAGTAGTTCGAGTTCGCCGTTGAGTTTGAGGAGCAGGCCACCGCCGCTCATGTTGATCGTGGTGGTCTGTATCCACTCAAGCCGCTCGGCGTAATTCTCCCACTCCATCACCGGGCTGATACGCGCGTAGCGGAGTTGTTCGTGCATGTCGATACGCACAAACTGACGCCGCTGGACTCGTTTGACATTCCGAGGTGGTGTCAGGAGGTAGAAGTTCTTACCGGATACCGGATGCTTCTTGATGCGTGAGTAGCATTGATAGGCGGCGTCTTCCTTGGTGAGCAGTATCCTGACCTCGGCGTTTTCCCGCAACAAAGTATTACCCTTGATGTATTCCGGGCTGCTGATGACGATGCTTTCACCGAGGAAATCCTCGATCCGCGCCGTGTACACACCGGCTTCGTCGCCCTCACCGGTGACGAGTTCCAGTTTTTCCCACAGTTTCAGAGGCTGTGACAGATGCGGCAGAGTAAGTTCCACGTTCGCGCTACCTCGTTACCGGATCATGCATTTTTCAGAGCCTCCATGTTCTTACGACCCTGCTCGATGGCCAACTCGAGAATCTTGCGGGCCAGGGCGGTGCGTGACTGGTCCTGCCGGTTCTGATAAATTAACTCCTGACCGTACTTGATGGTGGTGTTGAAATACTGTTTGGCTTCTTCGTGATCGCCGATGCGACGTGAGAGTTCGGCGATCAGATACGAGGCCTGAATCTGCTGGTTACCGGCGGCGATACTGCGTCCGTCGGCAAATGCCTCTTTGTAATACCTGACGGCGGCCTCCAGCGCTTCGGCTTCATCAAGCACGATTCCGTTCCAGCCTCTCTTGATGTCCTGCAGGAAGTCGGTGAATGCGGGGAACTGTCCGAAGGCCGTTCCGCCCTCGCCGATGGCCGCCGATTTGTACTCGGCCATCTGTTCCTTCAGGACTGCGAGTTGCGATTCCGTCTGGTCGAAGGTCACCTGCAGTCGAGCCAACTGGGCGTCGAACTTGTCTCGGAAAGGTAGCATCTTTGATTTGGCCTGAGTCGAAACCTGGTCGGTCTCAAAATGAGCCGCCAGGTGACGAGCGTACACTTCCGCCTCTTCGCGCAGTTGGTTCAAGGTTACTTCCATGGCCCCACATCGATTGTCCACCGCCAGCAGGCTCTTCCTGATGAAATGACCATCCGGATTGTCGGGGCCGCCCATGCCGCGGTAAACCCAGCCGATACGCAGGTAGAAACGACCGAGATCAAGCTGGCTGGGACGTTCGGCAAACAATTCGTCAAAAGCGGCCAGATGCAGTTTCAGGATAGCAGACTCACTTGGATACTCGGCCAGGTCAATGCCCTGACCCATTTTCTTGATGACGGAGTCGGCCGTGGCCAATTGATCAAGATGCTTTTCCTTGACAGTCTTCAGCCGGTACGCCCGGAAATTACCGTCGTTTTGCCATTCCTTGTAACTGTTGTTGAATTCGCGCGTGTAGTAGCAGTTGCTGCAAGTGGCCGTGAAGTAGGCCAGCGGATTGTACAACTGGTACTTCGGGTGCCGCCACTCCACCTTGAGCGGACAGAAATCGGTGTCGCGACCTTTCTCAACGTAGGCGCCGACTCGAACCGTCTCGAATTCGTTTAGCGTTTTACAGATCGGGCATTCGAGCCGGGTCAGGTAAAAGGGACTGTCGTTGGCCATTGTTTATCTCCAAAGGTTCTTAATTGTTCTGAAAATTCAAGAGCGCCAGTTCCGCCTCCGATACCGGCAGCACCTGCTGGATACGTTTGTTGTCGGCGCCGGCTTTCAGCATCTCCCGAGCGATGCGAATGATATCTACACGATCACGACGGTCGGATGCAGTCGTCCCGGGCACGCTTGATGCGGCCGCACCGGGTGCTGGTCGTGTTTCGATTGAGGGTGATCCCAAACGCAGGAACTGGGCCGCCGAAGAGGCGGTTTCCTTGGCTCTGGTCTGTGCTGATTTGACCGGCAGCGGCGCTACCACCACAAAATGGCGCTTCAACCACCGGGCCAGCGTCGGGTAAACGACCACACCCAGGGCTCCGGCCGCCAGATAGCCGACCAGGTTAAGAAACATGTCCACAAAGAAATCTGATGAAATATCCATTTTCATCCCTGCCGTTCTATTCACGCTTTCAGGTCGATGTGACCATCCGGCGTGCTGTTGTTTAAGTCCTCTTGTTCATCAGGCGAATCGGTTTCGTCGATGGCTTCGTCATGTGAAGGCTCCTCGCTGTCCGGCTGCGATGACTCCTCATCGCCGAGCGTCAACGAGTCGGCCATCCTTTTCTTCCTGGCCTTTTTCTGTTCCTCATCGGCCTTCTCTTTCAGCGCCCGTGCCCCACGACGACGGCCGTTCTCTTCTTTCGACCGCTCGATCGCGTTGATCCTTTCCTCGGGCGCGGCGCCCATCAGGTGATCCATTCTTTCGATATCCTGAGTCATCCTTAACTCTCCCGGACGGGTCCGCCGATTACTAAGCGGTCAGGGCAAACTTCTCCCTGACCATGCCGCGCAGCTTGGCCACGGCGCGAGTGTGAATCTGCGAAACCCGAGATTCCGAAATCGACATCACTTCGCCGATCTCCTTGAGGGTTAGCTCTTCGTAATAGTACAGAGCTATCACCAGTTTCTCCTGAGTCGTCAGTTGGTCGATTGCGACCACCAGGAACGACCGCAGTTCACCTTTTTCAATGTCGCCGAGAATGGAGTGGACCGACCGGTCGACGACCGTTTCGATCCGCGGCACCTGACGATTGTCATCCTCGCGGTAGATGACTTCATCCAGCGACAAAATGCTGGTGCCGGTGACATCGCCCAGGGCGGTGTGCAACTCCTCGACGGTTATTTTCATCAGTCTGGCCAGCTCCGGTTTTTCCGGCGGGCGTCCAAGTTTGTTCTCCAGTACTGTATTGGCGCGGTCGATCTCACGCGATTTGGCTCGCGTGGAACGAGGCACCCAGTCCAGCGCCCGCAACTCGTCCAGAATGGCGCCGCGTATTCGCGGTACAGCGTAGGTTTCAAACTTCACGCCGCGACTCCGATCGAAATTGCCGAAGGCTTCGATCAACCCGATAACTCCGGTGTTGACCAGATCCGACAGTTCGACCGAGCGGGGAAATCCCATGGCCATTCGCGAGGCCACGTTACGTACCAGCGGCAGATACTTGTTCAACAGCTTTTGTCGAATCTCCGAAGTGCCGTGTTTCTGGTACCGTGCCCAGTCCCGGTCGGAAACGTCCCATTTGCGCGCTCGACGCGTCCGGGTCACCAGAGTCTGGTCATTCTGAACGGCCTTCTTGACAGCGTTCTTGCTGCGCTTCTCAGGTGCGGCTTTAGTTATGCTAACCATCTGTATGCTATTCCCTTATATCGGCCTCAGCCGGAACATTATTTATCGCTTTTTCGTCGTGGTTGAGTCTGCTCGTTCTGACTCGGATGTTTCCCGGAGCCAGTTGCGCTGCTATGGCGTCGATATCTGCAATGGTAGGTGTCTCCTTGTCCGCAGCCGCCAGTGGCGCTTGCGTGGCTACGGCCTGACGTAACGCCCCATCCTCCAGCAATCTGCCCAGATAGCCTGGCGGACGGCCGTAGAATCGTTCGGTCAGGGCACCGAACTTCTGATGTATGTACTCAGCCTCACCGTCAGTCTCAGCCCGGTTAATCAACAGACGGCAGTCGAGTGAGCGGTCGGTTCTCAGCAGTTGCTTGTAAAGCCCGCAGGCATCGGCAATCGAAGTTAACTCCGGCACCACCAACAGCAGGTTGACATCCGACGCGGCGGCCAGCACGATTGAGGCCTCCGACTTCCCTGAGGGATGGTCGACCAATACCAGATCGTAGACGCCAACTTGTGAACGCAGGCAGTGGGCGAGTTTGGCGGCGCCGGTTGAAGCGCTCATTTCCGCCGGCCAACCGCGACCATTGGCCGCCAGCAGATCGAGGTGTTCGCGCACCGGCGTGACAGCTTCGGCCAGAGATAGTTCTCCGGCAACAAGGTGAGTCACTCCGAATTGGCCCGCCGTGTTGGCCAGGATATGCAGGTTGCCGCAACCGATATCGAGGTCGACCATCAGCACTCTCTTCCCCGCTGACGCCAACCGGTCGGCCAGATTGTAAGTCAGAACCGATTTGCCGACGCCACCCTTGCCGGATAAGATCGACACCAGCCGAGGAGCCGTGCGATCCTGACCGAGAGCAGTCCGTGTGAACTGAAGGCGCCGCTTAGTCACCGGAGACCTCCGTCTTAAGAAGCAATCTCGCGGTGCGGTCCGGGTCCGGTTGACGGATGTGTCCGATGCCGCCGGGGGCGTCACCGATCATGGCGATTTTCCAGCCGGTAGCATCGGCTATCGAGACCGCCGAGCCGAAACGATCGGTCAAATCGGTCATGGTCACTGCCAGGTGGGTCGGCATCAGTGTCTGCATCGATTCGGCTATAGCCAGAGCGTCGTTGGTACGCATCAGCGATGAAAAGACCGCCATGCGACAAGTCGGGTTAATGGCGTCGATCGCTTCTTTCAGTTGGTCAAGCGAGCCCTGCCGAGCCGGAAGGGCCGGCGAGTCAATGAGCGTAACCGCCTCCGAGATAACCTTGGTGTCCGGATCGAATTCGAATGCGTCGACCAGCGAGGCATTCAACACTTCGGCATACCGGCGAACTTCGTCGGTGGCGGCCATTTTGCAGTTGTCCAACGTTGTGAGCGTGACTTTCATTTTAGCCTGGACCGTCAACTGCGCCGCCACCTTGCCCATCACGGTTGATTTGCCCGCGCCGGCCGGACCGACGAAGATGACCCGATCACCCGGCACAAACACCAGGCCGGGCTCCATCAGTTCGGCCAACCGGGGCACCAGCAGTTCATGCACAGCCCTCTGAGGATCAGTTGCAGCCGACGGATGAACGGCGGCGGTGCCGATAATGGAACCGATCAAGTCGTCGGACAGGTCGGCGTCCTTGAGATTGTCTCGGATAGTATCGAACACAGTCGGCTCGCCCTGCTGTGCAGCAGACTGCCCGGCAGTAATCAAGCGGTCCAGTTTTCGCTCCATGTTGTCCAGTCGACCGTAGATGTCGGGCGCTTTCCTGGAACGCTCGATGAAAGCGGCGTTGATGGGTTCGGCGTCAGTGTCAGACGCCGGCAGAGTCTCTGTGCCGCCCGAAAGTGTCTCGGCATCCAGGCGGTTAGAGAGAAGCTCCGATGACTGATAGGCCGACGCCTTTTCCAGACAGGCAGTAATCTCGACCCGGGCGCCGTTCCGATTGTCGGCGACTTGTCGTGTCTTAAGCACGATGGCATCGCCACCCATTTCCCGGCGCACTAGTTTGAGAGCGGCGGCTGCCGTCTCAGCAGCAAACGACTTAATTATCATCTTGTAGCCTCACCATTCCTGTTGAAATCAATTCCACCTCCGGCATGATCTCGTTGTAGGAGACCACCGCCAACTGCGGGTGCCTGGCCTCAATCAGTCGCCTTAGGGCCAGCCTGATGTTAGGGGAGCAAATGCACACCGGAGCGAACCCGGCCGTCAATGGCCGCTTCATTTCCTCGCCGATTTTCTCGAGCAGCTTCTCGGCCATGGCCGGATCGAGCACTAACATCAATCCCTGTTTGGTGTTCTGCACCGACTCGCCGAGTTGCTGTTCCACGGCGGGATCTATCGTAAACACGTTTATCTTGCCGTCTTTGTCTTTGTAAAGTTCCGTAATCTGTCGCTTCAGCGCCATGCGGACATACTCGGCCAGCACATCCGGCTCCTTGGTGGCGGTGACGTAATCGGAGATCGTTTCGAGGATAGTGGCCAGGTCGCGGATCGGCACTCTTTCTCTGAGGAGCGACTGCAACACCTTTTGCAGAATCCCCAGGCTTACCGATTCCGGGACGGTCGTGTCGACCAGGGCCGGGTAATCTTCCTTGAGGGTGTCGACCAGGTGCTGTACGTCCTGACGAGTGAGAATCTCCGCCGACGCAGCCCGCACGATTTCGGTCAGATGGGTAGCAACCACCGCCGACGGTTCCACCACAGTGTAGCCCTTGGCCTCGGCAATCTCTTTCAGGTTGGGAATAATCCAAATCGCCTCAAGACCAAAGGCCGGATCGCGGGTGGCAAAACCTTCCAGTTTCTCCTCGACAAAACCGGGGTTGATAGCCAGCAAATGGTCGCTCATCAGCTCGAAAGAGGAGACCGTGATGCCCTTGACTTTTATCTGATATTCGTTGGGCTTGAGTTGTACGTTGTCACGAATGCGGACCGGCGGCACCATAATGCCGAGTTCACCGGCCAGTTGCTTGCGAATGACCCGGATGCGCTCGAGCAAGTCACCGCCCTGGTTGGCGTCGACCAGCGGAATGAGGCCGTAGCCGATCTCAAGTCCCAGAGCGTCGACCTTGAGCAGATCCTCCGTGCGCTCCTGTTGCGTTTCGGTCTGCTGAGTCTGTTTAGCTTCCTCTTTTTGCCTGGCCTGAACGAGTTGACGTTGTTTCATTTCGCGGCTCAGGTAGCCGACCCCGCCGATCAACAGAGCGAGTGTCATGAAGGTGACGGTCGGCATCCCCGGCAGGAGTCCTAAACCGAATATCACCACCGCCGCCACCAGAATGGCCCGCGGCTGCCGTGTAAGCTGGACGGTCAGGTCCTGTCCCATGTTGTCGCGGGCGGCGGCGCGGCTGACGATGATACCGGAAGCGGTCGAAACCAACAGCGCCGGTATCTGCGTGATCAGGCCGTCACCGATTGATAGCAGCGAATAGGTGCGCAGTGCTTCGGTGAGGCTCATATCGTTCTGGGCGATTCCGATGACAAAGCCGCCGATGATGTTTATCAGTGTGATCAGAATACCGGCGACGGCGTCACCGCGGACGAACTTGGAGGCGCCGTCCATAGCGCCGTAGAAGTCGGCCTCACGAGCAACCTCTTCGCGGCGGTTGCGAGCTTCGGCTTCGGTGACGATGCCGGCGTTGAGGTCGGCGTCGATAGCCATCTGTTTGCCCGGCATGGCATCCAAAGTAAACCGGGCCGCAACCTCGGAGATTCGAGTGGCGCCCTTCGTGATAACGACGAACTGGATGATGACCAGAATGACGAAGATGATGAAACCGACGACGTAGTTGCCCTGAACCACGAAGTTGCCGAAGGATTCGATCACATCACCGGCGTAGGCTTGTCCGAGAATCAGGCGGGTCGAGGCGACGTTCAGCGACAGTCGCATCAGCGTCACAATCAGCAGCATGCTGGGGAAGACCGAGAGATCCAAAGGACGCGTGATGTACAGCGTGGTCAACAGCACCACCAGCGAGAAAGTGATGTTAAAAGCCAGGGCGAAATCCAGCAGTCCGGTCGGTATCGGAATCACCAGGACCCCGATGATGGCGATGACCCCCAGGGCCAGAACAATGTCCGAGCGCGACATCAAGGCGTCGAGCAGGGTTGACTTTTTGGCAAGGGCGGCCATACTACTTGATCACCTTTCCCTTGAGGCGGTATACATAGGCCAGCAGTTCGGCCACAGCTCGATACAGTTGGGCCGGCACGAAATCGCCGACATCGCACATCCTGAACAGGGCCCGCGCCAGGGGCTTGTCCTCGATGATCGGGATGTCGTGCTCACGGGCGATCTCTTTGATTCTCTCAGCAATCAGCCGTTCACCCTTGGCCAGCACGTACGGGGCGTTGCCCTTCTCCGTTTCGTACTTGAGAGCTACCGCCAGGTGCGTCGGGTTGGTGATGACGGCATCGGCCAGAGGCACCGCCGCCATCATGCGTTGACGCGCCATCTCGCGCTGAATCTGGCGCACGCGCGACTTGACCTGGGGAGAACCCTCGGTATCTTTGTTCTCTTCCTTGAGGTCTTGCTTGGACATCTTGATTGATTTTTCAAATTCGTATTTCTGGTAGAGATAATCGAGAACGGCAATCGCGATCATTATCGCGCCCACTTTCATGCCCAATACCAGGGCCAGCTTGCCCATGGAACCCGCCAACTGCGCGACGGTCATATCGGGCAGCAGGAAAAAGGTGTCGAACTCACTGGCCATGGCGTTGTAGGCCACGATCCCGACAATGGCCAGCTTGATGGCGTCGCGAATCAACTGTACCAGCGACTTGACCGCGAAGAGACGCTTGAGACCTTTGAGGACATCCAGTTTCTCGAACTTAGGTTCCAGCGACTTGGGGGTGATCTTGAAACCGATCTGAGCGATGTTGGAGGTCAGCCCGATCACCGTCATCACTGCAAAAACCGGGAGCATGATCAGGAAGAAGCGCACCACGTAATCACCGAACACTCTGATGTAGGTTGGGTCGGCCGCGGCGATCAGCGGCGCATGTGACATCGTGTAACTCATCATGTCTCTGATCTGCCCTGTCAGGTGCGGTCCTAACATCCACAGCGAGAGACAACCCAGCAGCAACATAGCGGCCGAGTTAAACTCCTGTGACTTGGCAACTTTTCCTTCCTCGCGCGCCTTCTGACGCCTGCGAAAGGTTGCCTTCTCTGTCCTTTCCTGTGCACCCTGTTCCGGCACGGCGATCTATACCTTCCCCAAACCGATCAGAAGAACGCGTAGCTGCTCATCGAGGTAGCCGGTGGTTTTTTCAAGCACGAAAGCGAACACCGGTAACGACAGCGCCATGACGATCAGTCCGACCGTGATTTTTATTGGAAAGCCGACGAAAAATACGTTCATCGTCGGCATGGTCTTGGCGATAGTGCCTAAGGAAATGTCAGTAAGGAAGAGTGCGATCATCATCGGTGCGGCCACCTTCAACGCAATGACAAAAACAAAAGCGGTCAGCTTGATGATAAGGTCACCGTACTCCGCGCCGGCGCTGAAAGCCCCCGGCGGAAGCAGAGCGTAGCTGTCGGCAAAAGCCGAGATGACCAGATGGTGGCCATCGATCCCGAGAAAGATCAGGATCGCCAGCATGTACCATAAGCGTCCGAGGACCGACACCTGAGTGGCCAGGTTCTTGTCGAACACCGTGACCATGGCAAAGCCGAGTTGGTACCCGACTATACCTCCGGCCGTGACCACCCCCATGAACAACAACCGAAAGAGCAGGCCGATGATAAACCCGATCAACAACTCCTGCATGGCCAATCCGCCCAGTTGCCAAAATGAGTCAGACACCGGCCGCGGGGGAAAAGTCAGAGCCGAAAGCAGCACCAGTGACAACATGACAACCAGTCCCACTCGTATCAATTTGGGCAAGCCTTTTTCACCGAAGACCGGCGCCAGAATGAACAAGCCGCTCGTTCTCAGGATGATCAGAAGCAGGCTCTGTATTTTATCCGCACCGTAGTTTACAAATTCAAACAAGGCTTTCATCCGCGCAATTATGGTTAATCGACTTGACCTTAGATCAAACCGTGTGCCAGAATGAAACGGTGGGGGTGGTCGTTGTAAGATGTTGGCGTGGCGGCTGTTAGCGTCCGCCTAAAGTTGTCTTATGATGTTTCGGGGTCGGACTGTACTTCAACTGCTCAGTTGACCTGGTAAGATTTTCCACAGTCGGTTGGCTGGCTGTTCGAGCCCGGGACGGCCGCATTTTCGACTGTTCCGTTGGTTCCTGCGTCCGCCGAAGGCGGGCGTGTGAACCGACGGTGTCGATCCTGCCATGAAACCCTCGCGACCACAGGGTCACAATCTCGACTGCGTCGAGCTCAGGACCCTGCGGAACGGTGGTTTGTCCTTGAGTACTTTTCATAAGCGTGTTCCGGCAGGTCTTGCGGTTGCCGAAGGCAAACGTGTGACCTGCAGGTTGATGGTCCTACTGTGCAGCAAAGGCTTATGAGTGATCGTCGGGTCACACCCTCGGCCTCGTCGAGGCCAAGACCCGACGAAACGATCTTGTGAGACAACTTCAGGACGTCCACCACGCACAGTACTTTGGTTTGGCGGGGTTCTCATAACGCCAGGCTGGGAATCAGTTCAAACATGTGGCGCAGGAAGTCGGTGCCGAGGTTGAGCATCCACGGCAGGAAGATCAGCAGCGCCGCTGCAATGGCAAGAATTTTCGGCACAAAGGTAAGGGTCATCTCTTGAATCTGCGTCACTGCCTGAAACAACGCGATCGACACACCGACGATCAATCCGAACAGAAGCATCGGCGCGGAGATCATCAGAGTGACTATCAGGGCTTCACGACCGATACTAACAACCATTTGCGGAGTCATAAGAAGCTATCCTCAACTAAAGGTGAAACGAATCCACCAGCGATTTCACCAGCAGATACCATCCATCCACCAGCACAAACAATAGTATCTTGAACGGCAGCGAGACGATGATCGGCGGCAGCATCATCATACCCATCGACATCAACACCGACGCCACCACCATATCGATCACGAGAAACGGGATGAACAGCACGAAGGCGATATTGAAAGCAATGCGCAACTCACTGATCACATAGCCCGGCACCAAAACGTGCAGAGGCACATCCTCGGCATTGTCCGGCTTCTCGAGCTTGGCGATATTCACGAACAGGGCCAGGTCCTTCTCGCGCGTTTGCGACAGCATGAAATTCTTGAACGGCTCGACTGTGTTGGTATACGCCTCCTCTTTAGAAATCTGCTCATCAAGGTACGGTTTGATTCCGGTGTTGTAGGCCTGGTCGACTACCGGAGTCATGATGAAGAAGGTCAGAATCAAGGCCAGACCGACCAGCAACTGGTTGGGCGGCATCTGATGGATCCCCATGGCGTGACGCAGAAATGAAAGAACGATGACTATACGAACAAATGATGTGACCATGATCAGGATCGACGGCGCCAGGGCCAGCACTGTCATCAGAACCACGATCTGGAGGGTGGTCGACAGATCGCTCGGATCGGTGGCCTCGCCTACCTGCACCGAGACCTTGGGAATCGTCTGCGCCGCTACGTCGACCGCCGTCAGAGTGACGGCAGCCGCCGAGGCCGCCAGGGCTTTCAGCAGTTTCATCATATCCTATATCTTACTGCCGCAGGCTTCACATCATCCATGATGCGAGTGTTGCCCTGCGGCGTTTTACAAGTGTTCAGCGCTATGTTTCCAGCGCCGCACGTCTGTTCTTCGAAGCGAACCTCTTCATATGCGTTGCCGCCGAACCCAGCATCTTGCTGAAACTGTCGGCTTCACTTACCTCCGGCGCCGAGGCCAGTATGGTTGCAGTATCGTCGGCGTTCAACTCGGACAGCAGCGCCATACGATCATCGGTCACTCCGACCAACACGGATTTTTCACCTACGCGAATAAGAGAAATCGTCTTGCGCTGGCCGACGCACGCGGTCTCAATGACCTCAAGGGCGTTCGTGCCGCGTGAACTGCTGTAACGACCTCCCGTGGTGCGTTTCAACAAGTAGATGCCGACGTAGATGCACACGATTACCACCAGCAAGGCCCCAACCATCTTGGCCAGCGCCGGCAAGGCCGAGTCGGCCAGTAGACGATCGGTGGCATTCGGTGTAGCTGCATTCTCAACGGGTGAGGTTATGGCTGAGCCTTGATCGGCCTCTCCGCCGTCAGAAGAGACTAACATCAGTCCAATCACCGCCACCGCGATGATGGCGGCTGTGGTCAGAAACGACCGTCGCATTTTTCTATTGGTCTTCACCGAGAGCCTTCAGTCTTTCAGTCGGCGAGATCAGATTCGTGACACGAACGCCGAAGTTTTCGTCGATCACAACCACTTCACCGCGCGCCACGATTTTGTAGTTCACCAATAAATCCACCGGCTCACCGGCCAGCTTGTTCAACTCGACGACCGATCCCGGTCCCAGGGAAAGGATGTCGGATATGGACATCCTGGTACGGCCCAACTCGATCGACACCGGCAGGTTGACATCCAGGAGCATGTCGATATTCTGCGTCTCGGGTTTGCCGGCCGACGCCGAGAGCTGCTGGAACTCTGCTTCGGAGACAGAGGCGGCGTCGAAGTTGATGTCATCGGGAGTGGCGCCGCTGCCATCCTCGGGTAGCTCCTCGAGCATCGCCAGCATAGCCGCTTCGGCATCACCTTCCGGGACATCGGCCTCATTGACGACGCCAGCATCAGCCTCAGGTGATTCAGCCTCAGCCGCGCCGGCCTCAGCCAGAATCTCATCAGCCGATGGAGTCGCGCCTTGTGAGTCCACCGGGGCAGGGCTATCATCCTGGGCCGAGTCATCCGCCGGGGGTGTGTCCTCAGCCGATTCGCCGGGAGCCTCGGCCGCCTCACTTGACGCGGCGGCATCTTCAGCCGGCGCCGCCGATTCGTCCGGTTGGGCGACAGCCTCTTCCGGTTCGGATGAGGACGACTCCGCTGCTTCAGCGTTCTCAGGAACTTCCAAATCTTTCTCGTCAGCCATTATCTACGTCTCCTGTGCCTCGAGGTCGCATGGTTGGGTAATCTGAACCGCCCGCTTCTTACCGGATAGGCCCGGCTGGGCGAAAAACTTCTTTCGCTTGTTGACGTAGACCGCAATCGGTTCGCTGATCCTACGCTCCGAGGGTACGATATCCCCTCGCTGCAGACCCAAAAACTCGCGTACCTTGATGGTCGTCTTGAGCATTTCGGCGGATACCAGGGTATCGACGTTGTTTAGATTCTGCCGATTGATCATGCGGTCTTCGTCGAGATTCTTCTTCTTGGTTGCGTCTATCCAGTTCTGCGCCGACAGCTTGGTGATGATCGGTTCCAGCGAGACGTAGGGATAGCACAGCGTCAACAGCCCGGTCGATTGAAACACCTTGATTTGAAACGACACGACCACCACCGTCTCACCCGGCGGCACTACCTGGATGAATTGCGGGTTGGTCTCGAAACTTTTCTGCTCAATCTCCAGCTTGACAATGTTCTCCCAGGCACGGGTGAGGTCAGTGTAGAGTTTCTGGGACAGGCGACCCATGACGGAGCGCTCGATGCCGGTTAACTCGCGATCAGACTCGAGAATTTTACCATTCCCGCCGAACATGCGGTCGATCAGGGCGAAGGTTAACGTCGGGTTGTAGTCAACGAGACATCCTCCTTCCAGGGGCGGCGCGGCATAGGTGTAGGTGCAGGATGGAGACACCAGCGACATTATGAATTCGGAATAGGTGATCTGATCGACCGAGACAAGATCGACATCGGCAATTGTCCTGAGGACCGCCGACAGGCTGGAACCATAATGACCGGCGAAGTTATCGTGCATGTTCTCCAGCGTGCGAATCTGGTCTTTGGAGACACGGTTGGGGTGTTTGAAATCGTAGGCGATGATCGACCGTAATCGGTCATCACCAAGCTGTTCGTCTTCGACCTCGCCGTCCCCGGCCGACACGGTGGTCAGCAGAGCATCAATCTCGTCCTGTGAAAGTATCTTTGCCAACTAACTCGTTCCTTCTACTGGAGAACAAAATCGGTGAAATAGACTCCGACCAGTTCATCCGTGCCCATCAATTTGGACACCCGCTTTCTTATCTGGTAGCGGACGATTTCCTTTTGCTTGGCGTCGGTCAATTGCGCCACCGTTTTCGACGACAGGATGGTTATCAAAGCGTCGCGAACAACCGGCTCCCTGGCGGCGAATTCTTCTTCAAGCCCCGGTGAGTTGAGTTCGAACCCGAAGGAAACGGAGAGAAACCGCGAGCCGCCGGTGCCGGCCGGATTGACAACGATATCCCTAATCGCGTAGATGAGTACTTCGCTTTTGCCACCGTGCCTTTTCTTCGGCTTCTTTTTCGGTTTGGGTGCTTTGTGTTCGGAAGATTCCTCCGATGCTTCGGTCTGTTCGGTGTATTCTTCCTCCGTGGCGTCACCGGAGGATCCGGACAGCATCGGTTTGACTACAAACAGCGCCACTACTATGCCTATCACCACCGCCACCAGACCGATTCCACCGAGCATGATCAGTTTCTTCTTGCCGCCTTTGGCGGAAGCGCCATCGGCCGTGGCGGTATCTTCGGAGGCCTCTACTGTGGTTTTTTCTTCATCGTTGGCCATGGTCAACTCCTGTCAAGTACGTCGGCGGTATCCGGGCTGATCGTCCGGATACCTGCCTTGCGTTTGAAATCGGCGACCCGGTCGATGATTTCGTCGATGGTTTGCTTGACCATAATCTTCTTGCCGGTAGTCAGGCAGATGATAGTCTCCGGGCTGGCCTCGACGAATTCGATCAGATCGGCGTTAATAACCAACGGCGCGTCATTTATTCGGGTTACCTTAATCATTGACTACTACCTCTTGATGTTAACCAGTTCTTCCAACATGCTGTCGGACGTGGTGATGATCCGGGCGTTGGCCTGGAAACCACGCTGGGCGGTGATCATGCCGGTGAACTCCTGAGCGATGTCGACTGAGGATGATTCCAGAGCGCCCGATGAAATCGAAGCGCTGATAGTCTCACCGGCCACACCGGAAAGCGCTTCGCCCGAGTTGCCAGTCGGTTGGTACATCGACTTGCCGGTTTTTCTCAGACCGGCCGAGTTGGTGAAATCGGCCAGCATGATCTGCGCCAGTACGCGCGTGATGCCATTGGAGAATATGCCGGAGATGTTACCGGATTGATCGATCGTAACTTTCTCCAAAATACCCAGGCCATAGCCGTCCTGGCCGGTCATGGCGGCGGTGTGATTCCCGGATCCGAAACCGGTCAGACCATCGTAGTTACCGGTTGAACCGGGATCGAATGTGATCTGCATATTGGCCGCGCCATTGTTGGGGTCTATGGTGACCGCCGAGGCGCCACCGTTGTAGTCGAACGTGTTCAGAGATCCGTCGGGGTTGAAGCTAACATAGCCGGTACCGCCGGAAGTAACTGCCTCTGATCCCAACGTTCCGGCCGTCCATTCCCAGCGGTTCTGCACCAGCGACTTGAAGAACTCAAGCGTCAGCGTGTGGCGACCGCCCTGCGAATCATACACGTTGATTGATGTCGTGTGAATAGTGTCGGCGGTTTCTACCTCCAGAACATCGGCGCCGGTGGCCTCGGTCAGCCCGCCGGTTCCGGTGATAAGGGAGATGCCTCCACCACCGATGCCGCCGATGCCGATGCAAAGTCCGCTGGCGTCGTCAATCACCATGTCCAGAAGGGTTGTCTGGGGTCCGGCGGCTACGCCGCTGCCGCGGGACGGCGTAAAAGTATCGGTTATGGTGTAGCTGGCGTTCAGACCACCAGCGGTCTGGAAGGTATTGCCGTCGGCGATGCCGAAGATGACATTAACGATATTCTCACTGCCGGCTGTTGCATCAGCCGTTGAGGAGACCACGCCATAGGCGCCGTCGGCGCCGGCCCGATCGCGGGTGATAGTGATGGCGCCCTGGTTGGGCGGCGGGCCGCCTGACTCGGTCAAGACGGCGGTGACGCCATCGATCTGACTTATCGCATTGACCAGGTCGGCCACGGTCGACGTTGTGCTCAGCCCGCTGATGTTTTCGGTTCGAGTACCGTCAATTGTGAGTTGGAGGTCATCAAACGTGTTGACACCCAGCGCTCCAAGCGTGGCCGTCGAGAGCAACCCGGCAACGGTCGCGCCGGTGAAGTCTGCCTGCACGGCCTGAGCGCCCGATATATCAATCGAATGGGTGCCGCCGACACCGTCAACCGCCGTCCCCGAGACCGACAGAACGTTGGACGTTCCCGCGGCCGAGAGCGATGAGATCGAATCGGATGCCGAGGCATCCAGGTTGTTGTCAAGGCTGACAACTTCAGACGGCTTGGCTGGATCCTGCTGACCGAACGGTAGCGTGATCATACCGATAGTTGCCAGCGAGGGAATGTTGCCCGTGTTGTCAGCCATCTTACCCTGGACATAAAGTCCGGTCGAGGGATCGACGAGATTCGAGCCGGCGTCAAAACCAAACGCACCCGCTCTGGTGTAGAAGCGGTTGCCCTGGCTGTCGCCCAGGATAAAGAATCCTGTGCCCTGTATGGCCAGGTCGGTAATCTGACCGGTTGTTTCCAAGCCACCCTGCTGGAACAGGTTGTCGATCGTGCCAACCTGCATACCCATACCCAACTGCACCGGGTTAGTACCGCCGATATTCGCCGACGGCCGTCCGGCGCCCTTGTAGGTCTGGACCAGCGCCTCCTGGAAGTTGATGCGGCTTGCTTTGAAGCCGATAGTGTTGATGTTGGCGATGTTGTTACCGATCACGTTCATCTTCACCTGGTGGTTCTTTAGTCCGGATACGCCGGAGAACAGTGATGCCATCATGGTAACGTTTCCTCCATAGGTTTCACCAGGGTCTCTCCATCAGAATGGAGTCCAACTCTGGAACTAGGGTTTATCATTTGTCTCTTCATTATTTTTTCATTCAAATAATCACTGCCGAATCGATCGCGGTGACGACACCCTCGCGCAGGTTGTCGCGGTCGAAAACCGTGATGACGGTCCGATTGGGTACGGATACCACATAGGCCGCATCATCTGAAAGGATCAGCGTCTCTTTGGAACCCTTGGCGTCGGCTTTGTCGATGGCGCCGGCTATGCTCTTAAGGCTCTCATCGGAAAGCGTTAGCCCGCGCGAGTACAGCCGTTCGTGGGCATGTCGGGAGAAAGCGATATTGCGCGACTGAGCCATCTCCGATGAGAACATTTCCTTGAACGAAGAACCACTCGCTCTCTGCTGCTGTTTGGTTGCCTGCGTCCGCTGAGCGATCTCAATCAAATCCACCGGTCGCTGGTAACCGCTGATACGCGAACCTGAATTGACTGCCACGACCTATCTCCTCTCAGCCTTCGTCTTCGGTTTCATCAAAGGCGCCATGCTCGCCGATAGCGGTGACATCACCAAGCGGAATCTCGGTGCCGTTAACGCGCAGAAAGGCAGCGCCCTCACGATAAACGATCGACTCCACCATGCCGGTTAGGTATAGCTTCGGTTTGATCGTCGCTCCGGAAGCATCAGTGGCGGTCGCCTCGACCGTGTAGTATCCGTCCGGAACACGATTACCCAGATTGTCACGGCCGTCCCACTTGATCGAATTAACGCCGGGCTCGACATGGCTTTCGGTCACCTTGGCCACTACGTTGCCGTCCCGATCGCGGATGGTGAACTCAACGTCCTGAGCGAATTCATCGAGGGTGTAGCTGATCTGCGGGCTGTTGTCGCTGTCGACGTAGATCCCGTCGTACACCGCCTTGATGTCCTTGCCGATAAGTCCGGCGGCCATAGTGTTGTTGATGGACTGCATCTGCAGGAAGTCCCACTGGTTCGAAGCCGCGATGCCGTTGGCTATATTGTTCATCTGCTCAAGTGTCGAGAACTGCGCCAACTGGGCGATGAAGTCCTCGTCGTCCATCGGCTTCAGCGGGTCCTGGTAACGAAGCTTGGTGATCATCAACTGGAGAAAATCATCCTTGCCCAGCGTTTTGATACCGCCGGTTTGTTGCGAGTTGCTTCCGTTGATGGTCAATGGTGATATAGCGCTCATATCATTATGCTCCTAAGCCAGCACATTCACTCCGCCCGAACCGACATACGAACTACTGATCGGCCCTGCCACGGGGATTGTGTTTGTTGGTGTGAGTTCCGCCGGCGTATCCGGATCAGGACCGGCTGGACGCGTTGGACGGCGCCACTGTCGGCGGCGGTCGAACATCTCTTCTCCGGCCTGACGACCGTCAAGAGCTACTTCGATCTTGTCGATTTCTATTCCTGCTTTGGTCAACTGCTGGACCAGGCGTTCCAGCGAACGCTCAACCAGAGCTTTCACCTCGACGGTTTCTACGGTCACGCGTGCTCTTAACTTGTCATGGCTAATCGTCAGCGAGAGACGCGCCGGTCCGAGATGCTCGGGGTCGATCTTGATGAAGATACTCTGACCGTTTGGCTGGAGTTTCGCCTGGAGATTGTCCGGGAGACTGAAACGAACCGTCCGGGTAGGTATCTCTTTGCCGTCAACCCGACCGGCAGTTCCCCAGGTATTCAAACCAGCGAAGGGATCAGCGCTCTGCGTATCATCGCCGAGCGTGAAGGTGGTGGCGCCGAGGCCGGATTGTTTGGCGAGGCCGGGAGGCATCTTGAGGTCGGTCAGGTTCGCATCACGAACCACGGAACCGACACCGGTAAGGGGACGCGTGAGTGTAGGCAGTAATCTGGTCGACTCATCGACCACCAGGGGTGTGCTCGTCCGAACGCTCGACGTCTGATTTCTACTCTTCTGATTTGCTTCTGACTTCGCTTTCATAACCGGCGTCGGGTCTATCGTAACTGGCTGTGACGCCGCGCGACTGACGGTTGTCCGAAGGTTTGTCACCGGCTCAGCGATTGGTTGTCTGGGCACGGCCTCGCCCTTCTGAGGAGTGCGGGGCGTCACCCGGCTTGGATCATCCAACACCGGTTGGGTTTCGATCTTCGCCTGATGTGCCCCGGGAGTTACCCGAACGGGGGCACCGTCTTTCGTAACAGGCATCTGTGATTGTATGGGCAGTTCCATCTTAGGCGTGCTCGGCGTCGATTTGTCGTTCGTAACCTGAGCGTGGCCTTGTTGACGTGGGAGCAATCCCTTGAGGGTGAGCTTGCGACCACTATGCTCACCGATCAGAGTGATCCTGACGGGTTCGTCAGTGTTCTCACCTTTGACGCCGGTATTACTGAGTTCAAGCTGCTTCAGATTGAGACGGGCCAGCAACTGATCAATGTTGGGAATCTGTTTTGGGGCTATGCCGAGATCAACCCGATCCGTTCTTGGTACGATGGTGGCGAGTGCTTTTGGACTGCCCGATAACAAGTTGGTCGGAATGGTCAATTCGACCGGGGCAGCACCTTCTTTGGGATTGGCGAGAGTGAGATGGAGGCTGCCGTCGCTCACTTTGGAGGCTATAATCTCGCACCGGCCGGACGGAAGGTCCACAGCCGTTCCGTCAACGACCGGCCGAGCTGATACTTTCATGACTAACGGACGTTCCGGCAGTTCGGCCAGTATGTCATTGTTGAACGCGACCAGGTTCTTTTCGACAGCGGTTAAGGGAAGTTTGTCGGTTACCGGTGAAGGCCGGCCTGGAATCACTTCCGAACCTTCATTGGCCTTTGCCAAAGTCCCAGCGACCAGGGGTGTCGTCGACAGCGGTATTGTCTGAGGACTCGACTTCGCTACCTGCTTCGATGCGTCCACAATTTCGGAGGGCGAGTTATCAGTCGCAGACGAATAACTGAACGGCGCCTTCTCGACAACTTCTCCGTCACCGTTCGCAACCGGTCGCGCCGCCCCGCCGGGCCGCGACATCAGTAGATCATTGAGCACATCGGCAAACGGCAATCCGCTGCCGTCGATACTCTCCTGACCTCCTGCGGACGTCGTAACCTCTGGTGAGAGGCCGACACCCAACAGTAGATCGATACCGATGTTGCTTTGGTTCATCATCACTAATTTTCCGCGATCGTTATCATCTGTTTGGACAGCCTGGCCGCGCGCTGGGGCGACATCAAGGCCAACACCGCAGAGGCGTTCTTTATCTTCATGCGTGGGATGAGGGACACCACCGTTTTATCATCAAGATTGGCCATCAATTGAGCCACCGACCGCGGGTCCATACTGTCATATAGCTTGGCCAGACTGTTCACCCGGCTCAATTCGGCCTGCTCCAGGGTGAGCAACTTCTTCGATACTGTCTTGTCCAGAAGCTTGAGTTCTCGTTCACCGGTGGCCAGAGCCGCTTCTCTTTCCGCCAGAGCGGCTTTCTCCGCCTCCAACCAGTTCACCGCCTCGACCGAGTCCTCTGCCGACAAGGCCAGTTCTTCCTCCGCGATGATCTCGCCCTCCTCGGGCTGGTAATCCAGGAAAGCGAGGTTGTCCATAATGTTCTGAATGACACTGGGGTCCTGCTCGTCTGCCATGTCCTCTTCACCATAGAAAGGTGGCGGCTCATCAGCGTCAGCCGAAGTTTCATGCGCCGGTATCTCGGCTTCTCTCTTGGTTTCTGCAGGCTGCGCCTCGGATTCTGCGGATTCATGGCTGTCACCGCCAAGGAAAAGTATGGCAGCCACCGCGATCAGGATGATCACGACGAAAGCGCCGCCACCTATAATGATGTACTTGAGCATCCCGCCTTTGTCGGCCGTTTTGACCTCGGCCTCATTGGCAGCGGCCTCGGTGGCCTCAGTGTTCTCTTGTTTTTCAGCAGCCATTATCGAACTCCATATACCTATTTCTCCAGCCGACCAATACGCAAGCCCCATGCCGGAGGCGACGCCTCTCCCTTATCGCATTGTGAGTCTATAGGTTAGCGCTTGTGAGGTGGCCGCGTGCGAGCATGGCTGACCAGCATTAGGCGGAAGCTTTTTCCGTTTGAGTGGGAAGCAGTGATGCGATGCGAGGACAGCTTAGGGCAGGACATCCCCTGCCACGTGGCCATCGCAAACGTCGGTGATCTTGACCCGTACCACCTCGCGCCGACCGGCCACCTCGGCGGGCAGACGGACCTTTATATAATTGTCGGAGACACCAAGGCAGACGTCGCGTGTGGTCTTGTGCTCCGAGATTACCTCGAGCGTCTGCCCAATCTGCCGACAATGCGATTCGTGGCGCAGTCGGTTGGATACCCGAGTCAGTTCCGCGTTGCGCTCCTTGATTATCTGCGGGCGGATCTTGTTCGGCATCTCGGCAGCCGCCGTTTGTGGCCGGTCGGAGTAACTGAAAACGTGCAGGTAGTCGATCAAACCACACTCGGCAGCCGAGCGACTGGCTGCAAAGTCTTCATCCGTCTCACCGGGGAAACCGACTATCACGTCGGCGCCGATAATCACATTCGGCACCGCCTGCCTGATAGCCTCGACGCGGTTCAGGAATCGCTCGCGGTCGTGGGGGCGACGCATCTGTCTCAGTATGCGCGAGGAGCCGGACTGCATGGGAATATGAAAGTGGCGGCAAATCCGCGTGCGGTTTTGCGCGCACAGTTCGATTAGTTCGTCCGTGATGGTTTGCGGTTCTATCGATGACAACCGCAGGCGGTACAGTTCGGTACTATCCAGGATTCTGCCGCAGAGCTCGGTGAAGTTCTTGATGGGCGGATCGATTTCGAGGTCAGTGTAGTAACCGATGTTGACCCCGGCCAGCACGACCTCATTATAACTGTGCGCGACCAGTTGGTTGATTTCACTGATTATCTCCGAGGCTGGACGGCAGGTCAATTCACCGCGGACGATAGTCACCAGGCAAAAACTACAGGTCTGGTTGCAGCCATCGGATATCTTGATCCAGGCCCGGTTGCGCTGATAAAAATCGGCCAGCACGGGAGCACAGACTATCTCAGCACCAGCTTCAAACAGAGTCGGCAGCTTTTGCGGCAGAATCTGGGCCAGCCGGTTTTTTTCGCTATTCAGAATGACCAGATCGACTCCTTCGAGATCGGCAATCCCTTCCGGGTCGGTCTCAACGTAGCAGCCAACCAGCACCACCCGGCTGTTCGGGTTTTCGCGTTTGGCACGACGAACCAGGTAGCGGGAGTCTTTGTCGGCGCGGTGGGTGACCGTGCAGCTATTTATAATGTAGAGATCAGCGGGCTGACCGCGATTGACTCGTTCGAACCCGAAATGCGCCAGATCGGCTGCCATCTTTTCGGTCTCGTACTGATTGAGCCGACAACCGACCGTCAGGAACGAAATCTTTTTTGTCGCTTTGCTATTCACGGCCTGCTAATATAATGCTTGAAACCGCATGGAGGCGGGAAAAAAACGAAGACACAGGAGATGTCTGCCAAATACAGGGACATTATATCACAGATAGCCTTGCTCCGGTCTGCCTGCGAAACAGCCAACAGGCCATTTGTGGTTGGCTGGCGGAGACAAGCCCCGCCGTTACGCGGTTCCAGAGTGTTCGGCAAAAGGTCGCGAAGCGACAAAAGAGCCACTTGTGGCCATTTATGGCTCGCGAAGCGACAAAAAAGCCACTTGTGGCCATTCATGGGTGTGCAGAAATTGATCAATAATTAGCGATAGCTGTCGATAGAAATAAGACGAACACTCCTGGCCCACGAAGGAGTTGCGGCGCAACCTTATAATGGTTGGAATACGAAATGGCTGATATAGAATGGCTGGATAAATACAACACCGGTGTTGAGCGGATCGACGGGCGGCTGAAGAAGTTTGTCGAAATGCTCAACCAGCTTCCTGCGAAAGTGCCCGGCGGTATCATCACCAAAGACGCCTCCGAGCCGCTTTTAGAACTGTCGAAATTTGCCCGAGAGTCTTTTGAGGACGAAGAAGCGCTGATGCAGGATATCGATTTCCCCGATTACACTGAGCACAAGGGGGAGCACTCGGCGCTGCGGCAATGGTTCGTCAAGAAGATCGTCGAGGTCAAGGGGGGCAAGAAACTGGGGACCGACGAAGTGTCCGGTTATCTTGGCAAATGGCTGATCGACCACATTCTCAAAGAGGACAAACGGGTCGGCCAGGCGGCCACCTCGAAGATGGGCTGACACTCCCACACCCACCTCACATAGATATCGCATTCAGGTGCCGACATGCGACTCGCGTGACGCAGGCAAGCCTGTTTTTGGCGCTCCGCGCCCGGCAGTGTGGGCAGCAGGTCTTGTCGAAACCCCATATGCGCTAACTTAGGCAGCATCCGGTAACCCACCCAGAGCGGCAGCGTCGGGTGGGTTTCTTCATGCATCATGGTTCGACTCCGCTCACCATGAGGTGGTTGGATTACGGCATTATCCCTTTGTCCCGCAAGCAATGTCGCTCGACAGCATTCTTGGCTAAAAGTCGTGAATCAACGTCTGGAATCGATTATGTGTCAGCAGCTTACGGTTTGGCAATTGCGTCCACCCTGTAATTCATTGTGGTACATTCTCCTACTTGACCAGTGAATATGTAAACTATATGTAAAGCAAATATAAACACTTTACATATTGACTCGACCTGTCACCCCGGCGAAAGCAGGGGTCCGGTCTTGACGTTCAACTGGATTCCGGCGTCCGCCGGAATGACCGGTGAGTTGGCTCTTTGGTGCACGGCAGATGTCCACATCTGCCGATGCGAGGCGATTATTCAAACGGCCTGCCGAAGTAGCTGAGAATAAACAGCGCAAAGAAGTAGACACTCAAAAGCGCCTGAATACCCGACACCGTTCGCGCCCAACCAACGGCTTTGATGTAAATCTCCTTGGTCAGCAGCAATCTCAACCACCGCCCGAACTTGAAATCCCGAAAACCGATGTTGAAGGCGGACATGAGAGAGAAGAACATTACGCCCAAAAGTGTTTTCCCTAATCTGGTGACGTGTGTGGCATACAGTCGCCAACGTTTTCGAGACCGGGTATTCTCCGGATTAAGGTAGTAACGTATTGGTTCTTCAGTCAGTGTCAAAGACTGGTTCTTTTTGTGAGGAGTCAACACTACAATATCGCCTCCTCGACGCCAGAGTGCGAAGAAAGCATAGATCAGCGTACAAACCACCCAAACATAGGTGGCGTAGCGTAGCGGGCGCAGATAGCTCATACCGTAATCGCATGTCCAGTCGAAAAGCACCAGGTTTAGATAGTACGTTACCCAGTCTCCGTTTTGCCTGTTAATTTCATTTTCCCTACGTTTGAGCGCGAAGGTCAACTGACGTTCTTGCCTTCGGAATCCGTCGGTCTTGAAACTCTGGCGAACACCCTGCAGACCTGTTGGGTCATTGATGTAACTGAGTGTGGTTAGCCCAGACATGGATGCCATGCCACTCGCCGGTGGCGGCATCGACGTTTCAAAGATGACATCATCGAAAACGCCGTTCGAGAACCTAACATCATGTAGATCTTCCGTCTCAATTCGGGCGTTTGTGAATGTGCAACTGCGGAAAACGCCCCCGGACTCAAACTTCATCCCGCTGAAGCCAACACTATGCTTGAAGTCTGCTTCATCAAAAACGACTGAATCCACGAACACCATATCAGAAAACGTCACCGAAGAGTCGAAACGCAGTTTTTCGAAAAGACACAGTCCTGCAATCTCTGAGGATATAAATAAGGCGCGGCTTCGAAAAACGCAGTCCCGAAATACTGTTCCCAAGGTCTTGATAGGTTTCTGCCCCAGGGCGGAGATTTGCAGCCATTCCTGTCCAGCGGCCAGATGGGAATGCTGTAACACAAAAATGCCGTTTAGAGTGTCGCTGGTGAAATAAACTTCACTGTGAAACTTGGTTCCACTAGCACCCACCCCCGATTCAAACGTTGTATTCGACACGTTGACTTGGCCGAAGACCGAGTCAGGGAAATCAAAACGACCGCGGACGTAGCAACTATCCAGGTAGATGTCATCCCCGCGCTCCAACGCTACCTCTAACTCTTCAGCCCAAATCGTGTCCCGATGGCGCCTGTAAGTACCTCGCTCATCTGCGCCAAAGCACAGAGGAGCCGCTGAACAGCAGGCCAACAGCACCACCAGAGCAACCTTGTATTTGTTCCAACCCATAAACACACTATGTAATATTCTTCCACCTCCCGCCACAAAAATCTGATTCCCCCGTCCCCGCCTTTTGCGTATATTAACTTTCTATGAGCTATCTGGTGTTGGCCCGCAAATACCGTCCGCAGCGGTTTGAAGAAATAGTAGCACAGGAGCATGTCAGTCGCACCCTGCAAAACGCGGTCAGGAACGACCGCGTCGGGTCGGGCTACCTTTTCTGTGGCCCACGCGGCACCGGCAAAACCACCACCGCGCGTGTGCTGGCTAAGGCACTCAATTGCGTCAACGGCCCGACACCCGAGCCGTGTGGCGAATGCGATCAGTGCAAGGAAATAGCCGCTGGGACATCATTGGATGTACTCGAGATCGACGCTGCCTCCAACACCGGTGTCGACGACATCCGAACGTTGCGCGAAAACGTCCGCTACCTGCCAGCCGGCGGCAAGAAGCGCATTTACATAATCGACGAAGTACACCGCCTCTCCGGCGCAGCTTTCGACGCTCTCTTGAAGACGCTCGAAGAACCGCCGCCGCACGTGATTTTCATGTTCGCCACGACTGAGCCGACGAAAGTGCCGGAGACGATACTGTCGCGCACCCAGCGGTTCGATCTCAAGCGTGTCTCGGTCAAAGCGCTGGCGGCTCACCTCACGCTTATAGCGCGAAAGGAAGAGCTGGAAATCGACGAGGCAGCGATCAAGCTGCTGGCTCGCAAGGCCGATGGCTCGGTGCGGGATGCCTTGTCGCTGCTGGATCAGTTGACGGCCTTTGCCTCGGAGAAAATCACCGACGAAACGGTTGTGGCGGCGCTGGGGCTGGTGGACCGTCAGATGCTGTTCAGTTTCATCAATGGGGTGGCCGAACGCGACAGCAAGGTAGTGCTCAAGCTGGTCAAGCAAGTGGTCGACGGCGGTACCGACGTCGCCGATTTCACCGCTGAGTTGTTGGAACATCTGAGACTGCTGATGATCCTGGCCACCGACACAGAGGCCGGCGATCTGCTCGGTTTCTCAAATGAGGAACTGACCGAATACACGCAGCAGGCGGAGAATTTCTCGGTCGGAGATATCGTTCGTCTGATCAAGATCGGTATGGATCTCAACCGCGACCTGAAGAGCAAGATCGGTCTCGATGAGCGACTGCTTCTGGATGTGGCGGCGATCAAGATGGCCGAGATGGAGGGGACGGTTCGATTCGAGGAAATCCTTGAGCATCTGGGCCAGGGTCCCAACGCGAGCGGCGCAGGCAACCTGTTCGGTCAAACCGAAAAAAAAAAGGATGACCTCCCCCCCCGCTCGGGATTAAAGCTGGTCAAAAGTGAGCCGGAGGCGGTGTCTGGTGGGCGCAGTTTGTCTCGAACGCAGGCTGTCAATGTGGCTATGGTCCGCGCCGGTTGGGAGAAGTTTGTGGGTTTTCTCAGGCAGAAAAACAGCATGTTGGCCTCTCAACTGGCCATGGTCCAAATCCGAGAGGTGAAAGATAATCAAATCCTGGCTGTATTCGGTGGTTCGGCCACAGTGGCGCGACAGGTGGTGGAGAGACCTACCAATCTGAGCCTGATTACCGAATGTTTGAAAGATCAATTCGCTGCCAATCTGAGTATAAAATTCGACACCGAGAGGCAGAAGGATGTTGAGTCGACCGATACAGAAAGAAAACGCCGCAACGGCATCGACGTGAAGAAGCTGCTTGAGAATTCGCCGCGATTGCAAATGCTGCTGGAGAAAGTAGACGGTGAAATCATCGGCATCAGGAATGGTGAATAATAGAGATTCGCGAAATACACACAGGAGATGATCATGGTTAAGGGTGGCGTCGGCAACATGATGAAGCAAGTGCAACAGATGCAGGCCAAGATGGAGAAGATTCAGGCCGAACTGGAGCAAACCGAAGTGGAAGGAACGGCCGGCGGCGGTATGGTCAAAGTAATGGCCAACGGCAAGCAGGATGTCGTCTCGATCACGATCGATCCGGAAGTGGTCGATCCTGACGATGTCGAGATGTTGCAGGATCTTATTCTGGCCGCAGTAAGTCAGGCCCGGGCCAAAGCCCAGGAGCTTCAGACCGAGAAGATGGCCAGTCTGACCGGTGGCCTGAATATCCCAGGTATGAACCTTCCGTTTTAGTTTAAGAGGCGTGTTATGTTCAAATCGGCCTCATCGGTCGAACGGTTAGCCAACCGGCTGGCCCGAATGCCGGGTATCGGACGCAAGTCGGCGGCGCGGCTAGCCTTCTATATTCTCAACCTGACCAGGGAAGAAGCGCTGGAACTTTCCGACATCATTCGCGAGGTGAAGGACAAGGTCGGGTTCTGTTCGATCTGTTTCAATATATCAGAAAGCGACCCTTGCCAGGTTTGCCAGGATCCGAAGCGGGACAGCAGCGTGATATGTGTGGTTGAAGAAACTGCCGACGCTGCCGCTATCGACAAAGTAGACGGATTCAAAAGCATGTTTCATATTCTCGGCGGGCGGCTTTCGCCGTTGGACGGTATCGGCCCGGATGATCTCCGGATCAAAGAGCTCTTGAACCGACTTGGAGAGGAGGTGTCGGAAGTGGTGCTGGCCACAAATCCGAACGTCGAGGGAGAAGCAACCGCGATCTATCTATCGAAACTGCTCAAGCCGTTAGGTGTCAAGGTCACCCGTATCGCGCGAGGACTCCCGGTCGGCGCCGACCTCGAATTCGCCGACAGCGCTACCCTGGGCCGGGCACTGGAGGGCCGTCAGGAATTCTGATCTCAAGACCATGACCGATCACAAGCACATTTCGCACGCCTTTTACCTTGCGCTCGTCGCGCTGGTGATTTTCGCAGCCAGTCGATTTCTCGGCGGCATCCTCTTCGATAACAACTGGTCCTTTGTCCACTTGGCTCATCTACCGGGTTGGTATTCTGTGGCGTGGATTGCGCTGCTGGGCGGCCTGGGTTTCCTGCTAGTTTCCAGGGGTGAGTTTGTCGCCGGATTCTTCACCAGCCGCCTGCAAGTCTTGATCGCTGCGGCGGTCATTCTCGGGCTGACCATCGTTTTTCAACACGACTCTTTCCTGCTGGGCGGCGGCAACATGCGTGTGGCACAGATTGCACAGGCGCCGAAGATCATTTTCCGATGGTTCGAGTTTGGCGCTACCATGCTGGTGTCGTGGTTCTACGCTGTATTCTCACTGTTCGACATGCCGCGCAGTATGCCGGCGGTGGTGAGTTGGAAACTCCTCGCGTTCCTCTCGACAGCGGCAGCGCTGGTTGGTTGCATCAAGCTCGCGATGGAATTCACCCACGACGCGATTCGAAGAGTATTCCTTTTCGTAATCATGTTCGCCGGTCCGCAGATGGTCGTCTACTTCGGGTTTGTGGGCGTGGAACCGGTGGCGCCCGCGATAACCTGCTGGGTGGCCTGGGCGGCCGTCCGGCTGAACCGTCATGGTACCGGCAAGAACCTGGCTCTGGTCTGGATTCTCACGATTGTCGGTATGTTCCTGCAGGTCTGGCTGATCTACCTTCTGCCCGCGGCGATCTTTGTAACAGCGCGACACCTAAGCAAAGACAGAAACAGGCTATCCAACCTGACGCTGCTGTCCGGACTGATTGCCTGCCTCGCACTGTTTGCGATTATCTATGTACGAGGATTCAGCGACTTCGAGTTTTCACGCTTCATCTTGTTCCTGCACGGCAAACCTCCCTTTGGCGACTATAGCCTCTTTTCGGTTCGACACATCAGCGATGTGATGCAGGTTTTCCTCTTGACCGTTCCCGCGATTATCGTGACCAAGTATTTGTGGATGCGACGCCTGTCGGCGCTGCGCACCGATGCCAACTTGGTGACGCTTAGCCTGATGACACTGGCCGGAGGCGCCGTCATGGTGATAACGGACCCGGTTCATAGTATTGTGTTTGATCTGCCCCGCCTGGTTGTCTACATGACTCCGATGTCACTTCTGACCGGACTGCTCCTGGCTGACGTCCCTCTCGACTTTCCAAACGGACGTCGCCTGCTGGGAGTGATGGCGGCCCTTGCCCTGATAGTTCCAATGAGCTACCTGCCGGTACTGCTGAAAATCGACAATACCGAGTCGTATGCCTCTGAGTACTTTGACAAGCACGAGGCTCAGTATTTGCACGCCGGTCTGGCCTTCCGCGATGCTTACTTCTATCGACGGCATCTTGACGAACGCAAGCAAGTCATTCGTATCCCCGGCCACGAGCAGGTTAGCCCGGAATCACTGACCCCAGATGAAGATCCATTGCACGCCGCTCTGGATACTTCGGCGCGAGCGAACGATACCATCACCCTTGACACCACAAACCTCGAGAAGGCGAACCAGTGGGAATGGATGATGCCGTCCAAATCGTCGGACTATCTGAATCTGCGCGGTATCGGCGATCTGATCGCTTCCGATCAGCCCAACGAGGCGTTGCGGATGTTGTACCGCATAAAAGCCAAACGACCCTACTGGGCCGAGGCGCGGGCCACGCTGGTGAGTGTGCTGGTCCAACTGGGACGCTACGCGCAAGCGAGACCGGAGATCGATACTTGTTTGATGCTTGAGCCGCACAGCCGCGTGCATCACATGAATAACTACATTTGCTACCGTGACCAGAAACAGTTCTATGAAGCACTGAAGGCTGTCACACGCGCATCCGAATTGTTCCCCGGCGACCCCGAGATCCTCACTGACTTAATGATCATCCATTACCGCGCCGGTAACAGCTACGAGGCGGACACCCTGGCTATGTCCCTGATGACTTCCGATCCGACCCTCCCCTATCCGTACCTGATCAAAGGATTCCTCGAAGACAAAGGTGACAATATGCTCGCCGCCGTGCGCCACTACGAAAAGTTCGTATCGTTGGCTCCGGACGAGCCCGAAACGGTACGCATCAGAAAACGTTTGAACGACCTGACTGCCCAACTCCGCAAGAACTAACCGGCTGGGTGGCCCGGACATCTGGGACTGTTGAAGAAGTCTCTTTAGCGTGTTGCGGTGGGTCTTGCGAATTTGTGTCAGCAAATTCGTGTGACCCGCCGCCATTGTCCAATAAGGAATTAGGTGTCGGGGCACAACCACGCTTTCAGCGTATCCAAGACCCAACACAACGTAATTAGGGTTTGTCAACAAGCCCATCTGTCCGGGTTTCATAGCGACAGTGCTCCGAGTTAGAAACCCGGGCGCACGTCCGGGCCACGCTAATCCCGCTTGTGCGGATTCGCAAGACACCGGTACCCCACCCAGAGCGCCACCGTCGGGTGGGTTCATCCTTCGCGCGGAAGAACCCACCTGTCGCTTCGCTTTAGGTGGGGTACCGGAACAGACACCTACTTTTCCAACAAGCCTACAAGCTGACTGCCACCGAGCCGAACCGTCGGTTACTGTTCCGAACATTATATTGCCGCCGGCGTAAATACTGTGTGATATTGTTTGACCTGTTGGCATTGGAGAGCCCGAAGGTTGAATCCAGGAATCGCTGACAAGTCAGTCATGTGGTGCGAGGTCGTTGAGGCCGTGCAACCGGTTATGCACACCTTGCTGGAAAGGCTATTGAAATGAATACTGCAAGTAAGCTTCTCGCTATGGTGTCATTGATGCTCCCGGCAATCACCGGAGTTGCCATAGCGGACGATTTGACTACGGACGCCGAAGTCCGGGCGCTCATCAGGGAAATCGACCAACTCTACCGCAGTGAGTCCAGCTACGCCGTTATGGAGATGGAGGTGGTGACACCGCACTGGCAACGCACGCTGACTATGGAAGCCTGGAGCCATGGGACCAGGAAGACTCTGATTCGCATCACCTCTCCCAAGAAGGAGAAAGGGGTCGGCACACTGCGGGTTGAGAACGAGATGTGGAACTACCTGCCCAAGACCAACAAGGTCATCAAGGTGCCGCCTTCGATGATGATGAGCTCCTGGATGGGGTCGGATTTCACCAATGATGACCTGGTCAGGGAGTTCTCGTTGTTCGAGGACTACAGCTACGAAATAATCACGCCCGACACCGCCGAGCCGAGCCTGATCTACGTCAACTGCATCCCACGCGAGGACCTGCCGGTGGTATGGGGCAACATCGTCATTGCCGCGCGGCGCAGCGACCATATTCCGGTATGGCAGAAATACTACGATGAAAAGGGGAAGTTGATGCGGGTGCAGACGTTTTCGGATATCCGAACGTTCGGTGGTCGCAAGATTCCGGCCGTGACTGAGATAGTACCGCAAAACAAAGAAGGCCACCGGACGGTCATCCGTTACAAGGAGATCGAGTTTGATCTGAAGATCGGCGAGGATGTCTTCTCGCTCAGGAACCTGCGTTCGCCGAAATGAGAGTGATTGAGAATGCTGACGTTCAAGATCGCATTGAGAAACAGTTTTCGCCAGAAACGGCGGACGACACTGACCGTGCTGACAATGCTTGGCGGCTTTGCCCTGGCGTCGATCTCAATCGCCTGGTCCGATGGCAGCTACGCCTACGTCATCGACATGTTCACACGGAATCAGATGGGACATATCCAACTCCATCGGGCAGGCTATCTCGACCGTCCGTCGCTTTACAAGACCGTGGATGACTACAAAACTCTCGGCCCTGCTCTCGAAACGGTTGAGCGCGTGCAAGACTGGGCGCCCCGACTGTACTCCAGCGGGTTGGCCTCGGTGGGGGAGAAAAGTTCCGGCGTGAGAATCATCGGTGTCGACCCGGAGCGTGAAACCGCTACTACCCGCTTCGACAAGAAAGTGACCGAAGGTCGCAGCTTCTCACTGGCGCCGTCACAGGAGGCACTGTTGGGTACAGGTCTCGCGAAAACGTTGAAAGCGAAAGTCGGTGATGAAGTAGTAATCGTGTCGCAGGGGGCCGACGGATCCATTGCCAACGATCTCTACCGGATCGTCGGGCTGGTCTCCAGCGGTGATGCCTTCGGTGACCGCACTGCGCTCTATCTGCATCTGACCGACGCTCAGGAGTTGCTTGTGCTTGAGAACCGGGTGCATGAAATAGCCGTGGTTGTGGACGGGCTTGATGACCTCGATGAAGTAGCGGCAGCGATACAAACAACCATCCAACAGCCGGAGGTAGAGGCAGCTACCTGGCAGGAGTTTGCCAGATCGTTCTACGTGGCGATGCGGGCGGACCAACAGGGGAGTTGGATCATGTTGTTTGTGATTATCCTGGTGGTAGCAGTCGGAGTTCTCAACACCGTGCTGATGACCGTGCTGGAACGCAGACGCGAATACGGGGTGCTTCGCGCTATCGGTACCGGACCGGGACAGGTTTTCAGAATGGTGGTGATGGAAGTAGTGATTATGGCGGTGGTCAGCATGATCCTTGGGAGCGTCGTCGCGTACATCGTCAACTACCAACTCTCAATCGAGGGCATCGCATTGCCGACAGCGTTCACGTACGGCGGCGTCACTTTTGATCGTCTGTACACTATCATCAATGCTCGGAGCTTCTACATACCCGCCGTCTGTATCATCCTGACGGCGGTCGTCGCTTCGTTGGTGCCGGCTCAAATGGCGGCCAGGGTAGCGCCGGCCAGGGCAATGCGGACTCATTAGGAGGCGGCTGGATGCGACTCTACATGAAATTAGCCTGGCGAAACATCTTTCGCAACAAGCGGCGCACCTTCATTGCCGGTAGCGCCATCGGGATCGGCCTGGCCTCGCTGATATTCGTCGATGCGATCGTCCTCGGTATGGAAGAGAACATGATCCACTCGGCCACCGCATCGTTTCTGGGTGAAGGCCAGATCCATCGCGACGGATTCCGCACTACCTTTGATGTTGAAAGCACGATCATCGGGTCGGAGAAGGTCACAGCCAAACTCGAGGCCCAGCCGGTAGTGGAGTATTTCGCTCCCCGGCTTCTGAGTTTCGCCATGATTTCATCACCGGCCAATGTCAGCGGCGTCACTATAGTTGGGATAGACCCCGACCGCGAGCGAGAGATATCCCAGATTGATGAAGCTGTTATCGAAGGAACCTATCTTGATACGAACAGCGCGCGCAGCATCGTTATCGGTGATAAGCTGGCCGATCTCATGGAGGTAGAGTTGGGTGATCGCGTGGTTTTGACGGCATCACACGCGCACGGCGGTGAACTGTCGCAGGAGATGTTCCGCGTGTCGGGTATCTTTCATATGGCTGTTGACGGGATGGACAAAGGGATGGTGTTCATATCGCTTGGGAAGGCGCAACAGATGCTGAATCTGGCCGGAGAGGTCCATGAGATCGCCCTCAAGTTCAACAACGCTGAAATTGGCCACAACGAGCAGGCCTCGTTCTGGACGACCTATTCGACCGACGGCAACGAGGCGGTGGGATGGGCGACCCTGATGCCCCAGATGAAGGCAGCTCTGGATTTCGGTCAGTTCAGCACTCTCATTGTCGGCTTGATCCTGTTTGCCGTCGTGTCGTTAGGGATCATAAACACTCTTTTTATGTCGCTGTATGAGCGGATGTTCGAGTTCGGGGTCATGCGCGCTGTCGGTACGCAACCGTTCGCCATGGGACGGTTGATCGTTTTCGAGGCGGGTGCGCTGGCCGCCGTAAGTTGCGTGCTTGGGATCATCCTCGGCCTGGTTGTCACCTACGTTTTCACCCGGATCGGAATTGACTATACCGGCATCGAATACGTGGGCGTAACTTTTCGCGAACTGCTCTACCCGGTGATGCAACTCAAGCAGTACGTACTCTATCCGGTGGCCGTGTTCCTGTTGACAATGGTAGTCGGACTGTACCCGGCATCTTACGCAGCCCGTATGAACGCCGCCAAAGCCATGCGACGCAGTTTTTGAAGAGGTACGATATGAATGCAGACAACGACCATAAGGTCATCATTGCCGAGGGTGTCACCAAGGAGTATTCCGACAACGGGCTGCCGGTAATGGCGCTACGCGGGATCGACCTGACGATTGAGCAAGGTGAGTTCGCCGCTATCGTGGGACCGTCGGGCTCCGGCAAAACCACCTTCCTGAATGTCGTCTCCGGTTTGGACAGTATCACCGAGGGCTCCGTCCGACTTGACGGTAAGTTGCTATCCACAATGAGCGGAAGGGAACTCTCGGATTACCGACGCGACAGAATCGGATTCATTTTTCAGGCGTACAACCTGATCCCGGTGCTCACCGTCGAGGAGAACGTTGAGTACATCATGCTGCTCCAGGGTATTGACAAGAAAGAACGGCACCGACGTGTGCGCGATCTTCTGGCGCAGTTGGGACTCGATGGTATGGCCGACCGTCTGCCATCGCGTCTGTCCGGTGGCCAACAACAGCGCGTGGCCGTAGCGCGGGCGATTGTGTCCCGACCGGCGCTGGTGCTGGCCGACGAGCCCACGGCCAATCTCGACTCGAAGACAGCGCTCGACCTGATCGACATGATGCGACGACTCAACGAAGAGAGCGGCGTGACGTTCGTCTTCTCCACGCATGACAGTATGATCATGGCTCGTGCCCGGCGTTTGATCGTGCTGAAGGACGGTCGGATAGACCGTGATGAGGCGCAGGCATGATCGGACTGCCACGGCGACGAACCATCGGATTCGTCCTGATGCCCCTGCTTCTCGCAGCGAATTCTGTGGCGGTGGACGTCAACGGTTACTACAAGAACTTCGTGGCGGTCTATGATCTGCCGACATACTCGCTTGTTGGTTTCGATTTCGATACTCCCCCAATGGGTCAGGTCACCAGTCGTCTGCGACTCAACGGACACATGCGCCTCGGCGGGGACGCCTCGTTCAGTGTCGCCTGGGACATCGTCCCACGCATTCAGGACAGGATGTTGTGGGAAAACAATCTCCTGTACAGCGGGACTGAGGGTTCCGCATATCGTGCCTTCGATTTTGACCGCCGCATCTATCCGGAGCCTGATGACTCAGTGGCTAGTTTTGGGCTGTTTCATAATCTGGATCGGGCACTGCTTTCGATCAGCGCTCGTGATTTCGACCTGTATCTCGGCCGCCAGGCAATTGCCTGGGGTTCCGCGCGAGCCGTCAACCCGACTGACGTGATTGCACCCTACGCCTACACCGAACTCGATACCGAGGACCGCGTCGGGGTCGACGGCGTGCGGCTGCGGGTGCCACTCGGGTTCATGGGAGAGATCGACGCCGGGTACTTGTTTGGTGATGATTTCGAGTTCGAGCAAAGCGCGTTCTTTCTCCGGGGGAAGACATACCATTGGCGAACCGACCTGTCGGCTATGGTGGTCGGGTTTCGCGAGAACCTGATGGTCGGTGTCGATTTGGCACGGGCGGTCGGAGGGGCCGGAGTGTGGCTGGAAGCCGGTTATGTTTTCGATCACGCTCTGGATGGCCGGTGTTCCTGCAACAGAGATGATTACCTGCGGTTGTCGGTCGGCCTGGATTACAGTCTCACCGGGAGGGTCTACGGTTTCGTCGAGTACCACTTCAACGAGCCGGGCGGCGATGCCGAGGAATACTTCTCCACACTCACCGGCACAGCGTACCGTGACGGCGGCGTCTACCTGATGGGACGGCACTATATGATTCCAGGTTTCTCATGGCAGATCACACCACTAATCTCCGGGGGTGGCGAATTGTTGGTGAACCTTGGTGATCCATCGGCCCTCCTCGCGCCAAGGGTCGAATACAATCTGGCCGAGGACATCTACCTGTCCGCCGGCGCCTTTGTTGGGATCGGACGAAAACCCGCACTTGAACCCGGCGAGTCGTTCACATTCGAAAACCTGCGGCTCCGCTCCGAGTTTGGATCCTATCCCAACATCTACCACACTTCGTTCCGAGTGTATTTCTAATAGCCTGTTGAGAAACTTGGAACAAGAGACAGAAAAGCAGTCTCCTTGTGTTGCAAGTCATTCCCGCGCAGGGAACCATCCAAGAACCCATGATCTGTTTGTGGGCGGCAGACGTCCTCGTCTGCCCCTGCATCCACGTGGCGCACGAGGGCGTACACCACGCACAATAACCACCACCTGATAGTTTTTGTAGGGCAGGATCCTTGCGATCTTGCCAGTCTGTCACCCCGGCGAAAGCCGGGGTCCAGTCTTCCTCCGCGACATGAAAGACTGGATACTGGCTTTCGCCAGTATGACGATAGGAGAGAAGATGGATGCCCGCCTTCGCGGGCATGACAAATGGGGTAGGTTCCAGGCATGACGAAGCGCTTTTTCAACAACCTGCTATTAACGCCGGCAAAGCAGAGTCAGGCTTCCTGCAGTCCTGGCACCGATGTCGAAACCCCTCCTACGGCGGACTTTCAGCACAGGGGTTTCGACCTACAAGAACTGTCTTGGTTCTGCGCACAGTATCAAACAGTCTTTTGTGGGGCTGTTACCCATGTGCCCGGTTCATACCCGTAAGTGTGCGCGGTGGATGTCCTCGTCTACCGCGAGTCTTTTGTAGGGCGGGATCCCTGCGATCCCGCCAGAGTATCTAAATCATCTTGAAAACAAAACCAATGCCCAGCGTTTCTTTGAAGCGTCCTTTCTTGCTGACTTCCTTATCGTACAGAAGCTGCGTATAGAAATTCACGGTGATGATGTTACTGATGGAGGCGCTGATAATGTTCTCCCAGTTGATATCGATTGCTTTCCAGTCGTCCTCGAAAGGTGTACCCTTCACCTTGTCCTTCTCCGAGAAGATGAACGCCTTGTACACGGTCAGTTTGCCGGTGTAATGGAGCTTTTCACTCAACGCAATAACCACATCGGTGACTGACTCCAGACCGCCATCGGTCAGGGTCGAATCCTCCAGCGTAAGAACCAGACTGTCGATTATCACGCTCTTCATCGTCTGCCGTAGCGCCAAACCGAGACGGCTGGTGACATGGTCGTTTTCACGCTCATAGAACTTGCGAGCAACACCTGCCGACTCAGTCAGCCGCAGAGGGGAAAAGAAACGCTTCTTCGCATCCACCGAAGCATCGACGAACTGTGTTTCCAATCTGAACGCCGCGTACGGATCGACGAACTTGTGCAATGTGACACGCCCGACATTCTCCCAATCGATCAGGTCGGTTGATTTCTTGGGTTTGCTCCAGTTTTTCGTTTCGGCGTCCTGAATGATCGTCTGCCCGAACGACAGCTTCAAAGTCGAGCGAAGATCAAACCACTCTTTAAGTTGCTTTTCAGCGCTGCTGTTGAGGTTGCTAACCCAGTTGACCGAACCGGCCTCACCACCTACCCAGGAATCGGAGTACGACGTCTGAGTGGTTGTGGCATCGATGATCAATGATTTCTTCCAACCAGTATGACTACTGTCGGCATTGGCCAGGGCCACCGGCGCGAGGGCCAGTGCCGTCAATATCGTAACTCCGACAATGATTGCCGTCCTGTGCATCTCTGCCTCCTTAGCTTGCTGCTATCTGGTGCATGTGAACATCCTGCTGCGGGAACGGTATAGAGATACCTTCCTGATCAAAGGTCAGCTTCACGTTTTCGGTGAAATCGAAATAGACCGCCCAGTAATCATCAGTCTTCACCCACGGTCTAACGGCGAAATTGACCGAGCTGTCGGCCAGTTCCAACACTCCGATCGTCGGCGCCGGGTCCTTCAGGATTCGGCTGTCCTCGGCTGTCAGCTTCTCCAGTATCTGTTTTGCCCCTTGCAGGTCATCGCCGTAGCCGATGCCGAACACCATGTCAACCCGGCGCTGGTCCTTGGCCGAATAGTTGACGATATTGTCGCCGGTGATTTTGCTGTTGGGTATGATGACCTTCTTGTTATCGGGTGTCCTGAGGACGGTGCTGAAAATGTGAATTTCCTCAACCACGCCACTCAGTCCGCCCGCTTCCACGAAGTCCCCCAGCGAGAACGGCCGAAAGATCACCAGCATGACTCCGGAAGCAAAATTGGCCAGCGATCCTTGTAAGGCGAAACCGACGGCCAGGCCGGCCGCACCGATGACGGCTATAAACGATGTTGTCTCGAATCCTAACTTGCCAAGAGCCGCGATAAAGACAAACACGAGAAGCGCAATCTTTGTCAGACTGGTGACGAATTTCGTCAGGGTTTCGTCAACTCTGCTACGCAGCATGAGCCGACGAATGATACCGGCTATGATGCCGACGCCGATACGACCGAGTACGAGAATGGCGATTGCGCCGACTACACGCGTTCCATACAGAGCAACATACTCGTACAACACGCTGGTCCAGTTCTCCATGACTTCCTCCGTTAATTAAAGAGTGTCGAATTATCCAGGGCTGTTGTCTGTCTCTTCGTTGGTCTGCCTGCTCTCAAGTCGATTAACATCACACCGGCCCCGTGTGTTCCCGCGGACCTGCTGTGATTGCAAATGCTGTCTTCAATGTGCTTGGCGCGTGCGACCGCCCTACGAACACGGTATATGCCATTCAGTGCCGGGTCCCTTAACAATATAAATATGTGCCCGGCCCTGCTTGATTTCACAAGTCGGTGTGCATACTTTGGGGACACACTGTTGATCGCTTTTCAAGCGTAGCGCGACGGCTGGAAACCACAGGTGACAGACATAGAAACAGACGAAATCAACACAACTTTGGCTGTCGGTGTCAGTTCCTGTTTGCTGGGGAAACGGGTGCGCTTTGACGGCGGGCACAAGCACGACCGCTATATCGCCGAGGTGCTTGGAAAGGTCTTTACCTTTGTGCCGATCTGTCCTGAGGTCGAAACCGGCATGGGCGTGCCGCGCGAGACAATCGATCTGCACGGGACAGTAGAAGCACCGCACTTGGTGGGTAACGAGACCGGCGCCGACCGTACAACTATGATGAACCGGTACGTTGCCCGGCGAGTACAGCAGCGTGATCTTGCGCGCACCTGCGGCTTCATATTGAAATCGCAATCCCCTACGTGCGGACTGGAGAAGGTCCGGTTATACGGCTCCTCGGGACGTATTTCCTATCGTGCGACTGGGCTGTTTGCGATGGCTCTCAGCCGACGATATCCATCCCTGCCTCTGATAGAAGAACGGTCATTGTGCGATACCGACACTCGCGATAACTTCATCACACGCGTGTACGCATACGGACGGTTGCGTCAATTGTGGTGTGGCAAGATCAGTTTCGCCCGGCTCGTCGAGTTCCATGAGCGCGAACGATATATGCTCATGACCCACAGCAGCCAGCGATGTCAGATCCTTGACGAGTTGTTACTGACCGCCGACAAGCGCCGTCCGGCTATCGTGCGTGACCAGTATGCGACCATGTTCATGCAGGCGCTGAAACGGGTTCATTCTTCGTAGACAGGTGACATCGGCTTCTTTGTAGCTGCGAATTGTCAATTCGGATATTGCTTTGCTCATCGTTTTGTTTGCCGCCAGGCGCTATGTCGTTCCCGCGCAGGCGGGAATCCATCCGAAGGCCCGATCCCTGTGATCACGCCGATAAGGCAGCATCGCAGGGATGCTGCCCTACTGATCTACGTCGGCCTTGTTCTTATTAGGAATACAACCCTCCAAGCCGAATTCAGTCCAAATATCCGGCCAGTCAATCTTTAACTTCTGGGCACCGGATGCACTAGCGAAATTCGCTGTGTTTGGGAACTCATCATCGAAGTACTGACGGATGAAGGATAGCTTGGTCTCCACTAATAGATTTGCCAGATCACAACAGACCCAGTAGTCTTGTTCTCCGTAGTGCGCCAAGCGCTCAGGGATTGTCTTGGAGGTTCGGTCGTCATTAGTAACTCTACTCGATGTTGATTCATGATCTGCAGATTTGGTGAGTTCGAGTGACTCCGTAGCCAGATTCCAAAGCAACACTGTTGCGGCGAAGAAGTCACCTGAGTCGGCTAATCTTACACTCCCAAAGTAGGCGCGATTCGTCAATGCGTGAGCAATGTAGTATGCCTCGAGTTTGGATAAGCGCCGGCGTTTCTCAGCAGGCTTGCGGAACCTCGTGGGAACCCCAGTATCCAGTCCTTCGTGGTTCTCGCCAATGTACTGGTATGCTCTGATGCTCTGGCCGTGCTTGACTTCCGTTGAGTAACCTCTAAAGGCCTTCATGTACTTCTCGCGCTGCCGCAGTATCTCGTAGTCTATGTCACTCACCATGATTTGCCCCGGATCCGCCAATCCCATAAGACGCTGTGCATAGTTGATCCCTGCTCCAGCAACGTTTCTATTGTCGTTTATATCCTTAATGAAATTGTCTACGTTCGAGTTGAGGCCTATCCGCACTTGAAAGTTGCGCATCTGGTCGGTGGTATCTTGGTTGTGTTTCTCTATTCGCATCAGGATATCTAGGGCCGTGTGCAAGTGTAAATCGAACCGCGCCTGAACGCTCAGAAGCGCAATACACACACCATCTCCGGTAGAAAGGTATAGCACTTGATCCTTAGGCAAAGGATTCTGCATCGCTCCAATGGAGTCCTTTATGGTCTCATTAAGTACACCAATAATGTCCTGTTGAGCCTCAATGCTCCTACCTCGCGTAAAACTGGCGATGTCAAGATATACGTATGATGCATGTCCGATTATCTGCACTCTCATGTTCCGTCCTTTGTCTTGTATTAAGCTCCTGAAAGATAGTCAATTCCCCGCTATCATGCAAACAAACAGAGCTGTCAGGCCTCTCGCCCTGGCTCTTCCAGGCGTCGTGCGGATGCTTGAGCAAGAGTGCGTGAATAGGCGCTACTTCGGACTGGCTGCCGAGGTTCATGAATGATCCTTCAACAGCTTTCCCATACTCACGCGTTCTTCTACTTGGTATCCGAGACTCTTGTAGAAGGTCACCACCTCGTGGTTGGTGGCGCGCACCTGCAAGTTGAGTTTAGGACACCCCATGTCGGCCAGGTCTGATTCGACTCGATGCATCAGCATCGAACCGATCCCCTGCCGTTGAAAACGGGGACTGGTCGCAACATAGTAGACCCAGCCGCGATGGCCATCATAACCCGCCACGGCAGTACCGACTAACTCATTGCCACGGCAAGCAACCAGAAACAACTCTCGCTGAACGGCTAACTTGCGCCGGATATCTTCCTGCGATATGTTGTGGGCGGGGGAATCAGGAAAGACCTCGCGCCAGAGTTCGACTACTTGCTCTTCGTCGGATTCATCGTAGCTGCGTATCGTTATCTCATTCATTCGATCACCTTTCGAATCGTGAGTAGTCCATATGAACCGCATACCGGGTTACCCACCAGCAATCGCGGCCATCAAGTCTATTGATAAGAAGTTGACGCAGCCCTGGTCAATGATTATCCTTTTCAGCATTGACACAACATCGATGGCAAAACTGAAGCGGCAGGCATTAATCAAGGGTATACCGGTTTGTCATGGAGCCCGCCTGAAATAGGAATTGAGCGAGTAACGGAGGTAGTATGAAAGTCGCGGGGTTTAACAAATCCGGTAGTGGCGTGAGCATCAAGATCACCGTAACCGGTTTATTGGCGTGGAAGTACCAGTACTACGCCGATGAGTATGCGACGCTTGAATAGCTCAGTCCCAACATCAGTTTCGATGCCTAATGGCCGAGAAATATGTTCGGCTCCCAAAGTGTCCCGTGCTCAGGAACCGTTTGGGATCGTCTTAGAGAGAATGTAAAATAGAACCAGCAATCAGAGGAGGACCAATGTTACCTAAAGTGCCCGAAACCTACAGGCTGGTATACGGTTTTGCGCTTCAAGCGGCCGGCCTGAGCCTGTCGAAGGACCTAATGGATCGCTTCCTTGATGACAAGGTCGAGGAAGTGTTTGCCGAGTTCTATCCGGAACCTGACCGATTCGCCAAGTTTCGGAGTGATTTCCATGATGCCTGCAAGCGACTTATCCCCGGCGTCGGATGGACTTTGGATGAGGGTAAGCTAACACAGGGACCAAGTGGTGATCAAGCAATCAAAGACTATTATGAGAACACCTTTATCCCGTCTATCTCATGATCCTGGAGGAAATAAGTATGACAAAAATCGACCGGCGATGGACCGTTGCGGTGGCTCTCTGTCTGGTCACAATGGTGGCGCTCCCGGCTGTTTCCGACGAGGTCGGCAAGCCGCGCCTTGGTCTTGCGTGTCTGACCAACCCGACTACTGCGGGTGTCACTTTTGAGTGGGAGAAGAAACCCAAACTGAATGACATGGGGCTGAGCTTCGATATCGACGGGTTGTACCCCTTCGAGTACCATCCGGATGGATACGCGAGGCTGGACCTGGGAGTCTCGTACAGTCTGGATTACGAAACCAAGATGGCGGATACCACTTACACATGGACCGTTCCCGTTCGGGACCAGGCCCATCTTGACTCCCTGACCAAACGGGAGGAGTACGTGAAGGTTATCTCCGCCGTCCCCACAGGTACGAAAGACGACAAAGGCAATGATCTCTATGAAATGACCTATGCGGTATTCCCGTCGGAGTTCTACAAAGGATCCTTGAACTTCCACGTTTCGGGTGAGACTGCTCCCAACCCGGTCAGTGAGGACTGGTTCGACGATGAGGGTCCCTGGAATGTGAATATCGGCTTACAAGCCGAACTGGATGTTCCCTTCACACGGATGGATCCTGTCGGCGGGTTGTTTAAGATTGAAGATCACAACAGGATGGGTGCTAACCCGCTGTCGCTGACCCTGGCGCTAAAATGGCTGGCGGTGCGAGAACCGGAGGGTTTGTCCGAATACAGAGCCGATTTCGGCCTTAAGTGGACAATCCCGCTTTTCTGGAAAATCGGCTTCTATCCGGAGTGGCAGGTGGGTCTGGCCGAGGATATCGGCATAGCATCGTACTTCCGAGGGGAGGTCGCCGCTTTCTACAGACAACTTAAGGTGTTTGGGGTTAACGGCGCTCCGATCATGTATGTGCGCTATGTCGATGGCCGCAGAGCGCCGAACTTCGAGCAGGTTTCGAGTTGGGAACCGGGTATCGGCATTGTGTTTTGAGGCGGTATCAACGACGTCTCGATCCTTGTCGTCACTCCTGGACTTGAATCGGAAAAAAAACAGTGCTGCCAGTCGTTTCAGACTGACAGCACCTGCATCCGTATCAATGCTGGTAAAGCACTGCGTTTCTCCGACTCTTATACCACCAACTTCGCCATCAGGTTCCGAACATTCATCTCCTCGCAGGCAAAGATCATGTCTCGGACCTCGGTCTGGCGCTCCGGTGATAGCAGGCCGTTGGCGAGCGTCAGGAACTGGCTATTTCAAAAGTGATTTGCTCTCCGCTCTGGAACGTGTATAATGCGAGTGGTTGAAGTCGGAAAGAATTGCGAAGAGCAGTTAGGATAGGGTGACCATGAAGACAATACGAGTTAAGCTGCAGCCAGATTATATTGAGCGAATCTGTAAAGTAAAGAAACCAGTTCTAGCAATCGCTGAACTCGTATGGAACTCCCTGGATGCAGATTCGACCGAAGTAAGGGTAGTATTTAAGAGAAACAGTCTTGGCGGGATCGAGCAGATTTGCGTTATTGACAACGGTCACGGAATCGACTACGAGTCGGGTGTGTGGGCATTCGCAAACCTAGTGGTGTGATGCATAAATAGTAGGCAGTATCTTGACTTCGGCGTTCCTCTGCCGTATTATTGCGGTGGAGGTGTTTTAGATGCGAGTAGCACAGGATATCATACTTAGCAAAAAAGAACGGACAACCCTTCACCGA
>JAUWIB010000083.1 GCA_030605565.1 bacterium
TCATGAGCTACATTGACCAACACAACAGCGATCCGAAACCGTTCATCTGGAGAAAAACCGCGGAAGAGATCATCGACAAGGTCGGCCGGGCGAGGCTCGCCCTGGATAATGCCCCAACAGGATGAATCACACCACTAGCGACTCGCTTCGGTCCACTTCAGAAGCTGGGTCGCAGCAATTCCATGTTCGACATTGGGGATGGTGCCGTCAGGATTTACATACGGTACTCACGCCTTCACGATCGTGGCCAAGCTTTCTACGGACTTCGAAAGGTCGATCTACAGAGACTAGCGGGGCACACTGCTTTTGTCTGCTTTCTTTGGGACGAACAGGAACAGCCTCTGTGTGTCCCCTTCTGTGAATACGAAGAGCTTTTCGGGGGCTTGGAGCCAGCAGCAGATGGGCAGCACAAGGTGCAAGTGTACACTGGCACAAGTTTGACAGAACTATACGTGGCAAACGCCGGTAGGTTCAACGTCGAGAGTCACATAGGCTGGGGTGCGATTCAAGCTGCTGCCGCATATGCCGGTGTGACAATACCTGACCTATCGCATAGCCAGGTTCAAACACTGCTTGGGGCAATTGGGTCGACCCAGGGTTTCGGTATCTGGGTCCCCCCAAGAGATCGCCACAATCTGGACTGGTCGCTGGTTGGCAAGTTTGACTGTGATTTCGGTCTTCCACCGAGCCTTGACCCCATTCGGCATGTTGTAGAGGAGATTGATGTCGTTTGGCTGAACCGAGGCGGTGCAACTGTAGATGCCTTATTCGAGGTCGAGCACTCTACCCCAGTCTACTCTGGTCTGCTTCGATTTAACGACGTACATCTCACCGCACCTCGACTTCCCACTAAGTTCACCATAGTGTCAAACGAATCAAGAAGATCCCTCTTTGTGAGGCAAGTCAACCGTCCGACGTTCAGTTCAAGCGGATTATCCCAATTATGTAGTTTCTTGGAATATCGAAATGTGTTTGATTGGTATACACGTATTACCGCAACGGAGAAGTCGTCATGAGCCAAGAGAGTAATGGCATATGGGTGGTTGTTCATGTCTGGCGAGGATTCGCATCTAACGTTAGACTATTCCGTCGCGAAGACCTTGCACGGGAGCAAGAGAACATCTGGAAGAAGGAATGCAATTCGGACTATGACGATACAGGTGTTTTCTGTGTACACATAGATTCCCAAGTGTCTGTGTAGCATCTCAACAAGAACCTGACGAGCCACACCTCCCTAAACCCTATATGAGTTCCGGAGTTCCGTATTACGAGGGCGAGTTCTATAACGTCATCAGGCAAGGGCGGGGCGTCACTGCCGAGCGGGGTATCTTTCTTCCGAAGAACTGTTGCGATGAAATTACTCGGCCTTCTTCGCCTCCATTTTGGCGCACTCGTCGATACTGTGCTGGGCGTAAGCGTGCAGTTTCTTGACCATCTCAGGTTTTCGTGCGCGGTGGACGTCCTCGTCTACCGCGTTCACCTCGAGAAGTTGTCGGCGCACGAGGACGTACGCCGACCACAAACTTTGTGTTCCTGACAAGACTGATCTTGCCATGTCATGCCGGCGAAAACCAGTAGCCCATAAGGTACGCCACCCTTCGACTCCGCTCAGGGTGACCTGAAGGGCGCGCGTAGCGTGAAAAAGTGGCTTGCCACTGGATGCCGGATCAAGTCCGGCATGACAAGGAATTTCGGGGGCAGTCCTCTCACTATTGGCCTTTACATCTCATTCATGTCCGGTCATACTGGGTGCGCGGTGGACGTCCTCGTCTACCGCGTTCGCTTCGAGACGTTGTCGGCGCACGAGGACGTACGCCGACCACAGAACCGTAACACTTGTGCAAACGGGAACAGTTGATGAGTGACGACAAGTTGATCCGGGAAATGAACGCCTACTACGACCGGCGGGCGCCGTGGCACGATGAGTACCTTAGCTATGAGTCGAACGAGAAAATGGAGGCGCTGCTCGGACCTATCATCCGGCGGGTCGAGCAGTTCACCGTGGGCCGAGATGTTCTTGAGGTGGCCTGCGGCACGGGCATCTGGACGCAGGTACTGGCCAGGCGAGCACGGACGGTCGTCGCGACCGATGTCAATTCGTCCGTGATCGAGATCGCTCGCCGCAAGGAGTACCGGGGAGTCCAACCGACCTTTATCGTGGCGGATGCCTACCGACTTGATGACATGGAAAGTTCCTTCGACCTCGCCTTTATGACCGACTGGTGGACACACGTCCCCAGGCAGATGCTACCGTCGTTCCTGGAAGGTCTGCACCGCCGACTTCGCAAGAATGCACATGTCGTGGTCATCGACATGATGCCGTTGGATATCCACCAGGGTGACGATGTCGTCTACGACGCGGACGGCAATCGGAGAAGACAGCGCACCCTCCCCGATGGCAGTCAGTTTGAGGTTGTGAAGAATTTCCCCACCGAGCAGGAATTGACCAAGGTCATCAATCCATACGCCGACGGAATTCATTACTGGCAGGATCAGGCTCTCATGCGCTGGGTGTTGATCTATCGGCTGCGCAACCAATCGACAGATCCAACCTGACGACTCCGACCGTGGTTCATACGCACGCCACCGGCCCAGTGGCCAATGTATCCCATTCGGGAACAAAATCTGCATAATCCGCTTTAATTCCGTAGAGAATGACGTATATTCCGCCCGTATGGAAACCGGGTCCGTCGACCCTTTCCTGTGTAGCGATGAAGAACAGTACAAGCGAGGATGAGACCGTTATGCTTACCAAAGATGCCGTAACAAAAGTCCTGGACACGATAGACGATCCGGAACTGAAGAAGCCGTTGACAGACCTGGGGATGATCAAATCGATTGATATCAAAGGTAGCGATGTAACCATTGGTATCTCGTTGACTGTTCCTACCTGCCCGATGAAAGATAAGATTACCAGCGATGTGGTGGCCGGGGTCAAGGCGCTTCCCGGCGCCGACTCCGTCAAGGTTGAGTTTGCTGTTATGAATGACGAGCAACGTCGCGCCTTGCGCAAGAAACTCGGTTTCGGTGACCCTCGACCGGCCCAGGCGACACCGCCTGTTACCTACGCCAAACGATTCATCGCCGTATCGTCCGGTAAAGGGGGTGTCGGCAAGTCTACCGTTACCACCAATCTGGCTGTAGCTATGGCCAAAATAGGACGTAAGGTGGGCGTTTTGGATGCCGATGTTTACGGCTTTTCGATCCCTCGCATGCTTGGTGTCAGTGGTCAGCCGACTATGATCGACGACAATATCGTGCCTCTACGCACAGGGGATAATATACAAGTGGTCTCTATTGGGTTCTTCATCAAGGAAGATGAACCGGTAGTCTGGCGTGGCCCGCTTTTACACAAAGCGATCAACCAGTTTATCCATGACGTCATGTGGGACGATCTCGATTATCTCTTTCTGGATTTGCCCCCCGGTACCGGTGACGTCTCGCTTACCATCGCCCAGGCGATACCGGCAGCCGAGATGTTGGTGGTCACCACTCCGCAGACAACCGCTACCAACGTTGCCGGGCGAGTGGCTAAGATGGCCGAGAAGACCAACTTGAAGGTGCTCGGTGTCATTGAGAACATGTCTTATTTCGAGGCCAACGGCGTTCGTGAATACATCTTTGGCAAGGATGGCGGCAAGAAGCTGGCCGACAAACTCGGCGTCACCTTCTATGGTGAGATCCCTCTGATGACCTCAATGCGTGAAGGCGCCGATATCGGCCAACCCGTAGCGACCGATGGTACCCCCGAACAAGTGGAACTGTTCGAAAAGTTCGCACGCGCTATCGACAGTACGAAGGTGCGATAACCTCGTGCTGCAACGACCGTTTGACGCTCCGACATTATCAATCGGTAAACGTGTCTGCCGAGCGCCTCTTTTTTCGCATCGACCGGTAGTTTTGTAAGACGCTCGCAAACAGCCACTTCAAGAATCCTCCAATTTATCGACAGCCTCCGCTTGACGAAGGCTGTCGCTCTCCGTAAATATACACATGAGCATTGGAAAATTACCTGTTGTCGATAACGTGTGGATAAGTTCCCGTCTTTGCGAGCCGCCTGTTGTGCCTCACGCACTTAGCGGACGTCTCCGGACTTGAAAATGTGGACAGTAATGTTGAAATCGTGGCATGCAATATGGAAGCAGCCGACTAATCAGAATAGCCGGAAACGATTAGTAGCAGTATTCGATGTGGATAATGAGGGGAGATGATAACTATATGCAAACAGAGATAGCTAATTCAACACAATGGCGAAACTGCCTGCAATACATGTTTCAGCGTGTGACTGAGCAGTCATACAATACCTGGTTGAAACCTACTGTAGGCACGCCAACCGATAGCGATAAGTTCGTACTCGGTGTTCCCAACCAATTCGTGGCTGACTGGATCAACAGCCATTTCAGCGAATTGATCAACGAGGCGTTTCTCGAAGTTCTTGGGAAACAGTACGTGGTCCACTATCAGATCCATGAACAGCCGGAAACCGAACCTCAGGTCACCATCAACTTTGACCAACAGAATGCGACGGTGCGGCCAGAGCGCACTAGTTCCGATGAGGCCTCACCACCTCTGTCGAGTCGGTATCGGTTCACATCACTGGTGGTGGGTGGCTTTAACGAGATGGCCTGCGCCGCCTCAATGGCCGTAGCGGACGCGCCCGGCACCACGCGCTACAACCCGCTCTTCATATACGGTGGTACCGGATTGGGCAAAACACACATCCTGCAGGCGATCGGTCATCGCATTCAGGAGCAGTTTCCCAATAAGCGGGTGGTCTATGCTACTTCGGAGAAGTTTACATCGGATTTTATCGCATCGATCTCCGAGGGGTCTGTCTCTCAGTTTACCCGCATGTATCGTGAGGTTGATGCCCTGTTGATTGACGACATCCAATTCTTGACCGGTAAAGAATCTACCCAGGAACAGTTTTTTCATACTTTCAATTCCCTGTACCATTACGGCAAACAAATCGTTTTAACCTCGGATCGGCCACCCCGGGAGATCAAGAAGCTTGAAGAGCGGCTATTGTCGCGCTTTTCCTGGGGTCTGGTCTGCGATCTCCAGGCACCGGACCTTGAGAACCGCATGGCTATTCTCTACAAGAAACTGGAGTCAGAGGGGACAACGCTTCCCGATGATGTAATTCGTCTAATGGCTGATCGGGTGACCAGTAACATCCGCGAACTTGAGGGAACCTTGATTAGATTACTCGCCTATGCATCACTCAAACACTCCACCGTCGATATCAACCTGGCGCGCCGGCTGCTCTCTGATTCCTTTGCCCATCAGAAAAAACAGGTCACAATCGCAGCCATTCAAAAAACAACTGCTGAGCATTTTGATATCGAACCAGCAATGATGAAGGCTAAGAAGAAGACGTCGCAGATCGCCTTGGCCAGACAGGTGGCTATGTATCTCTCGCGTTCTCTCACTAATAGTTCACTCAAAGTCATTGGTGGGGAATTCGGTGGCCGTGACCATTCCACGGTTATTCATGGTTGTGATTTGATATCAAGAAAGATGGCTGTTGAACCGAGTTTTCGCGAACGCATCGACCAAATATCGGCTTCATTGTTGTATTGATACATAGTGGAAAGTAGTATGGATAGATTGTGGATTGAGAATATGCTTGCCCGAAAAGTGGAAAAGGTGTTGTCTTGTGGAAGAAATGACCGTAGCTTGGGGATAAATCAGCACTGGCGGAAGTTGCTGCCTTTGAATGAGAACACTGACTTTAAGGCAACTGATTATTAGCTGTTAACATTTTCACACACCTTATTATTACTATTTATTTGAGATATACCATACCTAAATAAAGATACTATTGAGGATAACTTGACGGAGATGTAGAAAATGAAGTTTTCGTTACCTAAATCGCGGCTGACCAATTACCTGCAACATATCTTACAGGTCGTGCCGAGTAAGTCAACGCTCCCGATTTTAACTAACCTCTTGATTGAGGTGCTTGAGAATAAGCTGAAGATCTCCGCTACGGACCTTGATGTTTCAATCACGGCATCGCTTGAGGCTAAGGTTAGTCGAAAAGGGTCGACATCACTACCAGCTAAAATCCTGTTTGATATAATCAAGGAAGTACCCGAGTCGGAAATTGTGTTTGAGACCGTAGGGTCGCGTATGGAAATCAGGATACCGAATGGTGCCTATAAGATCGCGACAGTGGCGGCAGATGACTTCCCGAAACTTCCGGCGGTCAACACCAAAAAGCAGATTAAGATCAGCTGTGGTGATCTGGTTCGGATGATTCGCAAAACTTCATTTGCGTGTTCTGATGATGAAACCAGGCCGGCTCTCAACGGTGTTCTTTGGCAAACAAAGGGAGAGCGGATGCAGATGGTGGCGACCGATGGACACCGCTTAGCCCGTATGGCGATTAAGAATAACAAATTACAGGGCCTTAATGAGGATGTGATCATTCCACCTAAAGTGCTCAACCTGATTCCACGGTTCTTCAGCGGTGAAGACGAAGAGGTGGGAATTGTCTTTGGTGAAAATAACATAATCTTCAATCTCGGTGACATAATTCTAACGTCCCGACTTATCGAAGGTCCCTACCCGAACTTTGAGCAGGTTATCCCTGCTGCTAACGACAAGAAACTGATCGTCTCAAAAGAAGATTTGGCTGGAGCAGTACGTCGGGTTTCGATTCTTTCAAACGTATTGACACACCAGGTGAAGTTCTCAGCCAAATCAGGTCGGCTTACACTCTCAACCACTAACGCCGACGTAGGTGGTGAGGGAGTTGAGGAGTTGGATTGTGACTACGGCGGTGAGGACATAGAGATGGGTTACAACGCCAACTACGTCAACGAGATACTTAGCAAGATAGATGGCGACGAGGTTATCTTTGAGCTTTCCACGCCGGTAGCGGCCGGTGTAGTTTATGCACCCTCAACACCGCGCGACGATTATCTCTGTCTGGTCATGCCGCTACGTCTGGCCGAGTAGGGCAGTTGGGATACTGCCAACTGTAGTTGGTTAAGATGGTCGGCGGCGCTGGCTATGCATATCAAGTCTCTTTCCGTTAATGGCTTTCGAAATCTCTCTTTGCTCAATATTGAGTTTACCGCGGGAGTGAATATTTTCGTCGGTGATAATGGCTCAGGGAAAACTAATCTACTCGAAGCTATCCATGTTCTTTGCCTTGGTCGTTCCCAACGGGGCGCCGGCGCCCAGGTCTTATTGAATAGCCACAGTGATGTCTACCGATTGGAGGGACAGCTTACCAGTGACAACGGGGCGTTTAACATTGCCGCCGGTTATCAACATGGTGGTCGCAAGAAACTTACCATTGATGGTTTGTCGGCTCGGTTGTCGGAACTCTATGATCGTATCAGTATCGCTTCGTCCGGACCGGAGGATACCGCCATCATCTCCGGATCACCATCACAACGGCGAACTTTTCTCGATATTTACATCAGCCAGTTGACAAGGACCTATCTATCCAATCTGAGTAATTATCAACGTGCCCTGGCGCAGAAGAACGCCGCCTTGAAAGCCGAAGGGGACGCCACCCCTTTTGACTCGATCCTGGTCGAAATGGGTAGTCGCATTATGGAAGAGCGGTGTTCATTCTTGAGCCGGTTAGGCTTGACGGCGGGCCGGTATTATGAGAAGTTGTCCGGTGGTGAAGAGTTGATCATACAATACCGACCATCGGTGAGTTTCGATCAAGACCAGCATGATCTCAACGACATAGCTGCAAGTATGGAGATCCGTCTGAGAGAGATGCAGCACCGGGAAAGGGTGGTGAAAACCGCTATCCTAGGACCACATCGCGATGATATCGACTTTGCCATTGGAGGCCTTCCGGCGCGAAGTCACGGCTCTCAGGGCCAATGGCGTTCGGCTGCTATAGCCTTAAAGCTCGCCGTATACCGACTCTTAAAAGAACATCGTGAGCAAACCCCCATATTGCTCCTGGATGAAGTCTTCGCAGAGCTTGACCAGAAGCGGGCCACAGCCCTGATTGAAGCTTTCAGTGATTTTGGCCAACTTTTTCTTACCACCGCCCTGACAGCTCCGGAGTTGTTGAAGCAGCGGGGACGAATCTTCACGGTCGTTGACGGAACAATAGCGGTGGACAACTGAGATGCCTGAGCTACTACTGAAAAACATCAGCAAGAATTTCGGCGCCATCAGAGTGCTTGAAGATATTTCGCTAACCCTGGCCGACGGTGAGTTGTTGGTGCTGCTGGGACCGTCCGGGTGCGGCAAGACAACCATTCTCCGCCTAATCGCTGGTTTGGAGACACTTGACCAGGGACAGATATTCATGGGTGAAACGCGCATCGACCAAATGCGTCCCAGAGATCGACAGGTTGCTATGGTCTTTCAGAACTACGCCCTGTATCCGCACCTTACCGTTGAGAAGAACCTGGCCTTTCCACTCAAAGTGGCCGGTGTGGCCAGGGATGAAATTCGCCGACGGGTCCGGCAGACAGCGCAGATGCTCGGGCTGGGGGATCGTATGCAGGAAAGACCAAGCGCCCTCTCCGGCGGCCAGCGCCAACGAGTGGCCCTGGGTCGCGCTATCATCCGAGAGCCAAACCTCTTTCTTCTTGATGAACCTCTGTCTAATCTCGATGCCGACCTGCGGGCCAGGATGCGTCGGGAGATTGTCAGGCTGCAAAAGGAACTGAATGTAACGACCGTCTATGTCACTCACGATCAAACCGAAGCTCTAACGATGGCTGACCGGATAGCTGTCCTGCACGAGGGTCGCCTGCTGCAAGTGGGCACGCCGGAGCAACTGTACCGTGATCCGGACTGTCTGATGGTTGCCGAGTTCATCGGCCAACCACGATTGAATGTGATCAGTTGTGAGAACATCAGAACGGCCTTTAATCTCTTCGCTTGCGAGCAGTCCATTAGCGCGCAGCTTCCGGATTCTGGTCCGGTAACAGTAGGGATCAGACCGGAAGCTATCTGTCTCAATGAACCGGAAGGTTTGCAGGGAGAGGTAATCGGCTGTGAGTACCTTGGCAACCACTACGTCATAGCGCTGAGTTGGCGAGATCACAACTTAACGGTTTCCGGCTCGAACATTCAACTGGCGGTCGGCCAAACTGTAGGCTTCTCGATTGCACCGGAGAAGATTCTGTTCTTTTCGGCGTCAAGCGGTAAACGTATCAAGCTATAATAATCCCGTTTCAGCCAATCTCACGGGGGCTGTCTATCACCCCAAAATCCATATTTGGATTTCCAGACTCAAGGTATCTCTTGCTGTGAGCCGTACAGTTCGGAGATATCACAAATGGCGAGCACTCCCCATTGCGTTGCCGTCCCCGCACTTAAGTAGTTGCGGTGTAGGCTGTTAGGCTGGTGTTGGGAACCCTGGGACCTCGCTGCCAGGTACTAGCTGCAACTGTGGATCGCTTGGTTTTTGCTGTAATCTTCGTTCTTCTTTTGCCTCAGACTGACTCCTTGATTCCTTTCAGAAGACTAAACCGCCGCTTGATGGACATGTCCGCTCGGCAATATTTTCCCAAGCGGTCCAAAAAACCCCTTGACTATAGGGCAAAACGGCTGTAAATTAGTAAAGAATATCAGGATACGAGCCTGCAATGCTGCCCGGCGCTCGGTAAACGACGCAGGGGTGTTCATCGGATGTGCACCGTCGCCAGGCGGCCAAACCTGAGGAATAGCATATCGAGATATTCACGTAAAGTACCAACCAACTTAATCCAACTATGAGGAGTGATGTATGAGGTAATCCATTTCCGGTCGATGCTTGCTGACGTCGAGCGGGAACTGTTCTGAAGAGTAACAGAATCATTTATCAGCAGATACTACGTTACGAGTAACTAGCACTAATCACAGACTTACTGCACGCTTGCAGAGAGGTTATTACATGCTAAAACTTTCAACAATGTTCAAGGTCCTGGCTGTGTCCGCCTTGGTGATGGGTTTCGGCTTGATGGTCATCGGAAGCGATGTCCCGGCGCCGATCCAGCCCATCCCTGAAGGTGACGGCGCAGACTTCGATCTGAAAGAACAACTGGCCCCGGTTCACGTAGATCCTGAAGAGGATGTGATCCCGGACCAGTCAACTATCGACCAGAAAGAGGCCGAACGGTTGGCCTTGTCGAAGGCGAGCCAGTACGATCCCGCGCTTCGTAAGGCCCCGGAGGCCGGCGAAGCCGTTCAATACATGCATCCGCTGACGGAGCTGTTCTACGAAGGCTTTGAAGGTGGTGTCATACCGCCAACCGGCTGGACGCATTATCAGACCAACAGTTTTACCTGGGAGATCGACGACTACAACCCATTTGAGGGTGTGTACAACACCTCTTGTTTCTACGACAGCGATGGGGATCAAGACTATCAGGATGAAGGCCTATACAGCTCTCCGATCGATCTGACCACCGATGGCACAGCCTGGGTTTTGAGCTTTTCCTGGATGATGTCGTATTATTGGGGTGTTTCTCCTTACAACGAATACGACTTAGCCGTCTATATACGCGAGAATTCCTCAGCTTCGTTCGAACTTCTGTGGACTGAAGCAGACGCAGGTGTTTTCGACAGTTGGACTTGGTATGAGACAACCATTCCGCTGACTGCCACTCACTTGACCTACACGGAAGCACAAATTGTCTTGCATTATTGGAGTTCGACGGGTGACGGCGCACAGGGCAGCTTTGATGCCATTTCGATCAACTTCAGCGAGCCGCCGGTCGGTCGTTGCTGCTATGGCGCGGAGTTCCTTGACTGTGCCGACATCACCGAGGCTGAGTGTGATGCGCTCGGTGGTCACTGGAGTGAATTCCTGAACTGCACTGACCATCCGTGCCCGTCTGTTCCGCCGAACGACGAGTGGACTTCAGCCGAAGAGATCTTCCCGCCGTGCACCGTTACCGGCAGCACTGAAGGCGCCACCCTGGATTGTCCGGGTGTGCTGGATTGGAACGCTGTCTGGTACGTGTTCGAAGCTCCCTATGCTGAGAACGATGTCGACGTCGACTTCTGCGGCACCGTGCCGGGCCTGACCAATGTCGGTGTGATTCTCTACGCCGCTCCGGTCGTTTGTGAGGATTACATCCTGCGCACTGACTACGAATGGTGGACCTGCGCAGATATGGAAGACAACCCGCACATCTGGTGGGATCGCCTCCCTGCTGGCACTTACTACTTCCCGGTTTACACCGGTAACACGGTAAAGGATGGCCAGCAGCCGTTCTCGTTCGACATTACAGTCGACGAGAGCCCACCGCTGCCTCCGGGCGCCTCCTGCGCAGATCCGTTCCTGCTGTCGCTCGGTTCCGGCGACCTGCCGTATACTGAGGCTGGTCTAACCACCTGTGGTATGGGCGATCTCTACTCAGAGACCTGCCTGGGTTACTATGATGGCGGTGAAGACTTCATCATGGAACTGACCCTGACCGAGCCTCTCACCGGCCTGTCCATTAAGTTGGATCCTAAGGGCCTTACCTATACCGGTATTTCTCTTGATGATGAGTGCCCGGACAGCGATGTTAACTGCATCGACTATAGCACTTCCTCCGGTAGCGGTATCCACGGCATGATGGGTCTGGATCTGGCTGCCGGCACTTATTACATCATGGTCGATACTTGGCCGTCACCCGATTGCCTCCCGGAATTCGACATCATCTTTGAGGTTGTCGAGGCTACCCCGGGTGATGACTGTAGTGATCCGTACGTGGTCAAACTGCCGGATGACATGGTTGATGGCCCGGATAATGACCAGTTCATCAACGTCAACACCACCTGTGGTCGTGTCGATGACTACGACCAGACCTGTCTGGGTTCGTACGACGGCGGCGAAGACATGATCTACATGCTTGACGTCGGCGCTGACATCGATATCGACATTCTGTTCAGCCCGGGTGTCGGCTGGACCGGCATTTCGCTCGACGATGAATGCCCGGACAGTAACGAAGACTGTTTGTATGAGTCCACCGCATACAGCGGCGACCACGGTCTGTTTGGCGTCTCTCTGAGCGCTGGTTATTACTATATCCAGATCGATACCTGGCCGTCACCTGACTGCATTCCTGAGTTCACCCTGACTATTCAGCCAAGCGGCGGTGGTCCTGAGGGTGATAACTGGGATGAGTGTCTTGAGTTGAGCGGCGACGTGGTTGATCTGCCGTTCACCACATTCGGCTACACGCCGGACGGCCCGGGCGACTGCATGTACGGCCCGAACCGCTGGTACTGCTACACCGCGACTGAATCCGGTCTCGCTGTGGTTAGCCTGTGTGGCTCCAGCTACGACACCAAGCTGGCTGTCTACGACGGCGTTGATCCGTACGGCGCCACGATGATGGGCTGTAACGACGACGCTTGCGGTGTGCAGTCTGAGTTGACTGACCTGCCGTTTGTGTCCGGCAACACCTATCTTGTCGAAGTGGGTGGTTACAGCAGCTACTGCGGCGACGGTATCCTGAATATCAGCGTCTCCGACTGTCCTCCGCCTCCGAACGACAATTGTGAAGATGTCACTCCGGAGCTATTGCTTCACGGTAACGTCGTGACCTTCACGGGTGACAACACCTGTGCCACCCACCAGTGTGATTTCTTCGGCGGAGCGCACACCTGGCATGCCATTACCCTGCCGACGCAGATGGATGTCACTCTTGACTACTGCAGCAACTCGCCGGCTTGGGGCAACGCCTGGTTGAACTTTGCTATTGGCTGCCCGTGTACCGACTTCACGTTTGCGGCTTCCTATAACTTCAGCGACTGTGGTGACGGTAACGTGACCATGACCTGGGCAGAACTTCCCGCCGGTACCTACTACTACCCGGTGATGAAGGATCCGGGTAACGACGCGGTTGGTCCCTATACCCTCCACGTGGTAGGTTACGCTCCTTCACTGTTGACGGTTGATCCGCCTGCGATCGACTTTGGCACCCAGGCAGCCGGTTCCATGGGCGACCTTCCGCTGACCCTTGGCGCCGACGGTCCTGGCGACATCAACTTCTCTATCAGCTACGTCTACAGTGCCAAGAGTGTCAGTCCAGGTACCTACGACAATCTGTCGACTACTGCTGAGGAGAAACCGGCTTACAGCGGCCCGGACAACGTACCTGATGAGAACGTGTACCGTCAGGGCGGTGATCTCATTAGCAGTGCGACAGCTATAACGACCGACTCATACAATAACACCGGCACGACCGCCGGTTATAACGACGACTATGACGAAGTCTGTCCGTATAGCGGCTCCACCGCACCTGATGTCGTCTACTCGTACACCTGTACGGCCGACGGCAAGCAGATCGATGTGGATATGTATGGTTCGGGTTACGATACCAAGATCTACATCTATGAGAACGCTGAGACGCCGGGTGCTCCGCTCGCCTGTAACGACGACTACTACAGCGACTATGTATCTGCTCTGTGGGATATCGATATCACCAACGGCAACACCTACTACATCGTGGTTGACGGTTACGGTACCGCCAATGGTGCTTATTCGATCGCAGTGGAGGTTCACGACGCTGCTGGACCTTGTGTGGTCACGTGCCCGGAGGGCTCCGTGGAAGAGGGTGAAGGCTGTGGTAACGACACCAACGGCGGCTGCAATGCCGCTGCTCCGTATCCCTTTACCAATATCGAGTGTGGCGACACATTCTGCGGTTCCGGTTGGGCCGACGGCGGCACGCGCGACACCGATTGGTATCGCTTAGAACTGACCTCTGGCGGGACCCTGAGCTACAGCGGTTGTGCTGAGTTCGCGTTCCTGATGTTCCTCATCGATGCCGGTTCAGAGGACTGTGCTGATTTCGAGATCCTGTCGAGCATCACCGGTAATCCGTGTGATACCATGACCCTGGTCGGTAGTGATCTGCCGGGTGGTGTCTACTGGTTGTGGATGGGACCGTCGGTTTTCGCGGACTATCCGTGCTCCGACGGTGACACCACCTACTGGATCAACATCGACTGCCCGGCGCAGCTCAACTGGCTGAGCGCTTCTCCGGAAGTCGAGACTGTTCCGGGCGGCGGCACGCTGCCGATTACCGTTAGTTACGATGCGACTGATCTCGTAGACGGCATCTACAATGCCGCACTGAAGATCACTCACGACGGACGTGGCGAGACGATGGTTCCATGCACGATTGAAATCGGTGACGTGATACCGCCCGATACGGTGGTACTGGTTCCCGATCCGATCAGCTCGATGATGGAGAACGATATCGATGGCGTGGATCCGAACGGATACATCTACATCGGTGATGACCTCGGTTGGGTCAATCCTGATCTTGGTTCGTTCACGGTCAATGGTTCCCTGGCGGCTACAGGCGAAATCATTGGCTACTATCCGGGTCTGACGGCGCCGATCGTCAAGCTAACCTTCGATCTCAGCGACTTCGCTGCGATGTACAATATCGGCCTGATGTGGGATTGCGAAACCCGCAGTTACACGGTTGAGGGCACTGACGATGGTGGCGCCATCGCTACCGGTGATGACTTCACCTACTGCGGTCATACCGCCGGTGATCTCAACCTTGACGGCCAGATTGACATTGCTGACCTGGTCTTCATGGTCGAGTTTATGTTCGCCGACGGACCGCCTCCGGAGGTTCTCCTGACTGCCGATATCGACGGTAATGGTGCGGTTGATATCTCCGACTTGGTGGCTTTCGTTGACTATATGTTCAACGGCGGCGAGCCCCCAGTGCATCAGTAAGCACATTTGATTTCGCTATTCACACCCGCCGGTTTCGTGCCGGCGGGTTTTTTTTGTGGGATAGCCGGGTCTTGGCGTCGGTGCAATCGACGGTGTGATCCGACGATCCGGAGCAACCGGCTTTTCAGTAAATAACCTGCATCGGTCCATATACTCCGACTGAAGTGCGCATGGCCTCGTGTTATATGATACCAGACATAAGAGGGTTAAACACCCCGGCTATCCTCGTATGGTCCCGTGACACAATCAGTTAGTGGGGTGCGGAAATCTACTCGGGAGACAACCATGTGATTTATTTCACTTTTTTTTGGGCTGAACCATTGACAGATTCATTGACTTGGGTTAGATTTATGCAGAAGTCAGAAAAATCAGTAAGGTATAATCATGACGGCGAAGAACTTCTACACGACCTCGGAAGCGGCTGAGCTTCTGGCCGTATCGCCAGACACCGTCCTCAGGTGGGTGAAGGCAGGGAAAGTGCGCTCGCATCGAACACCGGGTGGACACTGTCGAATCCCCCGGGAGTCGTTGGCGTCGCTCTTGCCGAGGACGGATGGTAGTCCGAAAGTGAAAGCCGGATCGGAACAGCAGGCGGTCTATCAGTACTGTTGGAACTTTGGAGTTGATAGGGACACCATAAGCGAAGGTTGCAGAAACTGTGTATCCTATCGTAGTCGAGCCCGTCGCTGCTATCAATTGCGACAAGTCCCCGAACAGTTTGAGCGTCTCAATCTATTCTGTCCGATGGCGTGCGCCGAGTGCGAATACTATCGTTTGATGAAGGAGCGTGGGACCGGCGTGCTGGTCGTCAGTCGTAATCGCCGTTTGACTGAGGGATTGAAGCACGGTTCGGAAACAGGCCAGTTGACCTTGAGGTTTGCCGGCAGCGAGTATGATTGCGCCGCGGTGATCGACAAGTTTCGCCCCGATTATGTAGTCGTAGACTGCTCGTTTGGAACCTCGCACACTCGCGAGATTTGCCAACACCTGATCAACGACGACCGTGTTCCATTTACGCGGATTATCCTGACTTCGAAGACATCCCGTGTGACCGATTGCCGCGACGGTGAGATATTCGGGTGGATCAGCAAGCCGTTTTCAACGCAATTGTTGAAGGACATGATTGACGGAGCGGCCAAGGTTTAGCTGTTAGCTTATCGGAGGTCAATAATCGCGCGCGAAAGCTGAACAGAAGAAAGAAATTCGACTGACAACATGGGTGTCCCTGCCCGACAGCTTGCGGTGACCGAACGCCCGCAACGCGAAAAGCAGACTTGCCTACTTACGGACAGACCGGTGGTGCGGGTCCGGCGTTGAACATGTAATCGACCAGATGCACCAAATCGGCAATGTCGGGACCGGAGCCGCTGCCATCAATGTCCGCCTCCATGGGACAACCGAAACCGTCCCCTTCGTTGAACATGTAATCAACAACCCAGATCAAATCGGCGATGTCCAGCGTCTCGCCGCCGGCGTGGTCGACGTTGCCGCGCAGCGTACAGCAGCAGGCGTCACCGACACCATCTTCGTCGGCGTCGGCCTGGGCCGGGTTGTAGATGGTTGGGCAGTTGTCATCGGGGCACGTGTTCTCCGGGTGTCCGGGATCACCATAGCCGTCACCGTCGGAGTCAACACAGACATAGATGGAACCCACATAGGTCTCGCTGACGGCCGAGAAAGCCGACCACTGATCCTCAGCATCCTGAGCGCGTACTCTGTAATAATAGGTACCTGAAGCATGGTCGGTGAAACTGTACGACGTATCCGTTATATCTGAAGCAATAATAGTCTCCGAGCCGTATCCTTCAACCGGGTAGATGTCGTCGACGTAGATACCCTCGCCCGCTACGTATCCATCGGTGTAGTATGATACACGAAGAAAGACGGACTGTCCTTCGTAAGCCGCAAGATCGAACAACGCTTCCGTCCAGCCACCTGAAGAGCCGGTGATGCCGTTGCCTCGATTGTTGCCGTACGGATCGTAGTTGGTGGTAATGTTGCCCGCTATCGGGGTGAAGGTTACACCATCGCCTGACACTTCGACATAGGCGTAGTCCCAGTTGGATTCGATGTCGTACCAGAGCCACACTTTCAGGCTGTCACCCGGCTGCACTGTAACAACGCTGATGGTCTGGATATATCGGTTGAAGTTGTGACCGGAGCCGGAGTAGAAACTTGAGGGAACGGAGTGCTCACGAGCGGTGGAGATTGAAAACTGATTGTTGCTCCAGTTGTCGAAGTCATCCGCTTCATCGGTGATGCGCTGAAAGTCCTGCATTTCCATCAGTTCATAGTAAACAGCCGGGTTCAGCGTGTCGTCATGGCTCCAGGCGACATCGTACTGAATGCTGTCGACAGAGTCGGCGACGTACAACACCGGCGGTACGGGTGGCGCAATCTGGTGAATGCCGCCGGCCGTTTCAATAAGGAACAAAGCCGGTCCCATATTCTCGGCAACCAACGGCTCCACACGATCCAGCGGTGGCCAGAAATTGTCGCTGTAGGAGCCGACCTCGATAGTGAAAGCGTAGTTCTTGTTCTTGATCGTTTGCTCACCATAACCCCAGTCGACGGTGGACCCGTTGACCAAATATAGGCCGGTGATGGGCGAGGGAGCATACCCGTTGAAGGTTGCCATGGAATCACCCAAGGCAGCAAACAGGTCGTTTTCAGGAGTAAGTATGTAGTCATAGCCCCACGGCCACAGGATCAGATTCGAGTACGAGTGGTAATCCATCGTGATCACGAACTGACGCGAGGCGATGAAGTCACGCATATTCTGCGACTCCGGCTCCGAGAATGGTCCGGTACCGCGATAGGTCTGATCATCCGTGTACGGGGAGGAACCGACGTCGTCGTAACCCCACATGTAACCATAGTTGCGATTGAGATCGACGCCGTAAGTACCATCGCCGTTGTTGCGACGGTTCTTACGCCACATGCCGCCGCCACCGGGTTCGATCACCTGGTTGTGGTAGTAGCCATCTGGATTGACCGGAATGACAAACCATATCTCGCGAGTGTTCACCAGTTCGGTGATATGTGGATCGATGCCGTAGTAGTCGGTGAGCGTGTCCAGAATGGCCAGACAGACCTCAGGCGTAATCACCTCGCGGGAGTGGATGGCGGCATGGAACAGAATCTCCGGTTCGTCCTCGTCCACGGTCGGATTATCGGAGACCTTAATGGCCCACATCGGGCGTCCTTCCAGGGTGTAGCCGATATTGAGCTTGGGTGCAACTGTGTTGCTATGTTCGTTTACAACGGCGTCGATATAAGTGTTGATCTCATCGAGCGTCTTGTATCCGCCCATGTCTTTGGTTACAATGAGACGGGACTGATTAAATGCTACTATGTCATCATGGACTATCTCAGTTCTGATGCCCGCCTGTTGTATCTGTTCGTATTTAGACTCGTCGGCGATCACTTCGATATAGTTGTCCTTCTTGTATACCTGATCGAGATGCAAGTCGGGCAACTTGAGGAAGTCGGCTCTGGTGTCAAGGTACAATCTGACTTGCATCAGCTTGTTGTCGGCGGCGGTTGCGACGAGGGCCATCGTCAGCAACAGTATCAGTAACAACAGGGATTTGGTCTTCAAGGTATCCTCCGAACGTGGTATGTAGTTACTATCACCTGCAATATAGCAACAAATCGTCTTTATCCAAACTGAAAGCAGCCTGTTCTCATCGTTTGGTCGCTTGCCGAGATTGCCGCTCTCCCTTCGACACGAGTGTCTTCAGTTGCTCGCAATGACCCCGAGGGCGACTTCTCTGTCAATTGCGGTCGTAATAGTCAAAGAAGTCGGCAGTTGTTTTGTTTTATGTGCGTGGTGCGCAAGAACGTACACTGCGCACAAGTATCTGTTACGGACAGGCCGGTGGCGCCAGGCCGCCGGCGAACATGAAATCAACGATGTAGACCAAATCTGCAATATTGATAGGCGGTTCCCCGCTGCCATCGATGTCGCCTTCATCCGGGCAAGGTGGACTCGAACCGCCCGCAAACATGTAGTCCACCATGAAGACCAGGTCGGAAATGTCTATCGGTGAGATTCCACCCTGGTGATCAATATCCCCTCGGTGAAGGCAGCAGCAGGCATCACCGACTCCGTCACCATCGGCATCCGCTTGGTCGGGGTTGGGAACTGCTGGACAGTTGTCGACATCGCCACAGACACCATCAGCGTCCGCGTCGTTGAGTGAGTCGTGGGGGCAGGCGTCACAACTGTCGCCGATAGTGTCGCCGTCTGAGTCGACCTGATCGGAATTAGCCACCTCCGGGCAATTATCACAGGGGTCGCCGACATTGTCGCTGTCCCCGTCCTCCTGCCCTGGATTGCTGATCAGCGGGCAGTTGTCACAAATATCCCCGGCTCCATCGCCGTCACTGTCGATCTGATCGGGGTTGTAGACATCGGGACAATTGTCGTCCCAGTCAGGCAGGTTGTCGCCGTCCGGATCGTTGAGCAATACCGTGACGTTGAAGTTGCAGGTGTCGGCGTTGCCGGCAACGTCGGTCGCTACGGCGCTAACTTCGGTGGTCCCAATATCGAAAAACGATCCGGGCGGAGGGGTCACGATGGTAACTACTGTTTGGCAGTTGTCGGTTGCGAAGAGTTGGTAATCGACCACTGCGCCGTACAGACCGGAGTCATTGAACAACTCGATATCAGTAGGACAGAAGACGTTAGGTCTCTCGCAGTCCTCGACGGTAACCATGAAGTAACCCGTGTCGACCAGACCGGACATATCCGTAGCGACGACCATAACCTGATCTGTGCCGACCTCGAAAGTAGAACCGGATGATGGCTCGACCATGACCGTGACGTCGGGACAGTTGTCGGTAGCACCGGCGCTGAAAGAGACTACGGCATTACACGCTCCCGGGTCGGTGGACACAACGGTATCCGCCGGAACGAGGGCCAACGGCGGCTGGGTGTCGATGACCACGACATCGAACAGGCAGGTGTCCATATTCTGAGAACGATCGACCGCAAGGCAGGCGACGGTGGTGACGCCGACCGGAAAGCTGGCGCCGGGCGGCGGTTGGTAAAAAATCGACGCTTCACAGTTGTCGTAAACCGGCAGATCGAATTCGACAACAGCGCCGCACTGGCCGGGGTCATTGGTCACTACGATTTCAGATGGGCATTCGATGATAGGCGCCTGCGTATCGACAACGGTGATCTCAAAAAAGCAGACATCGACATTACCGGCCGCATCGCGGGCCAGGCAACCGATGGTAGTAGTTCCTTCAGCGAAGAAGAAGCCGGACACCGGTGAACAAGAGACGGTAGCACCGGGGCAATTGTCGAGAACCGAGGCGTCGAAAGTCACGGTGGCGCCACACTGGTCTGGATCGGTAGCCACGGTCAGCGCCGGCGGACAAACAGCCGTGGGTGGTTCGGCGTCCTGCACGGTGACAAGAAAACTGCAAGTATCAGCGTTGCCGATGACATCGGTCGCGATGCAGAAGACCGGCGTGACACCGACGTTGAAGAATGATCCGGACGGAGGAAGACATTCGACGACTACACCCGGCAGGTTGTCAGTAGCCACCACATCGTAGGTAACGACAGCGCCACACTGGCCGAGGTCGTTGTCGAGGGTCGTGTCGTCAGGGCAGGAAATAATCGGTGGCAGAGTATCGTTGGCGCTGAGGACGACACCACCGTTGTGGAAATCCACCAATCGCGTCGCGGAACCCTGGCCGTCGGAAATGCAGACCTCGGGCGCGCCGTAGAAGGTAGGGAAGGTGGTATCTTTGGTGATGAGAAATTCATTGATACCGTCAAAGTCGTATACGTCGTTGGAGATGAACAGGCTGTCCCCGTTGCGAGAGGACAGAGTATTGTCACCGCAGTCGTACCACACCCAGGTGACCGATAGGAATAGTCCTTCGTATAGCGAATCACTCGGAGCCATGAACGTGATCTCGGCCAGAGGGCCACTGGTGTCGGCGTAGCAGGTGGGGTGGTTGGCGCCGTTGTTGATATCGGCGATGGCGACCAGTCGAACCTCGTGGTCGGCCCCGTGCTGATAAGTGAAGAACTCCCAGCCACAGTCGATTAGCAGTTGCCCGATCCCGACCGTCTGAAAGACAAACGCTGAGTCGTAGGTGAAGAGCAGGTCGAAGCCGCCTATCTCCACACCTGATACCGAGTTATCAAAAGAAATCGGCAACTCTACTGTCGAACCCAGCGGGGCTGGTAAGACGCGGCCAAGCCGGATCGCTACTTGAGCACTGAGAGAACCGGAGGCAAGGGCGATGATGAGTAATCCAAGAAACAGTCTCACTGATCCTCCGGGAATCATGAATCCCCGTTTGGCCTTAATATACGGGCCTTTTCAGGGTTGTCAACGTCTTCTCTCGTCCAGTTTCCAAAACGAGAGGAGAAGACGATGGTCTATACACTGTTTATCGGATTTCTCCGGCGCCCGCTTAGCAATCGGGATCAGGTAGGCCGGAATTCCGGCACAGCCATCGAAACGGCCTTTGCCGAACGTGGACTGCCCTGAGTCTGGATAGCTCGGCGGTATTCGCTCAGTGGCTACTTGGAGCCTGCGCCACTAACCACTTTTCTATCGCGCGCCAGGGAGGCGATTTCGGTAACCGCCGCAATAGCTTTATCAACATGCTCTTCAGTGTTGAACGGACCGATGGCGAACCGGACGCCGCCGTGTATCTTGGTTAGATCAAGCTGCTCATGCACCAGTGGAGCGCAATGCAGCCCGGTGCGGGTGGCGATGTCGTGTTCCACATCAAGCATAATGCCGACATCCCCCGCCTCCAAACCTTCTACGTTCATAGTTACTGTCGACAAATGGTTCTCGAGGCTGTCGCAACAGTATGTGATCACACCGTCGATCTTTCTGAAACTATCAACCAGCTTCCTGGTCAGTTCCATCTCGCGCCGATGAATAGCGACAACACCGCCTTCTTCTTCGATCCATTCCTGGGCCGCCCAGAGCGATGCCACGCCGACCATATTGGGAGTGCCGTACTCCATACGGTATGGGTACTCGTCGAGATGATAGGGATAAGCCGAACGCACGCCGGTGCCGCCGCTACGGGAATGGCGCAGGTCGACATGTTTGCGCACGCACAGGCCCCCGATTCCAGTGGAACCCATCAGACTCTTGTGACCGGTGAAAGCAAGTACGTCAATGTTCATGCTGTTCATGTCGATCGGAATTACGCCGGCTGTCTGAGAAGCGTCGACTGCGAAGGTCACTCCCAGTTCTTTGCAGATAGCACCGATCTCGCTCACCGGCTGCACTGTGCCGAGTACGTTGGAGCCGTGGTTGACGATTACCAGTTTGGTGTTCTTGGTGATCGCCTTGCGGATATCGTCTGGGTCCACGAATCCCTGTCCGTTAAAGGGAACGTAGGTCGCCACGACGCCGGCATCACGCACGAGATGGTTGATCGGTCGAATCACCGAGTTGTGTTCCAGGTTGGTAGTGACGACGTGATCACTCTCGACAAGTATCCCCTGGATGATCAGATTGAGGGAATCGGTAGCGTTGTAACCGAAACAAAGTCGCTCCGGCGCCGTTTCGTCGCCACCGAGAAATCGAGTCAGCCGACCACGCAAATCCTCGAGGATGTTACCGGCCTCAATAGCCATGTCAAAGCCACTGCGACCCGGGTTGACGCCGCACTGGCGGTAGAAATCGATCATGTACTTGTAGACACTTTCGGGCTTAGGCCAGGAAGTGGCGGCGTTGTCCATATAAATCAGATTATTCACTGATGGCTCCATCTATGATACAGTATAGGATAGCTGACATGTTTGTGTGAATTGACAGAGATATGATAGGGCAGCATAATTACCATGGCACAAAACAACCTGCCGAAAAACGTTGCCCCGCGGGCGGACAACAGGAACTCATTGCTACCAAGATAGCTCCAAACAGCTCGAAGTCAACCCAGTCTCTGTGCTCCGCTGATCTTTTTGACCCGCCCGCGACGCCATCCCTCGTCATCCGCCTCCAAAAACCCCTTGACAAACAACACCTTAGAGGGTAACTTTCGAATAGGGTGGGATGTAATATGGGCTTATTTCAAGCAAACCTCACTTCGCCGTACCCTGCCATACATAAGGAACAAAATAGTAAGTTGTCTCTAGTAGAACCTAAACCAAGGAGTGATGCAATGAGACGCAGTATTCTTGTACCAGCTTTAATACTGGTACTAATGATCGTGTTTTGTGGGGAGGCTTTCTCCCGCAACCACCCGTACAGCAATACCGACCCCTGGTACACTGGTGACGACCACACTTGGGGCGGCGATTTCCAAGTTGGAGGTGGTGATTGCTTTGACGCACAAGGCGGATCAATTGGCGGCTTTACACCGGTGGATATCTTTATCGCCCATATCTTCCTCAAATGGCTGAGTTTCAATAGGGTCGATGTAAAATCGGACGCAGAGGCCGACTATTTCATCCAGCATCAGATCGAAACCACCACTCCGGACGAACCGGTAACCACAAACAACGGAGGTAGCCTATAATGGCAAAGGAAACCCGCGTTGGCATTGAGTTTCGCGATACTATGGCGCATTATGTGGCGTCATTGGTAGACAAGCGAGATTTCGCCGGCGCTGTGAAGTATTACGAAGACAATCGTGATGCTTTGGAAGCCGCCGGCGGAACATGGGCAGGATCTGTCCTGCACCATGTCGCCAAGGCCTACGTTTCCCTTGCCGACTACCCCACCGCTTTGCGGATTGCCAGGTTAGCGCAGAATAAGGCCGCCGAGGATGGCGACAGCATTCTCTTGGCCGAAATATTCGTCACTCTGGCGAGAACTCTTCGTTCTCTGGGTGAACTAAAGGAAACGGAAAAGGCGTTGCGCGATGCAGAATCTATTTTCCGGAGAAATGATTGTCTGGAAGGTCAGGCTCGGGTTTTGAACCTGCTGGCCGGACAGTTCTACAGGCAGTACGAATTCAAGAATGCACTTTCGAGTCTCATGGATGCGATTGAGATCACTCGTCGTCTGGGTGATCGTGTCAAGCTCGCCTACATGATGGGTAACATCGGCCGCATCCAGACATTTGTCGGGGATTTTGATTCAGCCGAGAACCATCTCAAACTGAACATTGAACTGTCCAGTGAACTAGGTGACTGGCTGGAAGTAACCCGCGCCAAGATCGCGCTGGGGCATGTCTACCTGCGGAGAGGTGAGTACGATCGGGCTGCGGAAACGCTTGAGGCCGCTCTTCCCGGCACTGTGGAGTTTGACAGCCCACGTGATGAAGCGATTTGCCTTACCTACCTGGGTGAACTGCGCTATCATCGGGGTAATCTCGAGGAAGCGCGGAGCACCCTTCAGCAAGCGCTGGACACGGCCGAGAAAATCGAACCTGGCACCAGTCTTAGCGGGCGGGTGTTGCGTCATCTGGCCGAAGTCTACGTGAAACTGGGTAACCATCGGACGGCACGACGCTATCTGGCCAGGGCCACAACCATCATGCAGAAAGCGGACAACCGGGTCGAAATGGGTGCGCTGCAGAAGGTGGCGGCGGTCATTGCCGAGGCCGAAGGTCACGATTCCGAAGCTCGTAAGCTTTACAGTGATGCGGTCGCCACGCTGGAGACGGCAGGAGTCCGCGCTGAACTGGCCGAAGTTCAGGTAGCAGCCGGACGCTCCCGACTTATTTCGGCACGGCGACGCCTCAATATGTTGTTTAGGGCTGAGGAGTTCTACTCAAGCAAGAACCTCACGACCAGGCGTCAAGAAGTAGAGAAACTCATCAACAGTATTGACTACCCCGACGGTGCGTCGAATCGTGCGACCCGCAAGGGTCTTCATTCAGTCACCGGCGAGGTCGATTTCCTGACGAATTGCCCGGAACTCCAACGCTACAAGGAGCAACTGGTGGCCGTCAGTCGAGCCGATTTACCCGTTCTGTTGACCGGTGAGACCGGAGTCGGGAAGGACCACCTGGCGCGATACTACCATCACGTGACCAGACCAGGATCGCCCTACGTCGCCATCAACTGCGCCTCGGTACCAGCCACGCTATTGGAGTCGGAGTTGTTCGGCTATACGCGCGGCGCTTTTACTGGAGCGGACGTAGACAAGCAGGGTTTGTTCATGGCGGCCAACGGTGGTGTGCTGTTGCTCGATGAGATCGGCGATATGCCGCTTCCCTTGCAGACCAAGCTGCTTGGTGTTCTGGAACGGAAGATTGTGACCCCGTTGGGATCGACCCGGGAGGTCGAACTCGATATCAAGCTGGTTGCTGCTACCAACAGCGACCTCGAAGCGATGGTTGAGGCCGGCGAGTTCCGAAGTGATCTCTATTACCGGCTCAGTGGTGTCTGTTATCATATCCCGCCTCTTCGTCAGCGCAAGGAAGATATCCCCCTGTTGCTGACAAGTTTCCTGACGCGATGCCGGCTGCTCAAGAACGGTCAGAAACCGCCGCCGGAACTGGTACGGCAATTTGTGGCTTATGATTGGCCGGGCAATACCAGGGAATTGTTCAACAAGATCAAACGGCTGGAAGTCATGGCTGATTTGGTGGCCGACAAAGATCTGGTAGAATTGTCGCGGACGGTGCTTTCGACCGATGTCGCGCCACCGACCGGCTCGTTGTTTGAGCGGGTCGAACAGTTTGAACGCCAATTAATAATGGAGGCCTTAATCGCCGCCGGCGGCAACAAGTCCGAGGCGGCTCGTATGCTCGGTATCCATGAGGCGACCGTGCGCACTAAACTGAAACGATACGACATCTCGCTGGAGAGCGGCTTGGCCAACTGAACTGCCGGGCCGCCCGACTCCGACTTGGGTATCAGGTTTGTTGGACCGGCCAGTTGACGTCCCTTCGGCGTAAGCCGCGTGTGATGCCATGCTGAGGCCAACAGGTTGGTCATCTGACGAGGTGACTAAGCGGACCAGCGAGAGCCGCCGGCATTGGCCGGTCGCAATCGTATCGTACAACGAAATCTCACATCACTCCTTGGCAGCGGTAAGCGTTTGTATTACAGGCGCTTACCGCTTTTTTTGCCCTTTGATTCGTACAAACATACGATAGCAGTCAGGGTGACAGGCCAACACGCATTCAACTTTCTTCTGTAACTTGTTGTTAGCGAGAGCGTTGCCGCCGTTCCGAGACGGGCGTTACAGGTCCGGCATTGCGCTTGCTATATAACCATTTGTCGTTTTTGCTCCCTGAGCGCTGAAAAATGTGCTTGGTTGTTCTTTTCTCTGAGGATTGGCCACCCGCATTCGAGGGGAGTGCAGGTGGCCGAGAATCTCGGGGCAGCATTTCAAAGGGCTCTCTGAAATGTTGCCCCACTTTTTTGCCCCATCCGGACGTGCTACCGGTTTACTTTTGGTTCCAGTTGACTTATCCTTAGGTAATGTCTGATTACGCACTCGGTCTTATAGAAACGCGTGGCTTGATCGGCGTTATCGAGGCTACCGACACTGCCGCCAAAGCCGCCAATGTGGTGGTGGCCTCAACCGAGTACACCGGTGGCAGCATGATGATAATTAGGATTGAGGGCGAGTTAGGTGCGGTGCAGGCGGCAGTCGAGGCGGGAGCGCGAGCGGTGGAACGGGTCGGGGAATTGATCGCGACTCATATCATCGCTAATCCCGACGACGGGTTGGATCCGATCACACCGACCAAACGATACACCTCGAAGCACCGCCCCGATGATGACCGTCCACCGTTGAGCTTCGGTGGCGTGCCCGCGGATAAACCTGTGGGTCCATCCGTGGCTGGCGACAAGGGCGGCATCCCGGGAGCACCCTCGACCGACAAGCGGAAGCCCAAGCCTCAACGGGTGCACAAAGCCGCGTTGCGCAAAGATGGTCCACGTGATCTTGAGCGGTTAACCGTGGCCGAGTTGCGCCGTTGCGCCCGCAGTCTGGCGCGGCTGGAACTGACCGGGCGGCAGATTTCAACAGCGAACAAAACACAACTGATCGACGCCATCAGGCGCGTCATAGATATGGATTGAGAAAACGTTTATCGGAAGAGTTGTCGGCTAACTCTGGGCCACGCAGAAAACGGTCAACACGGAAGGTTTGAAATTCCTGATAATTCAGCCGTACAACCTGAACAAGGCGCCCAACACCGATACGGTGGTGGTGGCCGACATTCTCGGCGCCGGTGACGGGGAGATCGTGATGGTCGCATACGGCCGGGCGGCCAGGCTGGCGGTCGGTAAGGAAGATTCATCGATTGAAGCCGCCGTGATCGGGATCATCGACGAATATGATGTCACACCGGAGCATTATCATGGCGATCTTGATCCGGCGAGAATCAAGTACAAGAAATCGGTCCACGAAGAATGATGGAGCGGATTATGCCGAATTTGAAATGGTATTACATCCTGGCCATTGCGCTGGGGCTGGGAGCGATTGTAGCGATTGTGTACATCGTTGTTCGCTCCGACGGCATCCTGGAGCGTATCAATAACAGGAAGTCTGCCGGGATCGAAGGATCTGAAGAGTAGAATTTGAGATAACGTCGAGCTCATTGCAAGGGAAAGAACGAACTTGTCCGTTCTTTCGTTCGTCCGCGTATGCATCCGCTGGTTGAAAAAGTAAGAGAAGCTGGAGTCGTCGGCGCCGGTGGCGCCGGGTTTCCAGCCTATATTAAGTAGGGCTTGCTGAATAAACTGTAACTTCTTTATCTGTTTATGGATATGATTGTGTTGTATTGTTTCTGGTGAACGGGTTTTGTTGTAAATGGCCCCAAAAGCTTGCACCTGGAGGACAATAATGTATCGCAAAGATA
>JAUWIB010000003.1 GCA_030605565.1 bacterium
AAAGCCACAACCTCTACGCTCGACTGCGGGGCCGACATTCCAACTGATTCTTTGACTCCAATACCGCTCATACAAACAACCTCCAACCGCCCTTAAATGAACCATCAGATTCTGTCTCACCTATATTGGCACAGAGGGACCGTACGATTCACGGCCAAACAAGTTTGACCGTGCCACCCATCAATCAGGTGATCGCATGATTAGTCAACAAAACGACACAAACACACCTTCCCGGAGACAACGGAAGGCGGCCTTGCGGCAATTGCTGCAGGAGCGCAACATGGACACCGTTGAGGCAATGGCGCGCGAGGATCCGCATGTGGTGCGGGTGCTGCCAACAATGTTGTTCGACCGTGAACCGTTGGTGTGCTGGCGCGCTATCGAGGCGTTAGGCAAAGTCGCGGCCGTAATCGCCGATGTGGACCTGGAACGCGTGCGCGTGATGATCCGCGCTCAGCTATGGCAGATGAACGACGAGTCCGGCAATGTCGGCTGGTACGCGGCCGAGGCAATCGGCGAGATTCTGTACAACGTGCCAATCCTGATCGATGAGTTCGGGCAACTGCTGCTGTCGTATCTTGACGAGGAACCGTTTGAACGCGGCGCCCACTGGGCGGTGGCGCGAGTGGCATCCATCCGATCTGATATCTACCGAAATCGCCTCAATGAACTCCTCCCCTCCCTTGAAAGCGATGATGCGTACATCCGAGCATTTGCGTTGATGGCGTTGTTGCGGATAGATCCGGAACGAGCCGGCCAGCATGCTTCGCGCCTCGTCAATGACCGGGCCGTTTTCAGCTACTATTACTTCGAGGATGGAACGTTGCGGGAAGCAACGATGGATTCGATGGTGCGGTCATGATCCCACAGCCCCGCCCTGGGCGGGGTGGGCCACCGGGGCGCTGTAAAGTTGCGCTGGATCTCTTCGCGACTGCTGACAACTGCGGAACTCCCAATGATCCCCGCAGGGGACAGGTAAAGCGAAACTGTCGGTCTAGCAGCTTGTTGAAAAAGTGATAATTCGGTCATTGTGAGCGAAGCGCGGCAATCTCCAATTGTTATGGGGCAGCCACTTAGAGATTGTCACGGTCGCCTATGGCGACCTCACAATGACGATTGCGGCGCTTTTCAACAGCTGGCTAGTATCTCAACACTGCTACCATGGCAAGAACTCAATCTGAGAAATGGCATCGCCTCTCTTGAGCATCAATGCGGTTCCCGATTCCCTCTGTTTTAGGAACCAACTGTACATCCTAAGAGCCTTGCGAATAACCTCAGCCCTAGTAGCGGCAGCCGCTTGCTCCTTCAACTCATCCAACGCTTGCAGGGCTTCTGGAGTCAAGTCAAATTGCAGCCTGTGTTTCTTCACGATAAATACCCTTTATTCGATCTTCTCTTTACTTGCATCGAACAAAACACGCAGTATAAACCCCACCAGTGGACCTACAAACATCCACCAGGTTTTCGCGCCTGTGAAGTTCCCATCACCGAAAGATCCAACCACTACCAGGATCGCCAGCACTGCGAGGGAACTTCCCAAGATCCACGCTGCGACGTGTCGTTTTGTTCGCTGCCAAAGTCTATATTCTCTAATCTTGCTAAGTGTTCTTGTCCATCTAGAAATCTGACCTAGGTTGTCGAGAACTTCATCAGGTTCATCAATAACTTCATCATCTGAGTCCGACGCCTCGTTGAATCCCTCAAAGGGGTCATCGGAATCATCATCGAACTCGTCGAGAGGCGCAAAGGCAAACATAAGCCTTCCTCAGTCTTTACCTTGGCTTGGCCCTTAGGGCGAAGCTTTGGCTTGTTTGTTTATAGGCATCTTATAAACTCCTTTTCGCGGCTTACTTGTGGGTGTCTCGCGCCGCGTCTCTGTTCATCGCTCATCAACTAAAACAATAAATACAACCAAAAAGGATAATTCTATATGCTTGTGGAAGCAAGCCCCGCCAAAACCCAACGGACACCCTAACTTGCACCCAACATCACATAAGAGCGACTTTATTCAACATAGTAGGCAAGAAGTGCCTAGGGAGGAAGCAGAAGTCGGTAAGATGCTCGCATTTGAGACACCTCCTAAAAAGGGGTTGACTGTTTCGCCACTCAATTACTATACCAATATATCGGCATAATTGTTCCCTGTCAATAGGTTTTTTCATCGAAAACCCGCAAATAATGAGTATTCTTCACGGCTGAATCCCGCAAGAAACGTAAGCGAACCCGCCCTCAGCAGGATAACATGTTGCCTAACAATCAGATAATGATAGGAGTGGCTCTTGGCGCAAGATGGTCCAAATCCGACCGGATGTTCTGCCCAGAAGATGCTATACCCCCATATTCGGTCACCTTCTCTGAACCTGTGAACCGTGTTACTTTAGTTTCTGCTTGGCCTTCAACTCGGCGAGCTTGGTGTTGGCCACGGTGCTGTCGACTTTCATCGTATCCTCACCGAACGCTGCGAACCGCAGCCACTGGCACCCGAACTTGAACAGTTCGACATCGTCGGATTTTATTTTCTCGATAAGGGCGTCGTCTACGTCGAACTTCTGCAGGAAAGTGCTCTCAAATACGAATTCGCGAAACTTGTCAATGTTATAGCAAACCGTGAAGAACATCTCCATCCGGCCCGGATCGAGTTTGCCCCCCTTGTCGAAGAAAGAATGCAGCGTGAGATTCTTGAACAACTCGCCCATCTCGCTGTAGTCGTCGATCCCTTCGCTGTCCAGCCACTGAGCAACCGTTTGCTCTTTGTCCTCGTTGAACCCCTTGCAAACAGGTTCCTGCAGCAGGAAGTAAAACTCCTTTTGCCGCGGTCCAGTCATCCCCTCCCTTGGCGAGGCAAGTCCCAGGGGATACATGCGGCAAGCCCAGGGGCGGTCGGCATACACTGTACAGCCTGTATCTCCGACAAAATGACAGCTCTTTTTCTCGTTCTCCTGCATGGCCAGCAGAATAACCGGGTAGTTGAGATTCTTATCAAACGGCGCGATAGTGTACTTGCTCAGGAATTCCTGCGAGGAGATACCCAGGGCATTTTTCAGCCGTATAACATCGTACGGCGTCAGGAAGATGTTGACATCGGCACAGCACTCGTTGAAGCATGGCACACCGGGATGACAACGGAACTTGAACTTGGTATCAAGGTCCATCCGGGGATACTCTTTCTCATCTTTGAGAATGGCCTCTTTGAGGTTTTCTATTTCTTTCATTGGTCAGTCCTCATCTTCGATAATGCGATCTCTCAGCGCCGATGCCGACCAGACCGGAATCGGTCCGGCAACGCCGGTTTCCGGGTCGAGGCGATGCCGGTAGGAGACCTTCTGCTGGTATTGTGAACTCATCCACTCCCAGCCCTTAACGTAGTATGAGCATTCGTCGTTGAAGCAAACATACTGGGGATGCGTGCCCCAGTTGGCTTCGACCGGCGGCTGCCACTTAACCATCTTGACCCCGCAATGGGGGCATTTATCTGAATATTCCATGGGTACAATAGTACGCAATAAATTCTTAGTTGGCCAGCACAATCGTGGCGTGTCGACCTCGGCACAGGCAAGCCTGTTTTTCGTGCTTCGCGCGGCGCCGCATCGCGGATACGGATGTCAGGTTCCAAGGCACCTACATGCTGTCTACCTGCTTGCAACAGACTCGCAGTCCGGGGAGCCGGGCGTGTGATCTGACTCTCTTTCGACAAAGCCAGGGACTGTCGGGTCACACTCCGCCTCCGGCGGACCAGGACCCAACAGAACACTCTCGGTTCCGTCATTCCCGCAGGCGGGAATCCCTCCGTTCTCCCGTTCAAAAAAACCGAAGATGGACCCCCGGCTTTCACCGGCGTGACAGACTGGCAGGATTTGCCCTACAAGAACTATTGGGCGGTTGTCAGTCCTTGAAATAGATATCGACCGAGCCCAGACCAACATCAAGCTCAAGGATAATTCGAATATCGGCTTCGTCGAAATCTTCCGACTCGTAGATACCGTCGCGAACCTCGTCGAGATCGTCATTGTGGAAATCCACCGTGGAGAACCAACCGGGCTCGCCGGTTTCAATTCGTACCGGTATGCCCTTCGGTAAAATGATCTCCGCCGACCCGAGCCCGATATCAATCGATATCTCCGACTCGCCGGTGTATTCACCCCGAAAATCAAGTTCGAAGGATCCTGCCCCGCCGTCGAAATTGAACCGCTCGAAGTTGGCGTTGCCCAGGTTCCTGAACTCAAGCGAGGCCGCGCCGGCGTCGACATCGAAATCCACCATCCGTTCAGGATTGGGGCGAGAGAAATCCACCTCACCGGAGGCGGCGCCAATCTCGATCGATAGTTCGGTTATGGGGATGCCTCCCAGATCCATCTCAGCATCGCAGGCGCCGGCCTCTATTTCCAAAACCATGGGATAGCGGTTTGAGAGGACGACCTCCCACAGGTTCTTCTCGGTGTCGATATTTCGCTTGCGACGTATAATCGATTCCAAATGCAGATGACCGGTTCCACGTCGAACATGATAGTCGATTTCGCACTCGATCCTGCGCGGATCGTAGTCGACTTCGACGGTGGCAACTTCCGCCATATCATCTGATGAGAGAATAATCTCCCCGGCACCAAACTCGATACTCACTTCGATTTTGTCGGCGTCCTCGGCATCTATTTTTTCGGATAGATGCTCCATCCTGCCTGCCGAGGCTGAAAACGTCAAGACAAAGATTATCAGAATCGCCGGCGCCGATATACGTAGTAGCATCTCCGGATACTCCTTCCAGTTAGTCACTCTTCTAATCTTACATACGTCGCCGGCAGGGTCATGTTTCATCGACCCCGGAAACGCTGTCGGGCGGAGGGGCAGGGAACTGCTCCGGACGTATAGGTGGCGGCGCCGGTGGCGGCGGTTCCGCAGCGCTCCTGGCCCGGTCTTTCCAGTCGAGATACTCGCGAACACCAAATCGCGTAAGGAAAGCCGCCCCGACCCCGGACGAAACTGGAAAGGCGGTCAAGAGAATCGCGATAACCAGGAAGAACACGCCGAATCCCTCGGCGGTGGCCCCGCTCGAACCCAGCAGGATGGCCGATACGAACCAGAGGCTCATGACCAGAAGAATGCCCACCGTAGTCTGAAACAGTCGGCTCTTTTCGCCGCCAAGGAACCTTCGAGCGAAGGATCGTCCGATCATGTTGCCGAACGCAACCATCCCCATCACCGCCGTCAATATGTAGGCAAGGGGCACCAGCGGAGTAAGCGGTATCCCGACAATTGTAATGGCCACCAGCACAATCAGCGGCGGCAATAGTAACCACAGCAGAAAACCGAGGAAGAATGTCTTGACCTTACAGCTTTCAAAGCAGACACAGAAGTTACCCACGTGACGAGGCGCCACAATGACCATCAGAACACCGGAAATCAGCAGAAAAGCGGTGAACGAGGCCACCACGACGATACCCGCTACCGAAAACGGCGCTCTAAGATCTATGTCCAGCGGGGAAGCCTTCTCAACGATATCCCCTCCAACGATCCCCCCCTCCCGCACCACCACCTTGGGTGCCTGGATGTCTCCGTCGACCCGTCCCGTCTCAGTCACCAACACACGTCTGTTCAGCGATTCGACATCGCCGGTCACCCAACCCTTGACTGTAACACGGCCCAGCACCGTGACGTCATCATCGACAAACTCATCGTAGCCGATCGTCACCGGCCTGGTTTCAAACGGCTTGATCCATATTTCCTCAGTGCACCGTTGTTCGTGAGGTGCTTCGGCATTTCTATAGTCGATAGGTCGACCATCGGGAACCGTCTCGTCGGGTTCAGGGATACCGAGAACGAATACCTCCCGCTCAAAATCATAGTACCAATCATAGCCTGCCGTATCGACCGTGAAAACGCCGTCGTCGTTCAAGCGAATCTCGTTGAAGATCGTATCAGTCGGTTTGTCGGATGCGTCTGTCGGTTGAGCGAAACTTGACCAGGCCGGCGCACAGGCCAACCCGGCGACGGTCAAGAAGATACGAATGGCTCGCGAAGTTCTCATTTTCAAACCAACATCCCATGTTTGCCAACCCGGCCTAATAGGCGGCCAGGGTGACGTCGCCCGAGTTCGAGCTTAGTTCTATGCGTATTCCGCCGTGTCCGAAAACACCTTCCAGGTAGTTGTCGGTCATCGATTGCACCGCCACCGGCAACTCGGTGGCTATGACGCCTGATTTGGTTTCCATCCTCAGCACGCCGGCGGATCGTCGGGGCACGGAGAACACAATCGCTCCGGAACCCGTCCGCACAAAATAATTGCGTGGACTCTCCAATTCAGTCCGCACATAAATGTCGCCATCATCGCTTTCAAGATCGATGGCGCCGCGCATTTGCTGGATCTTCACAAAACTGGAGATCGACTTGATCCTGATATCGCCCTCTACCCACCGCAAGTCAATCTCGCCCTCGGCTTGCCGGATGTTTAGAGGTCCCACCAGAAACTCCCCGTGAGTAACACCGGACCCGTTCTCGATATCTATCGAGCCATCCACGTTCTTAATCCGGATGGTTAGAGGTCCCACCTGATATTTCCCGTGAGTAACATCAAACGCATTCTTGATATCTATTGAACCTTCCACATTCTGAATATCGATCTCTCCCGAAGGTTGCCGAATCTTGAGGGAGCCAAAAAGCGATTCCCCTTTGACGCTGCCGGAGCCATTGTCTATGAAGATATCGCTATCAATAGAGTTCAGTTCAATTTGAGCCGCCTTGGCCCGGATGGTAACCGTCTCGAAGGCCGGGGCCGTGATGCGGTAATCGACGTTTCCATAATGAGACGCGCCGCCCTCGAATTTCTTACCCAACAGAGATCGGTCTTCGTCGCTCAGGGGTAGGTAGTTGGTAGCGATAGCCACCTGGTTGCCACCTTGTTTCACTTCTATTTGTATCAGGTCAGCCACTCTCCTGGCGTCACTCCACTCCTGTCCCCACACCCGCTTGATACCTTCGATAATCAGATGGTTGCCACTGCCCTGGGTGATATATACATTACCGGCGGTTAGGGAAAGTTCAAGATGGATCGGGGCGGTAACCTCCAACGTCTCTTCAAACTCGAACCAGGCTTCGGCATCGGCGGAAGAAGGCGTCATCATAGACGCAAACATAACGAGCGCCGCTATGCCGACCGAATGCCGCCGTATCATGTTCAGTCCTCCATATCCGTATCAGATCGCGTTCTTCAGCTTCTTCTTCAGAAGCTCACGAGCCCTGAAGATTCTTGCTTTGACCGTACCAATCGGTATGCTTAGAAGATCGGCGATTTCGTCATACGATTTATCGTCCTTGTGCCGGTAGATAATGACCTCGCGGTACTTGTCGGGCAGAGACCGGATTGCCTCTTCAATCGATAACCTCTGTTCTTTGCGCTCCAGAGCGATTCCCGGATGATAGGAATAGTCAGGGACTTCTATCTCGACAGTGCCGTCCCTGGTCTCCAGCTTACGATCAAGAGAGAGCGCCTTGATCCGCTTCTTGCGCAGGTGATCAATGGAGCTATTGGCTGCAATCTTGTAAAGCCATGTTGAGAAGCGGTATTCGGAACGATAACTGGCCAGCGAGGCAAAGGCTTTCATGAAAGTCTCCTGCACCAGGTCGTTGGCCGTTTCCTTGTCGCGTACGATCTTATACACAATCTGAAAGACGGCTGAACGAAACCGGTGGGTCAGTTCGGTGTAGGCTCTCTGGTCACCCCCCAAAGCCCGGCTAATCAGCGCTATCTCGCTTTCGGGCAACGATCTGTTTCTTTCACTTAGCAGTTACGTTTCTCACCTGATTCGGTTTCACTTCCAACTAAATATGATATGAAACCGACCACATGCTCACAAGCTAAAAGGCAGCGCGCTGGTATTTTGGCTGGAGTTACTTTTCGCCTGGATCGGTCGAACTGCCCACAAATGGGTCTTATGCGCTTCGCGCGGCCGGTGTCGAGACTGCAGTTATATGGGTGTTGTCAGGCGACTCGCCTGACAGCCGTCACGTTCGAAGGCAGGCGTCGGGCGGGGTAGCCCGACACCACGACACAAAAAACACTGTCTACAAGGGCATCACCTAACCCCGCGTAGGGGGCGGCCTTGCGTCGCCCCAATGCATGCCACTTGTAGCCGGCGGAGACAAGCCCCGCCGCTACGCGAGAAGAAAAGCAACTTGTGGGACAGCCTCAGGAGGTCTGTCGCCCACCAAGAGCGGACTACGCCTGACAGCAGAAGACTACCGGTTCTGCTTCACCCTGTAAATCATGTTCATGAAGGCTTCGATCATAATGCGCGAGGTGTACTCGGGGCCGGTGAGTTTGAAATACAAATACCCCCTGGGCGCTTCCACAACCACGCCGATAAGTCGGTGATCGGACCGTGACGGCGCATCCTCCCGGTCGAATCCCTCCGCCGGAGGGTTATAAGTACCGTGCATCGACAACACATGCGCGGTCATGCCGTCGACCTGGCGATCATGACGGATGGCGGCGCCGTGCGGGTCCCTGCCGTTGGGGTAGGACATCTGGTTGATCCAGCGATCCATTCTGTCCTCCCAGGCGCCTGCATCTTCACCGAAATAATACACGGCCATCTGGGCCGAGACGCTGTCGTCCTCCAACGGACCAAACTTGTAGAAAGCCTGCTTCTCACCCGACTTACCCAAGTCCTGCCACTGTGAAGCCGAGTTAAACGTGACACCGGCAATGCTGACCGGGGCGCCGCTGAGGTCGAACGGAACGTTGGACGGTTTGTATTCGATATTAATGGTTTTGGTGTCCCGCGAAGCACTCCCTGCAACACCGCTGTCCGGTGCTGTCACCTCGGGCGGTTGATTCTCATTCGCATCAGGCTTCTCGGCGGTTTTTTCCGATGAACATGCAATCAGCAGCAACACTGGAATGAGCAGGGCTGTAACTACCAGTCGAATCAGTCTCTCAATGTTTGTCATATCACCTTCCAGGTTCTGATATCCTCTTTGTTTCCGTAAAAAACACGCGTAGCGTGAAGTTATCGCATTTGGCAATTATACGGCAAGACGCTCAAACCGACAACCATTTTTGCTATTCGTCCAATCTGAGGTACGGCACGGCGTTGATCGCCAACTCGCCCGGACCCTCGTCTTGATATCGATAGAATCCTGCAGCAGCGATCATGGCGGCGTTGTCGGTACATAGTTCCACCGAGGGGTAGAACAATCGGCGTTTGATCGCACTCAGCCGTTCGGCCAGCAGTACCCGCAGACGACTGTTGGCTGCCACCCCACCCGATATACTTACGTCGTGCAGATCGCGTTCGAGAGCCGCGCGCACTGTTTTCTCGACGACTACCGACACGGCGGCCTCTTGAAAAGAGGCGGCGATATCGGCCTTGTGGCGCTCGAACTCCGTCTCTGAAAGCTTAGCCAGGAACAGCGCTACCGCCGTCTTGAGCCCGGAGTAGGAGAACTGGTAGCCCTCCTTGAGAAGGGCGCGCGGAAACCGATGGTACTTCGGATCACCTTGCTGAGCCAACCGGTCAAGCCGAGCCCCGCCGGGATAGCCGAGACCCATGAGTTTGGCTACTTTGTCAAACGCCTCACCGAGAGCATCGTCTCTGGTGGCGCCGAGGATCTCATAAGAACCAAAGCGCCGGACTTCGACAAGCATCGTGTGGCCGCCGGATACTATCAGAGTCAGATGGTTGGCCTGAAGGTCGGGATGTTCCAACAGGTTGGCGGCAATATGTCCCTCAATATGATGTACTCCTATGAAGTGTTTTCCGACGGCAAAAGCCAGCCCCTTGGCGAAGGTGAGCCCTACCAGCAGGGGACCGATCAGCCCCGGCCCCATGGTCGCAGCGATGAGATCGACATCATCCAGCGACACCCCGGCCTCAGAGAGAGCCTGACGGTACACCGGTACGATCTTGCGCAGGTGAACCCGGCCGGCCACCTCCGGTACGACACCGCCGAATTTGCTGTGATCGGTTTGGGAGTGAATCACGTTGGCGAGGATCTGCCGACCGTCGAGAACCAGAGCCACCGAGCTTTCGTCACAGGATGTTTCTATGCCGAGGGTGAGCATGGCTACAGACGGTCTATCGCTACGGAGTCGACCGAAACAGATTTCACCCTGAACGTTGTGGGACAATCTACCTTCAAGGCCACCCGTCCGGAACTATCCAGCTTAGTGTAGTCTGCCGAAGCCACGAGAGCGGAAGCTTCGAGTTTATCGATTTCTTCTGGCGGACCGGTCAGGACGACTGTAACCAGTCGCGGTCGAATGACCGTCCGGAGGTCCACCGGGGCATTATACAACACGACCGGAACGTTATCGAAAACTCGGGTTCGCACCGGCACTACCTGAACCTTGAGCGTAACTGAATCCGGGTCGAGCGTGATCCCATGACCGACCGGTGCGGTCAGCGGCAATGTAATTTCAAGGCTGTTGCGCAATCCGGTCATCTTCTTATGTTCGGTAAAAACAGTACTAAAGCCTCCCAGCAGTGAGCGCGGTCCGGATACTTTCACCTGGGCCGGCTCCGGTCGGGAAATCGACGCAACCGCGAAACCATCATCGGCAACTGCCACCAGGTCGGGCTCCACAGGCAAGGTCACTTCCGAGGTGCGATCAATGTACAATTCCAACCCAACAGGCGTGACTATTTCATCCAGCGAGATCAGGTTGTTTCCTCCAATCAACGAGGTGTTAGCCGGTGAGAGTGTCAGTTGATGTCGTCCCGGAGCGAACTGCATGGCGTTGATGCGTAGACCTTTCTCCCGCCACCGGGATCGCATCAGTTGTTTGCCGCTGGCCGACACTACCACCTGCAATGAATCAACCGGATAACGGACCAGGGACAGGTCCGCCTCGAGGTTGATACTGGTAACCGGCAACAGCACTTCGTAGACGTATGTTTTCTCTGTTGCTACGTGAAACCAAAGCAGCAAACCCAGAAGGAGAGCTACAATCTTGAGTGACAGATTATCAAACAACGAAGCCACAACAGTCCCTTTGATCCTGTCGGCCGGAACCCGTCCGGTCGGGTGTAAGTATTCTAATGAATCGGCCGGCTTCAAACAACAACTATTGCCGAGGCGCGCTGCCTTCCGTTAGTCAACTCTCGAGGGGTTATTCCACCAAAATCGTGTCAGACCCTCATCGCTGCCGATCCAGACATAGTCACCATCGAGCAGCAGGTCGTACAAGTAGTCGGAGGGCAGACCATCCAGGGTGGTAAACTGACGCATCTTGAGGCGATCATCGGTATAGTAGATCAGCGTCAGACCATCGGAGGAGGCGGCTGCAACGATCGTCTCATTGATAGCCAGCGCCACCACCGGTGAGTGCCGCCGTTCCGTCTGATGGAGCAACTGTACTTCGCCGCTGAGACCATCGGCCCACACTACGCCGTCGGGTGCGGCAAACACTATCTGCTGCCGCCACGAGGCGATACTGTAGACGTCTCCTGTCAGCACGCGATCGGGATCGACAAACTGATGCCATCGTCCGCTCTCCAGATGCAGTCGAAAAGCGCCCTCCGAAGTCGCTACCCACAAGAGTGAATCGATATGCTTCAGGTCGTAGACGGCCACTAGGTTGAACCGACCGGGCAGAACGTATGAGACGGAGTCACCCGAGACCGGCGCCAGGGCGAGACCTTCTTCAGTACCGACGAAGAGAGAATCGCCCACCAGTTCCAGGGAGTAGACATTGTCGTGCGGCAGACCGTTGAAAGTCGACAAGCGACGTGTGACCCGCTCGCTGGTTCGATCCAGGTAGAGCAAGCCCTCTGTCGTTCCGAGAAACAGGGTTCGCTCATTGACGGCCAGACAGTTGACGTCAACCACTGGAAAGTCGTTGAACAAATCGGGTTCAACGTAACTAAAGGCGTTGTTGTCACGATCGAAAACAGTGACGCCGGTTCGCGAAGCATCAATAGCCGCCCCTGCCATCCAGAGCCGGCCGTCGTACTCGTAGATGGTATTGACATGCTTCTGGATCAATCCGAACGGCATTAGTTCAATCATGTTGGAAGTGGTTGCGGCATTGGCGGCGCCATAACCCCAGGTGCCTAACCACAGGTTGCCGTCACCGTCGTCGAGCATATCGGTGATCGAAAAGTATCGACCATCGGGGTCTATCAACCGACCGTCACCCGGATAATGAAAACCCGGCGGCATGAACATCGTCGCCGGCAGCTTGACGTGTACGGAACTGTTGTCGATCATCGGCAACTCAGTCAGGAAATACCAACGATCGAACAGAGAATCAAATTCAAACAGCCCCATCGGCGTCTCGGCATAGAGCCGCGTATCGAATTCATCGACGAACACCTGCAGGACCTGTTCACTGCCGAGACCTTCACCGCCGGTAAGAGGGTCTTCCCACCGCAGCGTCATTTTGTTGAAACGCGTGATCCCTTCGGTGGTCGCAAAGTAGACGTGTTTGAAGGAACTACTGATAGAGTTGACATAGTTGAAGTCAGCGTATGTGACCATCTGATCCTTCAGGATGTCCGACGTCGTCGTGGCGCTAAGCGCCAGAAGGATCAGGCACCATCGGATACCGACGCAGCGCTTCAGTTCAGTCATAACGAATCACCCACCAGGCTGTCCAGCGCGGCCGCACACAGCAGGGCGGTGCCATAAACCAATGCTTTCTCATCAGCCATAAAGTTCGACGAATGCCAGGGTTGAACGGCTCCGATCTTAGGGTTACGACACCCCAGACGGAACATGGCTCCCGGCGCGAGTTGCAGATAGCGGGCGAAATCTTCACCTCCGAGCACCAGCGGTGTCTGGACGATTTTCCCCCGGCCAAACAGTGCTGAGAAGTTTTTCCGGAGAATCTCGTTGGCTGTCGGATGATTATCCAGAACCGGGTAACCTAGGAAAAATGTCACTTCCGCCTTTGCCCCGCGCGCCCGACAGATCGCCTTGGCGGTGCGCTTGATGCGTTTCGGCAACTCCCGCGCTGTCTTGTCCGAGAGCGCTCGCGCCGTGCCCTTGAGTTTGACGGATTCAGCAATGACATTGCGCGCTCCCCCGCCCTCAATCCGACCGATGGTAATCGCCACCGGCGAAACCGGATCAATCTCACGCGCCACGATCGTCTGCAAAGCCTGAATGAATTCGCCGGCTGTCACTATTGCATCGACCGCATCGTGCGGTCGCGCGGCGTGCCCACCCCGACCCTGTATGACAATATCGAAATCGATCACCGAGGCCATAGTGACACCGTCGCGTAGCCCAATCTTGCCGGTCGGCACGGACGGATCGACGTGCAAACCGAAAATCATCGAAACCCCGTCCATGGCGCCGTTCTCGATTAACGGCAAGGCGCCACCCGGCGGACTTTCCTCAGCCGGCTGAAATATGAACCGGACCGTTCCCGGTATCTTGTCCCGCATCTCGGAGAGGACTGCCGCCGCGCCCAGGACCACCGCCATGTGCATATCATGACCGCAGGCATGCATACAGCCTTCGACTTTCGAGCGATAGCGCAAACCGGTACGTTCCGCAATCGGCAGGGCATCAATATCGGTGCGCATCGCCACCGTCGGTCCCGATCTATCACCTTTGAGTTGGGCCAGCAGGCCGGTATCCATCTTAAGTGGCATCAACTCAAGCCCCAGAGAGCGCACTGTTTTTCTCAAATAGGATGTAGTCTTGAACTCGCCAAAGGAAAGCTCGGGATGCTGATGGAGATACCGTCTCCAGGCTACCTGTTTACGGAACCAGCGCCGGGCGGCTCCGAGGATGTGGTTGTGTAAAGCGTCCATGCTGGATTCTGGCCCCTACGGCCATGCCGTGTGCGGCCAGGAGTTATCTCACTGAATACGCATCCGAAAGAAACCCTGGTGCGGGTGGTCCTCTCCAAGTTGCCCGATATCCGTCGCGGTCACCCAGGGTCGATTGCGGTCCTCAGTGAGTAGCGGGATATGGAAATCACATGCCTCTTCACAGCCGCAGGCAACTACGTAGCGCCGGTCGCCATTCTTGTTAAGGAGCTTCAGAAGCACTATATGTACGCGACCTTGGCGACCGGTTTCATCGTGAGCTATGAACAGGTCACCCGGCGCCAGGTCCTTCGGTGTTATAGAATCGCAATTCGCTGCCAGGCTCTTATAGCTCGTCTGGCCTATACAGAAAAGCATGAAACGATAGTACTCACGAGGGGTCGGCTGACGTTTCTCGGACGGTTCGAAGAACGGTTCCATGCGATTGTTGAAGCGCAGATCGCCACTGAGGAAATCCTCGTAGCGCAGGGTGTCGCCTGCTTTTGGCAGAATCCTGAATTCGGATTCGCGGTGACGATAATAAAGCCACTCGGCAAGAATGCGTAATGGTATCACCTGATCCGTAAAGCGACTACCCTTCCACGGCAGATGTACGGCTCGGGACATCTCGTCACGTTCGTACATCTTTCCGCCCTTCCAGTGCCCGACCGGCTTCCACCGATGCCACAGAGGGAAACGCGACACCCAATTCTGGAATGGCGTCAACTCAGATGAATCCGGACGATAGAACCCTTCCGGGTACACAAACTCGGTCTCAAAGGTATAGATTGTATCCTTCATGGTCACGAACGGATAATGCTCGTAGTACCATTTGAGAATCTCCGCGGTATCCTTGGGCTGCTGTGCCGCAGCCGGGCCGACTATTATCAAACAGGCTGCGAGGGCGCCAAGTAAACGGGTCATGCCTGCTTATCCTCCTGCAATTCACTCCACAGTCGGCTCACACGTCGGACAAGAGCGCCGTCGCGATAGACGGCGGTGTCGATACCGAAGAACCTCGTGATATCGATGTTGTCTCCGGAAAGTACGATCTCATTCAACTTCTCTCGCTCTTCCTTGAACTCTTCTACCGACTTGGCCATACTTTTCTCCCGAATTTATCGGCAAATATAGTCCCACCGACAACCGGTGGCAACACAAAACAGGTATGCTGCTGCAAAGGTGTTGACAAAGCGAGGGCTATCATTGGATAGCAATAGTAGGGCGGCATCCCTGCGATGCCACTGAAGTCCGGTAGGTCGAAACCCCTGCCCCGAAGGGGTCGCGAAGCGAGGTTTCGACAAAGGGACTCAGTCCTGTAGGTCGAAACCCCTGGTCCGAAGGACCGTCCTGAACGCAGTCGCAGGCCGGGTTTCGACATTCTGTATTGATTGCGACCGCAAGAACGGAAAGCAGAAAATCGGCTTCGCCGATGTCGAAACCACAGGGGTTTCGACCTACGGTTACTTAAAGGAGTTGCGCACCGAGCTTATCAGGCTTGCCCGCCGCCGGAAGGCGCCCGCAGATCCATAATACGGCTTTCCAAAAGTAGTATCTGGTCCGGCGTCCTGGCCATCTTGACCAGGCTCAGGAGCTCCTTGGCCGTGGCGACTTCCTCGACCTGCTCATCAACAAACCAGTTCAGGAAATTATGGGTAGCATGGTCCTTCGCCTCGATGGCCACGTCGACACATTCGTTGATGTTTCCGGTTACCTGAATCTCGTGATTGACAGCCGCCTGGATGATCGCTTCAACCGAGTCCCAGTCGGCCGGCGGCTCTTCCAACGCCAGCAGTTTAACCTCGGCATCCTGGTCCAGCAGGTACTTGGCCATCTTCAACGCATGGGCCTGCTCTTCAGCCGCCTGCTGTGTAAACCATTCAGCAAACACCTTCAAACCCATCGCTTCGAACTCGAACACCATCTGCTGATAGAGCCAGTAGGAGTAGTACTCATACTTGATCTGCAGGTTCAGTCGGTCGGCCACTTTTTTCGAAATCATCATAGTTCATCTCTCCTTGTCGTCATGTTATTTTCATTAACCAACATCGCTCACCGCGAGAGGTTCCCGATTTTGCCATTTGGCGTAAGAAATCAAGGGGTAATTGACAAAAGGTAGGTGCCTGATGTCGGCAGATATGGACATCCGCCAACCACGGGATCCGCCGAAACGGGAGAAACGACGCTTGACTTGTTCGCTGACTTTGCTATACTCTGCTCATTAGTTGCATGGACGCTACCTGCGAAGGTAGAATGAACGACCAGGTGGATAACAGTCGAACGAACGGCGGAATGCTTTCCGATGGGCAAATCGACTGTCTATAAGCTGGGGCGTGAGAACCACATCCCAGTCCACAAGGCCAGGCGAGAAGAAAGGAGCAAGCATTTGAAATGAAAGGCGTTAGCTGTAAGAAAAGAAGTTGCGGCAACTTCTTATACAGAAGGAAACAGCCTGTGTTTGCCGTTTTATACAGGCTGTATAATTATTGTTAGGAGGCATCGCAATGAGCAGTCAGCTTCTTGGTACAGGCGGTACCTATTATGTCATGGCCCAACTCGCCCTTCGCGGATTCCACGCGTCATGTACTTTTGGGAACGCCCCATACGTTGACATTCTGGTCGGCGCCCCGGACGGTCACACTACGCTCTCCGTTCAGGTTAAAACAGCATTGCGTGCCACGCGCTATCGTGGTCGCGGCGAGAACCGAAAAGCTCATGAGCTACAGTGGCCGATCGGCAAAAAAGCAGCAACGACTAGTAACGATAATCTGTTTTTCGCGTTCGTTGATCTATTTGGCCTCGAAGCCGGTGCCGTCCCCGACGTCTACGTCGTGCCGTCAGAGTTCGTGAAGTCCTATTGCGCCCCCTGGGTCGAGGAAGTCAAATGGGTTCGCCTTCACATCCCACACCAACAGTTTCAATGCTTCAGGAACAACTGGGAGGGTCTGTCCGAGGCTCTCAAGTAGGCCGCGCACTTCGGTACCCCGCCGGTTTATTCTTGAGCGCAGCTTCGTTCGATCAAACATAAGAAGACCCTCTCAGTCACCTACTTGTGACTCTGGAGGGAAAGCAATTGTTCCAGTCTAGTATTCACGGTCACAAATCCAGCGACACACTCCATCATACTCTCGTAGCGCTTTCCCTTGGGTTGCTTACCGGCAATACTCTTAAGCACCTGGGTTCGTTTCTTCATCTTTCCCAGCATCACGTTCATTCCCATCATAGCAAACATGCTTTGACATTCACCATAGCACGCATTTAGATACCCCAGTGCCTGAGCGGCATCATAGTAGCGGTCGATGCATATAATCTCGGGAGAGGATTCAGCGGTTATGGGAAGGTCCGAAGGTTTCCCGAGCAATCCCAAGGCGTTGTTTGCGGTCCGCTCCGCCCTAGTGGTGTGATTCATCCTGTTGGGGCATTATCCAGGGCGAGCCTCGCCCGGCCGACCTTGTCGATGATCTCTTCCGCGGTTTTTCTCCAGATGAACGGTTTCGGATCGCTGTTGTGTTGGTCAATGTAGCTCATGAC
>JAUWIB010000146.1 GCA_030605565.1 bacterium
TATCTTTGCGATACATTATTGTCCTCCAGGTGCAAGCTTTTGGGGCCATTTACAACAAAACCCGTTCACCAGAAACAATACAACACAATCATATCCATAAACAGATAAAGAAGTTACAGTTTATTCAGCAAGCCCTAAGTACCATGAACGAGCGGCACTCCCGGCTACTCATCGCTGTCCGAGCACCCGGCAAAGCGGCCGAGCCTATCGCCGAGGCCATGACCGACATCCTCGCCCCACTACCACCCCCGTGGCGCCAGACGGTTACTTTTGACAATGGCACCGAGTTCGCGTTCCATTACAAACTGCATTCGCTCAACATCCAAACCTTCTTCTGTGATACGTACTCGCCCTGGCAGAAGGGTGGTGTCGAAAACGCCATCGGTCGAATGCGTCGGACCCTTCCACGAAAGACCGATCTGGCAAAACTCTCCGAAGATCGCTTCGTCGAACTCATCCAGGCGTATAACAACACACCACGAAAATGTCTGGACTTTCTGACTCCGGCAGAAGTATTTTGGAAGGAACTGTTGCACTTCAAATGTGAATCCATCAAGTCCCCTTCGCGGGAATGACGGAATGGAGACGTCCTACACCTTTACGGTCAGCCAGCGACCGCGCTGGTAGTAGACATAAAAGATGATGGTACTGAAAACACCGGCGATAGTAATCGTCCACCAGATAGCGTCCTGGCCGAATCCCAACAAACTGGTCATGAGCAGAATCGGGCCAACCTCGAAAGCCCAGGAGTGGATGATATTCATCACCATGGCGGGAGTATTGAGGCCGACGCCGAGATGGATTTCTTCGATCATCAGAAAAGCACCGATAAATGGAAAGCCTATCGCGAAAATCCGCAGCAAGGTCACACCGTAACCTATGGTCACTTCGTTCTCGAAAAACAACCCCATAATCGGACGCGCGAACAAGAAGGTGACGATCCCAAACAGCAGCATCAGTCCGACGCCCAAAAGCACTGCCTGGTCAGCAGTTTTCTTGGCCCGCTCATATTTCTTCCCACCCATGTTGTGGCCAATGAGCGACGACAACCCCAGCCCAATCCCCACCAGCACCATGATCCCGAAATGGGTTACCTGATTGCCGACGCCGTAAGCAGCCACCACCTCGGTGCCGAACACCGCGATCAACGGCATGATCACCAACCGGGCGCTGGAGAATGACATCGAGCCGAGCCAGGCCGGAATGCCGATCTTGAGCATCTTCCACATCGTGTCCAGCCCCACCGGCGCCTTGCCGCGCAGGTGGAGTTTGACATTGGTGTGGTTGCTGTACAGCAAAAACAACCCGACTGCCAGGGTGAGGCTGTAGCTAATCACTGAAGCGATGGCTGCACCCTTGATACCCAGCGCCGGTAGTCCCCAGTAACCGAACATCAACAGCGGGTCCAGCACCATATTCAGAACATTGGACGCAACCATCAGGATCATGGCCATCTGCGGGTTGGCGATACCTCGCATTGCCGTGTAGCATGAGTATGTGGCGTACATGACCCCCATCCCGAGAAACATGATGCTACCGTACGCGATGCCATCGGTCAGCGCCTCTCCCCTGGCGCCCATAAGGTAGAGCATCGGTTCAATCGCAAAGTACCCGACCACGCCGAAGACTATGCCGAAGAAAAGTTTGAGAATCAGCGTTTCCTTGATCGCTTTCTCGGCCAGGTCGTACGCCTTCTCGCCGTAACGCCGAGAAATAATCGCTACCGACCCCGGCCCCACCAGTTGATTGAACGAGAAAAACAGCCAGAGGATAGTGGCAAAGAACGTGATCGCGGCCACGCCCGACTCCTGCCCCGGCAATTGCGACACCCAATAAGTGTCGACCAGAGAGTAGATGTTCTGGCTGAGGAATCCGAACATGGAGGGCAGCCCCATCTTGAGGATGGAATTGATGATCGACCCTTCGGTGTAGTCGGTAGTTTTTGTCGCAACGGTGTCGGTCAAACTGTCTCCTGTATAGTTGCCTAAGGTACGAAATCAGCGGCGATCCGCAAAGCGATACTGTGCGCAAACAGGAATATTGGTGTGCTATATGCGCGGAGACCGTATCCCTGATACCTGTCTTGACCGACCCGGTGTTTATCTGAAAAAATTTTGAAGCTTTGCGTCCGCCTCATCGACATCCAGAACGGCACATCCCAATAGCCAGCATCAGAGTATGACGGTCGACCAAGCTAGTCCGACCAACAGTTTGAGCGTGTGATGTAATGCTCAGGGATCAGACACTTTGCCCTGTTCCTGGGCCATGTACGAGTCGTTGAGCTGGGTTGGTAGCGCAGATCTTAGTTTCTCAATAATCCAATCGATGACACTGCACAATCCAGATGCAGCTTCAAAGTTGAGAATACGGTGGTCTCTCGGCGTATTAGTGAGAGGCCAGAAATTCGCGGGGTCCTGATCGTTTGCCAACCACAGCTTGGGGCCGGCCTTGGTAACAACAAGTTCTGTTCTCCCGCCTTCTGCATGGTTAAAGGAGTGGCGTATCTGAATGATCTCCTCGAACTTCTTCCACTCGTCAGAAGTGATATCAAACACAGTACGGGGATCTGTTTCGGGATCACTGCAGAGCGGTACCACGAGGAAGACGCGTGTTGCGAGATGCCAATGACAAAAGGCCTTCCCCTGAAGGTTGCCCCGTATCTTCTGTAAGGGGCCGATGAAATAGTCGCCCGGCAGGTCCGCTGCCTCTCTTATCTTGTAATCCTCGTAAGTACAGTTGGCCAGTGCTTCCAATCCAGCATACTTGACCATAAAGGAGCCGATAGAAAGGGACTTATCAAGCTGCCACACACCCTGAGGCAATCTCTCGATGACACCCGTTTCGTTGTAACGCTTCCTGTCTGCCTTGATCTGTTCGTAGTAAGGACGTGCCAGAGCCAACAGGTCGGTCGCAGCGAGGAAGAACGGCTGAAAGGGTCTAGTATGCAGAGTTACCTTCTTCTGTATCATTTCTCATCTCTCTGGTTTGACTTGCTCATTGTCAATCACAGTAAATGCATATTGCAATGAAAGCCTCTTTGGGGATTTGGCAATCACTTTGTTGTCTACAACCAGTTACACGGCAGGAGATTGCTCCAGGTGGTAAGATGCGCGGCGAGCGAAAAGGAGTAGCCCCAGAGTCTACCTAAGCCCGCTGGTTGTAAGTAAAATCGCGCAGACGATTCCTCGGTAGCGTAATAATAGCCGATTGTGCTTTCAGTAGCCAATTGTTTTTTTTATGGAAATCCTTTTGAAATACTTCACGCGAACAGCCCGCCTAACCGACACTTCTTCCTCCGTTGCCGGTAGTCATAGCACAAATGGTCAGGCCAAATGTGCGTTCCGTGCAGCCACAGTACAAACTTTCTGAGTTTGTCCTGATGACCGATTCGACGACACCAGTCGACGCTAAGTTATTGCGCACCATACCAGCACGCTTGTACCTTCAAGTATTTGTTGAAACAATCAGTGAATTCCACTGTTATAGTAAGTAGAATAGTCAGATACAAGACTTGACAGACATGGTCATGTTATCTACTATTAGTTTAGGTATGAGTCCGCAACCGGACCTCAGGTGTTGGTCTCAACACCTGCCCACAACGCTTGCCGATTGAGCTTCACGGGAGGGTCAGGGCTAACGTCTGCCTGAGGGATGAAGCCGGTCCACAGAACCCGAATGGATTGAACCTGGATTGCTGTTGCGGACAGAGGCAAAGGAGTATTGCCATGGGAGAGATGTTTGTATACGATCCGTCCAACGAGGAGAAGAATTTCCGCATCCCCGGCTTGCAGCACAAGTATCGGGAAACGGTGCTGTTGTTTGTTGCCGAGGACTGCCATTCCATCTGTGACTGGTGTTTCCGTAAGAGGCTGTTCGAGGGCGAGGCGTTGGAACATGACGTCGTAGTCGACAGAAAACAGACGTTGGCGTATTTACGAGAGCACACTGAGGTTCGCAGCATACTGATGAGCGGTGGTGACGCGCTCCTGGCCGAACCGGAGTTAATGAGTGGACTTCTTAAGGGAATCAGCAGAATCAAGCATATCCACGATATCCGTATCGGAACCCGCGCCCTGGTGCACAATCCCAGGCGCTACGCCAAGGTCTTACCCCGCTTTGACGCCAAGAGAGTCTACATCGTCCTGCACGTGGTACGTCCCGAGGAAATCCGACCGGCCCTGGTTGACGTGGTCAAGGCCTTCCCCAACTACACCTTCTTGATTCAGACGCCTCTGTTACGGAACATCAATGACGATCCGAACGTTCTGGCAGATCTCTGGTATGCCGCCGCTGAGGCCGGCATACAGCCATACTACGTCTTTCAGTGTCGACCAGCTCGCGGTAACGAACGTTACGCGCTCTCGCTGCGTGAGGGCCACGAGGTCTTTTCCGGTGCTCAGTCGCTCTGCACCGGCGTGGTCAAACCATGTCGCTACGTGATGTCGACCGGTTCCGGCAAGTGGGAAATCATCGGTGTGGAGTACGAGGAAATCATTCTGCGTTGTCACCAGGGAATCAGTCCGCTAATGGTTGGCATGATCCGTCGCGCTGACCCCGACGATGTCTGGTGGGATTTGCAGGAAGGAGACCCGCTCCTCAAAGACCTTCGCAGGCACCGTCGGCATTATGCCTCGGGAGAATAGCGACCCAAACCTGCCTTGTTGCCGGGCAACCGCCAAAAAGTTAGTGACAAACCAATAACATTGTTGTAGATTTCCCCGCGATTGACGGAGCGTGATGCTCTGTCCGAGGTGTGACATAACGATAGACGGAGTTACGGAGGAATAGACGATGAGAAAAACAGCGCTGGCTTTACTCCTGGCAATGACAATCGCTACCCTTGGCGCTATCGGCATGAGTTGTTCCCGAAGTGAGACACCGATGCAGTCCACCTTCCTGGCTGAGCAAGGTGTCTGGTTCTGGCTTCAGTCCGATGGCGGCCTCAACAATGAACTACTCCATGTAGATTCGGTCTCATTTGCACGCGCTCTGGTATTCAATCCCCCGTCGACAGTGGAATTCTGGGAGACTGATACGTCCGGGAGTTTCATAGAACCCGAATGGGTGGTCGGCTACACTATTGATTGGGAAGATGTCGACTCTGTGCGCAAGAAGGTGCTGCGCTACGCAGACGGAATTCATGCGCCCCAAACGGTGGAGTTCATCGGGCGCGACACACTGGTATTGACGGATCTGATTGCTAATGGCTATACGCACACCTATGAGAGGTTCTGATAACATTCCCCGCCGGGATCAAGTTGATATGACAGAGTTGGAGGACAACAAAATGACCAAAGCCACAAAGGCGATATCTCTTGCAGTTATACTGCTCACTGTTAGTTGCATGGTGCTTTCCTGTTCTCGCGGGACGCCACCCACCGCGGACCCGGTCGATCTCGGCGAGGTAGGCACCTGGAATTGGGCCATGTCCATCGGCGGCATAACCGGCGACACAATATATGCCGACAGTGTGGACTATACGCGCGGGTTGGTATTCGATGCTGAGGACAATTACGTATACTCCTACAATAAGGCATTGGTGTCGGCAGGGAAGTATATCCTGTCGTATGAATCGAACCCTCTGAATTCGCGGATGGGTTGGATTCTAAAATACGAAGATGGACAACTGCCGTCCGATTGGGTCATGGAGCTTGGCGCTGATACACTGGTATTGGCACAGACAGTGGTTGACGGCTACACGAGCACCTACGTCCGCGAGATCGGGCTATAGCACCGCTCTCCTGAAACGAATAGAACGATTACGGCCGCCTCCGCACAGGAGAGCGGCCGTTTTGTATGTCTATGAATTTTCCTGGAGGATCAGGACGCTAACAGACCGGCGGCGGCCCGCCGTTGAACATGTAGTCCACCAGGTGAATCAGGTCGGAGATGTCGATGCCGTCAAGTCCATCGATGTTAGCCGCATCCATATTCACTGGCGGTGGTCCGCCGTTGAACATGTAATCCACCAAGTGGACCAGGTCGCCAATATCACCAACCGTACCGTTACCGTCGATATCGCCACAGAGGCCTGTCCGCCAGACTCCGGCCACTACTCGCGGTTGGTAGACGACATAGCCGGCGTCAAGCTCCAGCAGGCGTGACCCCAAAGTCGTGGTGTCAATGGTGTTGGTACCGTTGCCGACACCGACGGAAAAGTTCAGGTTGATAATTGGACCGTAGCCGGGGGACAATGGCGGATTCCCGATATCAATACCGGCTTTGAAGCTGAAGGCCAGTTTCTTCGACGCAGGTGAGAACCCCGCCAGGGCAACATAGTCAAAGTAGTCGGTGCGGCAGGAATCAGTGTCGTAAGAATCATAGGTGAGATCAATGTCGCCGGCGTACTGAATCGGGAGGACCAACTGATCCATCGGGTGTGAGTTACTCAGGTACACCGGTACTGTTATGCTGCCACCCGGGGGCAGGAAACCGTCGGGAATGATTATCGTATCGGCCAGGGTCACTATCATCTTTCGGGTAGTATGATTATGCGAGCCATCCGGCAACATTGTCCGCAGATAAACGTCGTGGGCGCCTCCGGCTGTATAAGTATGCACTGGGTCTCTCAGTGTGGAACTGTCACCATCCCCGAATCGGTACAGCCATTCGGTGGCCCCGAGCGAGCTGTCAGTAAACTGCACCGTCAGCGGCGCCCAACCGACCGTGGTGTCAGCGTAAAACTCGACCGGAGGACGATTAGTGTTGGCAAACACCATGTTATAGGTGTCCCAGTGGGAAATAGCCAGGTCATTGGTGAAAGAGTATTTGTAAAACACTATCGCGCTGACGGTCGGCGCCGTTCCCAGAGACACCCATCCCGACACCATGTCGTAACAGTAGTCTCCGTGCGACAACACAGCACCATCGACCAACACTGAATCGAGGCTGAAGAGCGGTTGATGAGTAACATAGAAGAGCTTGTGACCGGCGGTATAGAAAGTGTCGGCCCGCTGCTCAACTCCGTTGCCGTCGACATCGATCCAAGCCATCTCCTCCACCACCGTCTCCGGATCGGCTCGCCATACCGGCGTGGTGGTGAATGTCCCTCCGATGTTTTCATAGATACGCGCGCGATCCCACCACCGCCCGGCGGCCAGGTCGTTGTCGCCGTCATTGTCGTAATCATAGAGCGACACCCCCGAACCATACCCGGGAGTGGCCGACTCCCAGCCCGGATTGACGTCGAGATTGCCTGCACCGTCGTTGAAATAGACACAGAAAAACCCGCCAGATCCCAGTTGGTAATTGAACGCCACCACGAGATCGAGCCAGCCGTCGTTATTCACATCACCAAAGATTAACGTGTTGGCCGGATCTGAGTTTTGTGACTGCCAACCCGGCGTTGTAGAAATCGTGCCGGCATTGTTGAGAAAAACCGCCGCGCCCATGTTATCATAAGCGAAAGCCAGGTCGAGATCGCCATCATTGTCGACATCTCCCCAGGTGACATCCATGGCAGCATCTACCACCGCCGACTGCCAGCCCGGCAAAGTCTCAAGCGACCCATCCACGTTAAAGTAAATCCGCTCGGGTGTGTAGACGGCAGTGTAGGCGTCACCGGTGGCGAAGGCCAGGTCGAGGTCGCCGTCACCATCGGGATCGCCCAGAGCGCAGGAGAACGTATAGATCGAATCGGCGTTGTACCAGTCCGGCCCGTGATTCGGAAGACCGCCGGAGTTGAGATACAGATTGGAGTAGTTGGCGGTGGAGAATCCCTCGGAACCCAGGTAGTTGGCCACAGCGAAATCCACAAAACCGTCGTCATCAATGTCACCGACGGCACAATGCCCGGAGTACTCAGCGTTGGATGAGTACCAGGAAGCTGCCGACGGCAGGCTGCCGTACTGGGACAGATAGATAGTATTGGAGGCCAGCACGATGTCGTTGCCGTTGCTGAAGAACACATCGATGTAGCCGTCGTTGTTGCAGTCCTCCCAGATCATGCCGGTACCGTAGACGTTGTATTCTCCGGATTGCCAGAACGGACTGGTTTCTATCGGCGGCTGGGCGCTGACCGTCGCGAGCAGAATCAGGCTCGCGAGCAACATGTAGGCAGATAGTTTGATCCTCATCGTGCAGTATCCTCTATATGGGTTTTGCCGACGCGAACGCTGTCGGTCTCGGTCGGGAATCGTGTGGCCCGGTCGTCATCAGGACGATCGCGGAACTTGATAATAATATAGGGTGATTGCGTTTTTTGGCAAGGCAAAACGTCGTCGGACTTTCCCCAAGAAATCTATGGGTTGAACAGCGACATTTGGTATTTGTGATCGGCGTACGTCCCCGCGCGCCGACAGCCATTCGCGATGAACGCGGTAGACGAGGACGTCCACCGCGCACTAAACCCTTCTTTCTCCGTTAAACCGGCAAGAGCCAATTTTCAAATCCAGAACTGGATGCCGGATCAAGTCCGGCATGACGAGCTTCACGTCCGCCAAATCTTTATTCCACACCCGGTAGCCCGTCCGCCATAGGCAGTGCTGGTGGGTTCTTCAACAAATAAGTCGCCATACCATCAAAGGCACAGCGACTCATCAAACAGAACTAAGTTGCTTTAGTCAGCGAAGACGTTAATCACACGTCAGTACGGGACCATCGTTGAACATGAAGTCCACCAACGCTACCAGGTCGGCGATGGTTATCTCGTCGTCACCGTCGAAATCAGAAGCGGCTACGATCGGCGGCGGCGGACCTTCGTTGAACATGAAGTCGACCAGGTAAACCAGATCGGCGATGTTCGGTCCTTCGCCATCATTATCGATATCAGCGCAGATGAATGTCTGCACAATCTCGAACGCAAACACCTTATGATCAAAGCTGGCGAGTTCGTCGAATGCGTGAGCAGTGAAACTGATGGTCTGTGCGGTTACCGGTATCCCTGATAAGAGGCCATCCTGCGATAGTGTCAGGCCGGTTCCAACAAGATCATCGTACTCATCAAACCAGAGAATCGTCCCGGTGCCACCTGAAGACATAAGCTGCTCAGAATAAGAGACGCCTTCAGCGCCATCCGGCAATGATGCCGTAACGATGGCTACCGCCTCATTGACAGTGAACTCGTACTCCCAACTCTCCGAGGCGCCGCCTTCATCATTGACCAGTGCGGTGAAGTTGATCAGCCCAGCCGAAGATGGTGCGCCCGACAGCAGACCGGACGTTGATAAGGTCAATCCGGTACCAGTGAGATCATCGAACTGGTCGGTGAAGGTTTTGACGCCGGTGCCACCGGCCACAGCTATCTGTAAACTGTACATTATACCTTCAGTCCAGTCAGGCAAGACATAAGTCAGGAATTGGATTTGCGAATTGATCAAGAAACTGAACTGTTTCTCATCAGAACCGCTGTTGTCATCCGTCACCACCGCCCAGAAACTGATCGATCCGACCGTGGTCGGTGTACCCGACAACATTCCATCTAAGGCCAGGACGAGTCCGGTACCGGCGAGATCACCGTCACGGTCTGTCCAGGTGTATGGCGCCGTGCCGCCGGACGCATCAAGCTGCTGCGAATAAACCGCCTCGACGGTCCAGTCCGGCAGATCCTCGGTAATAATGCCGACCGGTATCCCGATATCGATGCTGAGCGGTTTTTCATCCACTCCCCCGCCTTCATCGGTTACCTTCGCCGTGAAATTCAGAATCCCCGATGTATTAGGTATACCCTCGACCATTCCGGCCAGCGTAAGTGTCAGACCAGTACCGGCCAGATCACCATGCTTATCCGTCCACATCTTGGTTCCGGTCCCACCCGAGGCAATGATCTGGACCGAGTACTCAGTGCCCTGAACGCCATCAGGCAGGTTTTCAGTGGTTATCAGCAGTTCCGGGTTGATCGTCATACCCAGAATCTGCTCATCGGCAGCGCCGACCTGGTCAGTCAGTTCGGCTGTGAAAGAGACGGTTCCAGCCACCGGTGTCCCCGACAACACACCGCCGACTGAGAGGGTCAGGCCGGTTCCTGTCAGGTCATCGTACTTATCGGCCCAGTCCCTTCCACCGGTACCGCCGGTGCCGTTCAACTGCGTTGAGTAAGACACGCCCGCAGTGCGATCCTGCAACCAGGTAGTCGTGATCTGCACTACCGAATTGATCGTAAAGGAAAAGTAACGTTCATCAGTCTGCAAACTATCATCGGTCACCAGCGCCGTGAACCAGCGATTGCCGACAGAGGTGGGTGCGCCGAAAAGCAACCCGTCGGTGGAGAGTGATAGTCCGGTCCCGGCAAGGTCACCATACTTGTCGGTCCAGGTGAGGATGCCGAAACCACCGATCGCCTGAAGTTGATCCGAGTATGGGTGGTCCATAGTCCAGTCGGGAACGTCTTCGGTGGCAATGTACGGTCGGTTCTGCTCGCACTCATAGACAATCACCGTGACGTCATCGATGGCCGCCTCCACCACCGAGCCGGAGCCGAGATCAGAAGCATCGAAGCGTAGTTTGATCTGGCTGGTCGGAGTCACGAAATCCGAGACCATAAAGGTATTCTCGTACCAACCGCCGAAGGCCTGTTCAACCGGACCCACCGTCTCGACCAGCACCCAGTTGGAACCATCGTTGTTTGAGATATAGATGTGCATCTCATCGTTGTTGGGATCGGCGCCGAAGTTGTTGGAATACCAGCGGGCATAGTGAATCCTGGCGTCGCCGATCGAAAGGTCTATGGTAGGTGAGATCAGAGTTGTCGTGCCGTCATCGACATCGGAATTATCATCGACGTTGTCCGTCAGATAGCATTGTCCGGAGCCGTCGAAGTCGGTTGGCGGATCGCCGCGATCACCGCCGCCCACCGGGACACCGCGATCCCACTGGCCGTCACCGGCATCGCCGCTGACGGTCCAACCCTGGTTGGTTTCAAAGTCGTCGGCAAACACGGTGATGACGTTGGTTGCCGGGTCGGCCCGGTGCGGATTGGAGGGATCCGGATCGAAGAAGTAGGCTGACGATGCCTCGCTGGCACGGACGTAGAACTCGACGTAACTGCCACAGTCAAGCACCGGCAGCGTTGCTTCGTAGTGGTTTTCCAGCAACTGCGTCATCGCTTCATCTACCCAAACACCGCCGTCAATCAAGTAAAACAGACGACCACTCCCCGGTACCGGCTCGCCGCCCAACATGCCACTCACAACCACCTCAAAACTGGTGGTGACGCCCGGCGTTACGATATCGGGTATACCCAGGGGATACGAGAAAACCAGCGATGGTCCGGGTGTTGAAACTCCAACGGCATTCCAGGCATTCGCTGCCTGTATCGCCCAGGCGCCGGAGGGATCGAGATCATTGGCCGCCGAGATGGTGCCCAACGCCCCCTCGTGGTAGTCGGTGTTGACACTCCAGTAGTAAGCATTGGCGCGGTAAGCAACTAACATCGCGTTCTGAACACCGATCCCGGTCACGGTCACGTCGTGGTGGGTGCCTCCGTCTGAAAGCAGGAAGAACCACTTGTTGCCGACGCCGCAGTTGGTGTGGACACCGCAGTAATCATTATACGGTGATGGCGTGCAGCCCACGACATCGATCCAGTAAGGATCAGACGTTCCGTAGAAGTCCGGATCACCGGCGTTGTGTGGATTTTCCATATCGCGGAAACCTTCCCCGGTGAGCCTTCCATTCTCCCCCATCAGCCAGTCCGGCGTGTCCAGAGTATCATGGGCCCACTCAAACGATGCCCCGATTATGTCGGAGAATGCCTCATTCAGAGCACCCGACTCCAACTGATAAGCGAGGCCTGAGCAGTGTTGGGTCACGGCATGCCCCCACTCATGCGCAACTACATCGGGACAACCGGCCAGCGAGCGCCAACCGGTCGACCAACTCCAGATCACAATCTGGTTGCCGTTCCAGTAGGCGTTATTGTCACCTTCGGCGGAGTAATTGACACTGGTGAGCATGGTCGCACCGGCATCATCGAAACTGTTACGTCCGAGATGATGCAGCAGGTAGTCGTACACGAGACCGGTATAAACCTGCCCGTCAACCGCCGGTGCCTGAGTTGAAAGGGTCCAAACGTTGTCGGCATCGGTGGCAATGGGTCCCGGCAACGAAGTCGATGCGATATTTGTCTGGATATAACTGCCGGGCGGCATCTGACCATCGTGGCCATGCGGATTGTTGCCGGCTTGTCGGGTGTAGTCGCGCATCTGGTACTGCGAAACGTTCCAATCGGTATCGATATGGTAGCGCCAGTCACCCATTACGCCAATCCCGGTGCCGATGTCGTTGGCATCCATAATGCGGTTCGCGTTGAAAACGATCTCACCGGAGTGAGCATCGACGAGATACTCCCAGCGTCCCATCGGTGTATCCGACCAGAGAAACATCCGCCAGCACAGATAATTGTACCCTTCCCAGGGGAACACGACCAGTTCGGCTTCGTCTGGTTTCCCCTCACCAAAGAAGGTCGCCAAATGCTCCACCGCGCGCTCTGTTGCCGTCTCGGCTGTCAGCACCGGAGACACGTCGATGTCGATACCGGACTCGTACCAGCCGTTGACCGTCTTGAGATCGCCATCAGCCGTAAAATGCGCCAAAAGCACCCCGCCAACGATCCGGACGCCTTGGTAGTATTGATCGAAACGGACATGTGTCATGCCGAGTTGATCATTGTCTATGCGCTTGACCTTGAGCTCTTCGCTCGGCTGTACCATTTGGTAAGCGCCCTTGTTGGCTTCAAAGAACGAAATCGCTGCGGCCACTTCCTGACCGGAAGGAACTGATTTCAGCAACGTTCCTTCAACATAGCGTGTGACGCCTTTCTCGTTGGCGCGGTAGGTGGTTACATCGGGATGATTACGAAGCAAATTCGGGCCGAACCCAAGCTCGTCCGAATCCGCGGCGGCGGCGGACCCAACCAGTAATGCCAACAGCAGCAGCGCTGCAATAAATCGTGTCATTGCTCCTCCAACAGATACCTCTATGATTAAACTTCGTCCAATATGCAGTAATCCTGAGAGTTCGTATGTATGTACTCGTACGCTAACTCATTGCAAAATAAGTGATTATTGGACCTTGTCAACATCAAAAAGGATAGACTTAATCGGTCGAATATCCGTTCGGCTGCGACATGAAGAACCCACCCGACGCTTGACGCTCTGGGTGGGGTACCGGTGTGTTTGTTCGGCCGTGAATGCTCGACTATGACTCCGACTCACCCAACGCCTTCTTGAGAGAATCCTCGAGGGCTTTGAGCAGTCTTTCATGTTGGCTTCCAGGCCACTTTTCTGCATAGGGACGGATGAGCGTCACGCCCTCCTTGATGGCGGCAACAGCATCGGAAGGTCTCTTGACCGTCATCAGCATCAACCCAAGCCTACCAAGACATCGGGACAGGTGGAAGTCGAAGACGGATGGATTGGCCTTGACTAGGCCTCGATACATCCGAACAGCTTCTTGTATCACAGTCAACGCCCCGGGTAAATCACCGGTGGCAGCTAGGCGACCAGACAAGTTGCTCACAACACCCACTAGGGAAGGGCCAAACCGTGCCGGATTGGTTTCGGACAGGCGGCGACGAATCATCACAGCCTCCCGTATGGCCGTCAGGGCAGCCACAGATTGGCCCGTTTCAGCAAAGCGATTTGACAGGGTGTTCAGCGCACTCGCCAAGCGCGTTTCATACAACTCCGCGTTGGTCTTTTCAAGCCGCCGATGTATCTCGACCGACTCCTTTGCCGCTTTCAGAGCACCAACTGGATTGTTAGTCCTCCTAAGGCATTGCGACAAGTTGTTCAGGCTTGAGGCCAAATACCGTTCAAACCGAACGGGGCTGACTTTAACCAGGCGGCGACTTATTTCAATCGACTCTCGTACAGTCGCCAGTGCCCCAGCTATATCACCGGCATCACATAGACAAGTACAAAGATTGTTCAGACTTACTGCCAGATTGGGTTCAAACTGGGTGGGATTGGCCTCTGCGATGCGGCGATGAATCGCCACCGCCTCTTGGCTTACTGACAGCGCCTCGACCTTCTTGCCGATCTCATCCAAATGGTTTGACAAGTTGCCCAGGCGCGGAGCTCGTTCCATATCATCGTCAGTATAGCGCAACACTGTCTTCAACACTGCAATCGCAGCCCTGAGCCAACCCACAGGTAAGTCTACATCCTCGAAACTGCTCTCGATAATGCGACATCGTTCGATGTTGCCGTCCACTGCCTGCGCCAGCCAGTCACTCAGGCGATGTTCGAGGATGCCCAGGACAAACTCAGAGTCATAGGAGAGACGTCCGAAGCGTTCCAAGCCGCCTTCAATATCACCTTTCAGCGCGGCCCAGACCGTTTCAGGTGCGTGCTCCGGGCGGCGGCTGAGAACATAAACTACAAACGCAGCAGCCACGATATCCGGTTTGGGTGCGCGGACCTTGCCGTCAATCAGAAGACCGGTCGTCGTCAGATGGTCCGTGATATCATCGCTCGGTCGGAGGCCAAGCGGCAGATCGCATTCGGCGATGATGTTCTTGATGTCTGCGACACTCAGATCATCGGCGATAGCGATAATAGCCAGCAGACGCGCAAGGGCGTACTTGTCCTTGAGATTTCGCTCTTCGGCCATTCGCTGATATCGGTCGGTCTCACGTTTGGCGATAGCTTTGACAATCTCACGACCGGTGTACTTGACCAGTTCTTCCTCGGGATTCTTCGCGCTGTAGACAGCCGCCGCCATAATGAACAGCGCTCGGTCATTCTCAGGAGCATCCTTCAGCCATTGAGCCATGGCCTCCTCGTGTATGAGAGCCTTACCGGCCTCTTGAGCAGAGTCAGTTTGCAGTCTGTCAATCGCTTCCGTGGCTGTAGTATTGAAGACTGTCGTAGCGCTGTGGGCATCAAGGCGACCGAGAATGACAGGGTACCTGTCCACTATGTTGTCAGCGTTCGCACTGCTGATAGTCTCGTCCCAATTGTCAAGCGTCTGCCGAGTGAGAAAGAGAACGCGCAGTCGACCATCGAGTCCGACCTGGGTCAGGTCCGTCAGCAGATCCGCGACTCTCTTTACATGCTCCTCCGGATAATCGATGACCAATAGCGTGCCGGCCTTATGCATCGGGAAGGCGTACTGCTTTCGCGGATCGACAAATCCAGCCGCCCAGTCGTCCTTTTGCATTGTCTCGGCAAACTCAGCCCCCAGCCGACTTTTGCCGACTCCCCCTTCGCCGACTACGAACCTCACCGACACCGGAAGGTCAGTGGTCGCCCATTCTCTGAGTTGATCCATCTCGTCGTAGCGCCCTGCAAACTCAGAGATGCGTGTGTGCCAACTCAACAGAGAGAACAGCGTAGGATCAGGCTGCAACTTTTGCCAGGGGACTTTCAACTGCGCAATCTGACTCTTTGTCGGCTCACCCCCGGTCCAGCCTAATTTGCCAATCGCGGTAACCGACGGCCCGAAATTGAATTTGATGAGCGTGATCGATGCAAGTGAGAACATAGTATCCTCAATCTGCCCAACGGTGGGACTCTGTTTTCGAAGCGGTCGGCATCAAACCCTCACCTCCTGGTGTCCATCGTAGCATTCAAACCTATGCTGCCGGACTTTTATCGATAGCATTCACCACGATACTACGAAATGAGTTACTTGTCAATATTGGCGGGAAACCCACGCCAAAACGTTCCGGACCACCGACCAAATCGCTGCTACTGCCGCTTCGGTACGATAGTTTACTGTGGCGCCGTCACCCCCTTGATTTCCGAGGTTTCGGCAATCACCGCTGCTCCGATGGAGTCACCCCAGACGTTCACCGTAGTGCGGCATCGGTCCAGGAACCAATCGATGGCGAGGATGATACCAATGCCTTCCAGCGGCAGGCCAACCGCCGTTAGAACCAGGCTCATCATGACAAGCCCGGCTTCGGGGATAGCGGCCGCGCCAACCGAGGCCAACGTAGCTGTGAAGAATATGATAACCTGAGCCCCGATTGAGAGATCGATACCATAAATCTGCGCGATAAATAAAGCCGCCACCGCTTCATAAAG
>JAUWIB010000036.1 GCA_030605565.1 bacterium
CGCCTCCTGTTCCGCCTCGGGATCATCCCTGGAAAAGGACAGGCACCTTAAAGTCAATTGAACAAAACAAGATAACTCACTTAACCAAATAGGACATTTCTATCTTGCTAAAAACCGGACATTTCTATTTTGCCTTGACAACCCGAAGTTTGCCTCTTGCCAAGATGATCTTTGGAACCTACCTTCCGAGGCTAAGGTAACCGGCATAGGAATAAGGAGTCAATGAGATCGAAACTTACGATATAGTCATAATCGGCGGTGGACCCGGCGGCTACACAGCAGGGATTCGGGCCGCCATCAAAGGCGCCAAGGTTGCCGTGGTCGAGGTCGACAAGCTCGGCGGGGTCTGTCTGAACCGAGGATGCATCCCTTCAAAAGCCCTGATCGCCTCAGCCGTGCAGTACAAGAAATTCAAGGAGGCCGAATCCTTCGGTATAACTGCGGCCGGGCCGGTCAGCTACGACTGGAACGCCATGACCGCCCGCAAAGACAAAATCGTCGGCAATCTCGTGAACGGGATTGGTCAGTTGTTCAAATCCCACGGCGTTGCCCACTATCTGGGTTACGGCAAGTTGATCGATGCCAACCATGTCCTGGTAGTCGATGAGAATGGGGGAGAGACAAAGCTTAAAGCCGGCAACATCATCCTTGCGACCGGCTCGCGAGCGATGAACATACCAGCCTTCCCCGTTGACGGACATCGCATCCTCACCACGGATCACATGTTGGAAGTGAACAATCTGCCGACCTCCATTCTGATCATTGGCGCCGGGGTGATCGGTTGTGAGTGGGCTTTCATGCTGTCGATGCTTGACGTCGAGGTGCAAATGGTCGAGATGCTGGAACGCGCTCTGCCGTTGGAAGACGCCGGTATCTCGCGCCTGATCGAACGGGAACTCAAAAAGGCTAAGATCAAGCTGTTTGCCGCCACAAAAGTGGAAGAGATTCGACCCGGTCAGCAGGGAGTCAGCGCCCGGCTGTCGAACGGTAAAACCATTGAGGTCAACCAGGTTCTTATGGCTGTGGGGCGCGCTTTCAATACCGAGGAACTCGGACTGGCCGAGGCCGGTGTGAAAACAAACAAGAACGGTTCCATCAAGACCAGCGCCGACATGCGAACCAACATCAAGAACGTTTTCGCTATTGGCGATGTCCGAGGCGAAATCATGTTAGCCTACACGGCTGTGCATGACGGAACTATCGCTGTCGACAACGCGCTCGGCGGCAAGGTCAGGAAAGACTACCTTGGTGTGCCGTCGGTGATCTTCACGCACCCTGAAGTGGCCTCAGTGGGTCTTACGGAGGCGCAGGCGACTGAAAAATATAATATCGCCGTCGGCAAATTCCCCTTGCGAGCGTTAGGCAAGGCACATGCAGAGAATGAAATCGCCGGTGAGGTGAAGCTGATCGGCAACAAAAAAAGCGACCGGCTGGTGGGGGCTCACATCGTCGGCGCCCACGCCACTGAGATAATTCACACGGCGGCTTTGGCGATACGGCAGTCCTTGACAGTGGCGCAACTTGGTTCTATGATCTTTGGCCACCCGGTTATTTCAGAATCAATCATGGAAGCAGCCCATGATCTCCACGACTCGTGCGTGCATCTTGCGCGCAAGAGGAAATGAGCGCAGTTCCTGCGTTCAGCGTATGAAGCGCTCGTTCTGCGCCCAGATTCAACCGCAGACCACGCTGCCGACTAATCCATTGACTATCAACAACTAACGATTTCGAGGCGGGCTCTTTTGAGAGTTTTTTCGGCGCAGTGCTTGCGCCGCCTGTTTGAGAAGCCGTCAGGTGAGTTCAATTGTCGCCGAGTAACTAATTGTGTTACAAGTAATTAACCTATCGGATTGAGGGGCGGCGACTCTTGGCATGCAAGTTGTTATATATCTATGCGAAGTTAGTTACTCTAGATACAGTATGGCGGTGAAGGGTATCTTAGAGGTGGGGTTTGAAGGAGTTCCATTGTGAGGGTGGAGCTCCTTCGTTTTTTGTGTCAAAGTCCCGGACTATCCCAGCCGACCCATTTTCAAACAGAGCGCCATTGTACGGCAGTCAACTCGGGCGTCGTGATTGGTGCTATGTGAAAGGGCCAGGAATGCAAATTCCATAGCCCAGTATAGATTTATGTACAAAGACCTTTGCAGGTTGAAAACTGCAATGGGACTTCGTATATTGCCTGGTATGGATGCGTCGAGTAAGCAGAACAAAACCACCGACCGCCGGTTGGGCGATGAATGGCTGGATTGGGACGGTCACGGCACGCCGGAGTCAACCGAGGCGGGTTCTCGACTCTTTCTTGTTCTGGCGGTTTTGGCTGCGGCGGTGCTGGTATCGGCGGCAGGATTCTTTCTCTGGTTAATCAGTCCGCGGTTATCGGAATTGGCCGCCTTCTTACCTCGGCTGTTTTCGATCCTGTTTTTCTGCTTTTCCGGCATTCTACTGATCTGGGTAGCGCTGTTTGTCTGGTCGGCGGTTTTCCATCGCCCCATCTCCCGGCTATTGGTGATCCCGAGATTGATCAATCGACTGTTGACCCTGGTGCTTGGACTGGGTCGAGTCTTCGGTGTATCGAGTGATCGTTTGACCAATTCGTTTCTCAAGGTCCACAATCTTTTTGTTACCGCTGTGCCGGACATAATTGAACCTGAGCGATTGCTGATCCTGACGCCCCGATGTTTGACTCGTGAAAACAACGTCATGCTCCGCCGCCTGCGCGACGAGTACCATTTTCAGATGGCCACTGTTGGTGGCGGCACGGCGGCCCGCCAGAAAATTCGGGAAATTAGGCCGCAGATGGTGATCGCGATTGCCTGCGAACGAGATCTGATTTCCGGTTTCAGGGAGGTCAACCCGTTTATCCCGGTCATTGGTCTTCCCAACCAACGCCCGGAAGGGCCTTGCAAGAATACATCGGTCGATCTGTCGATGCTTGAGGCTACCATTCTTAAGTGCCTGGGTGCTCCGCCCTCTGGCGCCTCTTGAATTCTATTGACAAATACCGATATTGTTCTAAATTGTCGACTCCAAGTAATGGCGGTGTAGCTCAGCTGGTTAGAGCAGCGGAATCATAATCCGCGTGTCCGGGGTTCAAGTCCCTGCACCGCTATGATACTTAGGTACTGATCATGGGGGAGAGTTAATGCGAAGGGGTTCAACCCGCCGCTAACTGTAACTTCTGTACTGCCTTGTTTCTGTCGTGTGCCCACTCTGAGTCGGTCCGGGAATAGACGCCTCAACTCGTTTCTGATGAGCGGAACCTTATCCTGGTATTCAGACAGGTAAGAACTCAAACCTACGAGCTTCTCTTGCAGCCAGGAAGCCGATATTTCGGTCATCCGAGACTCTCTCGCCGCAGTTCCTGTCAATTCAATCTTAACTTGGGCCAACTCCGATTCCCTTTGCTCCAGTCTACTTTTAATGGACTGCAGCTCAGCACCGCTTTCGAGGCTGTCAAGTAGTCTCTCAATCTGCTTGCAAAGCTGCTCCTCTTGCACTTTCAGATTGGTTACACGGGATTGATCGACACCGCAGCGAAGCGCGAGCTTAGCGTTGATTTCCTGGACTAGGATTTCAGAAGCTGCCGGGGCCAGCAACGCTCTTCTGATCTCCGCAAGAAGCCCTGACTCTACTGCTTGGCGGGACACGCGGCGCTTGTTCTTGCAGGCCTGAGGTCCCTGTGATCGGGCCGCGCGGCAAATGTAGTAGGAATACCGACCAGAGTTGACAACATCCATCGAGCCCCCGCATTCAGCGCATACGACAAGGCCAGAAAGCAGATATTTCTTATTGCCAGATCGGCTACGGCGTTGCTTCTGCACCCTGGTGTTGACAGCCTCGAAGAGCTCGTCAGAGACTATCCTGAGTTCTTCAGATTCGAATCTCTCCCACTGTTCAGGCGGATTCGGTAAGGACCTGCGCTTGCCCTTGCACGATTTCCTCACCCAACGGGTCTTGTTATACTCCCACTTGCCTGTGTATTTGCTGTTGCGCAGAAGGCATCTGATCGTCGAGGGCTGCCAAAGGCCTGAACGTGACCCACAGCCAGCGTGAGGGGATGGGATTCTGTCATTGTTCAAGAGTGTTGCTATGGTTTTATGGCCGAATCCCGAATGACGCATATCGAAAACTCGCCGGACGATCTCCGCCTGCTTGGGGTCTACATGGATTTCGCAACCGAGCCGCTTTGGACGTCCAAACTTGTCGTGTGCGCCTGAGGGATCAAGTACTTGCTCTGTTCGATATCCGTAGATGCGCCCACCGGTTGAGTAACCCCGGTTGAACTGGCCCCTCAGTCCTCTGACGACTTTGGCCTTCAAATCGTCCAAGAAGAGCTCATTCATAATGCCTTTGAAGTACAGGGGTATTTTGGAAGAGGGATTAGACGTGTCAATGCCGTCAGCAATACTGCAGAGCACTACGCCATGGTCGGCTAGGTCGCGGCACAGCGTCACAAATTCAGGCATATCCCGTCCGATCCGAGACAAGTCATCGACCACGATTGCGTCGAACCTCCCCGCAAATGCGTCCGATTTGAGCCGTTGATAATCGCTTCGGGAAACGTCGGAACCGGAAATAGCTTCGTCACGGTAGACAGCGACAACCTGGCCGCACCGATTGGCGACAAATGTTTTACATTGTCGGATTTGATCGATCGTAGAATGCTGACTCTGAGCATCAGTGCTGACTCTTGCATAGATGGCGTATCGCATGGTATTCCAATATACTCAATCAGAATTGAAGATCAAGGGGGTCAGAAACATCAGAAACATCGGCGAGTAGGTCTTTTGGAGCTGACTCCATCGGTATTTCTGATGTTTCTGACGTTTCTTCCAATCCGTAGGCATCTTTTATTCGTTTAAGAAGCTCCGTATCCCAGACTATTGCAGATGCACCTGTGCCAGTTTTGACCTTCTCAAACCCGAGCGCTGTCAACTTTCTACCAACGCGCTGATAACTGATCATATACCGATCTGATTTGTCTTTGTTCAGCGCATCGGTAATGGTCTTATTCGGAACTATGCCCTTTTCCACGATGTGTTCGAGAGCACATATGGTTCGAATGATCTGGGCATCCAGAGTGTCGGACTTTTCAGTTAGCCGTCTAGTTTCCAAAAGGCGAATGAGCTCCAGGAATTCAGATTCACGGCATGGTGCGAATTGCTGGACTACCTGCACTAAGGGTTTACAAATATCGCCAAGACGTCCTCTTACAGGCTTGTTTATGTTCGGAAGAGAGCGATCCAGATGTCGGGCTCGGAGTGCAAGTAGTCGCACCTTGAGGGAAATGGCTAGTTCAGGCGTGACTTCAGTCTCAAACGCCCTGATTGATTGAGGCATATTGACTTGAATTGAGCGAGTGTCAAGGATTTGGTGCAGACTCATGTTGGTGCCAAGGATGAGCGGCCCAAAGACGTGAAAATACACAGTGTCCTTGAAAGCGCCGCGTTCCGGAAAGAGGACTCGCGGTACGGTTGTACCTCTCTCAAACCGCTGCAAGAGTATGTCCTCTACCCCCATTTTCTCTGCTTTCTTCCATGGATTCATCACATCGATGAACAGACTTGCCTGAAAGTACTCGGCAACGCGAAGGATATAGGCCTCGCGCAATGATTCAACATGCATTCCGCGATATGCGACGTTGATCATCGATTTTCCGGTCCGGCTCTTGCCACGCTCTGGAACGGCATAAAGACAAATGATTGGAGAATACTGAAGCTGATCCTGAAAGTATGTGTGAATATCCCAAGCCGCCAGTAATAGGTAATGTCGCTCTGTGGGCAGTTCGGATATGTCTTTGTGGTATTGGATCAAAGCCTCAAAGGTTGCCAGATCCGCTGTTTCAGTGGATATCTGACTCTCCAACTGATATGCTTCGATAACTTCCTCAGCATCAGGTACCAAGAATGGGATTGCTGCCGGCTCAGGTGGATGAAATGTCTTACCCTCTATTTCGACATGATTCCATATTTCAAGTTTGTCAGCGTTTTTTGCGAGAAAGGCGGGTTTGTCGTTTTGGAGTACGAGGTCAATCAAGTAGTCGAACTTGGCAGTGTACTCCCGCTTCGTACGCTTGCTTGGCACCGCATTTAACCTCTTAGCGGTGAGTTGGTTCGGATGAGCAGACGGCGCGCCATTGTCGACTGAGCTGGAACGATCCGTGTGGAGCACTTCGCCTTTCTTGGTGGTCTTGAATTCGCGCCACACGCGAGATAGAGACTCCCTCATCGACATCGCTGCACCTCGTAGGCTACGCTTTTTAGGTTGTTGATCGCTTCGGCGAAGCGGAGAGCCGAGACAGTTCCGGCACCATTGAAGAAACAGGTTACGTCGTCTGGAGTAGGAGCATTCGAGAGAATGAATGCAACCGCTCTGCCCTTGCCCATTGGGCGGGCGCCGATTAGCTCGGCGCGGTCACTGACGATCAGGTAAGCAGCAAACGTCAGCTTCTCTGTCTCGTAGCCGCTCGGGTGTGTTGTTCGTTCTGTCATCGGAGTGATCCTCTATTTCATTTTCAATTTCTTTCAGTCGCACCTCGACCAGGATGTCAGCGATATCACAAATCAGCGGGCGCAGTCGTTCGATCTGTGCTGCTTTGAAATCATCCTGATCACTCATGCGATCAAGATGTAGTGCTTTATGAAAATGTAAATTTGCAGAATTTCGATTTTTGATTTCTGCAGTATTTTACGAAGATGGAGTCACTTTCGAGATTTCGGTCTTCCCGGTTTGACTGGATTCTTAGGTATTCCGTAAGCCCTGATCGCTTCCTTGATGGCTTGCCAACGACCGTAGGTTAAGAATGCATACTCCTTAGGCTTGCCGCTCGGCTCACCGAGTTGTTGGTTGTAGTATACGAAGAACTTGGCCCATTTGCGGTATGACTTCTCCTTGAAGCCAAAGCAAGAAAGTGCCATGAGGGCGTGGCGCTGACGCTGGCTCTCGTAGGCTTTCGTTTGCCGTTTCGGATCGAGGGCACGCGAGAGCTTGGCAGCGAATTCCTCGTCATTCGACATTGCCGCCTGTCGTATGGTATCGGCCGCACCGGGAGTTGTCAGAAAGGACATCTCAAGCTCAGTAAGCTTCAGCAGAGCTTCCTGACGTTCGCTCTGTTCCTTGGAATGGACAAGTCGATGCATCAGCGTATCCACTGATTGCGCAAAGGTGACAGAACAAATCCAATCTGTCACGGTCCGATACTCCCCCAAGACATTCTTGACGAACTTCTCCCGGTGTTTCCGCCAGGCTCGTCTATTCTTGCTTTTCAGAGCCTTTCGGAGACGGGCATGAAGGTCCTTTGTCTCGTGCGGATCGATTATCTGGAAACCCTCAGTGGTCGGTTTATAGCCGCTCCAGATTTCAGGCGAACCGAGCTCAGCGTATGCTTTCTGGAACTCCGGTGTAGCTCGTAGCGCAATTAGGCGTCGCCTGTCCGCCTGACGACTATCAAACAGGTCAATTGCCTGGAAAAACGGTACCAGCACCTTGTCGAGTTCGTTCTCAAATCGAAACTCCTTGCCCTGGTTATAATATGGCACCATAAGGACTCTTTCATTTCACTGACTGGCCTGGTCCGGTTTCCAGCACTGAGGCGCCCTGGTCCGAACTTCAGTCTTGACTTATGCGGTGTAATGTAGATAATTGAGCCGGGTATGTACAGGCTCGATTCTGAGGTGAGGGCTGCCGTGCCCGTCAAATGAAATGAAGAGGTACTTCCTTGAGTGATAGCAAGCCGGTCTACGGCCCGGGAAACCCGCATCCGCTATCAAAGATGAAAACCGAGTTGGTGTGGGAGGGGAAATACGATGAATTTGGCAATCGTCGTGAAGTCGATGTAGCTGGGTTGGCTATGCCGATGCAGAAGATCGAAACTGTCGATCAGCCGCGGAGTGAGGCAGCAGCGGCGGGTAATCTCGAACTATTCGATGAAGAGATGAAGGGTAGACGCCAGGATGATTTCCGCAACATGCTCATCTGGGGGGATAACAAGCTTGTCATGGCCTCGCTCCTAAAGGACAGGCTGTGTCATAATCTACATTGCCGTCGTACAGAGTTGTGGTATCGTAGGGCGTTTTCGTTAGTAACGTTTTTTGGCCCTTCAGGGAATCGTGTGGGTAGTGACAGCGATTCCACTTCACGTCAAGAGCCTCTTACGCTGGTTGGATAGAGGTCCAGTCCGCCCAGATGGAAATAGACCGCCCTGCGGAAACGACTCCGATTCCGATAACCGCATGCCCGTGATTTCAACTTCTGTATTTTGAAATTGATACCTTCTGATTTGGCATTACTCACCTTCAGCACGATGGCGTTGAGGATGCCCCAGAGATGATCTTTCAACATTCGAGCCACCTTTTTCACCG
>JAUWIB010000061.1 GCA_030605565.1 bacterium
AACGCCGAAGTCAAGATACTGCCTACTATTTATGCATCACACCACTAGTACCCGCTTGAATAGAGGTTCGGCCTCATCATACCTTCCAAGGGTATAGTATAATAAGGCCAGGTTGCTTAAGCTTGCGGCAACAATGGGTGGGTGTAGGCTTGCATCTTTCTCAGCAACTTCGATGGCCCTCTTAGCGACAACGATGGCGTGATCATATTCCCCGTTTTGAAAGAGGTCACTAAACTCCTGATTAAGGCTAATCAATTCATCGTTTGCATTTTGGGCGCACCCAATGGAGGCCACCAATATCAGATACAGCACAATTATTCCAATTATGTTATTAGAATTCTTAAGCATATACTTCCCATTTTATATTACATTTACCTTAGTTGCTACTTTAGTCAAAACGTACGTCTTCAGACAATCCGGACAACGCTGGGTGGCCCAGGGGGTGTACGCTCGCACATTGCCTGTCTTGTCCTGTATTTGCCACTCTTGCAGAACTCCTCTGGATAAGTGTGCTCCTTCGCGTCCCAATGTCGTTCGGACTACAGGATCGTACTATACGGAATTCCGGGCTCTTTTGTCAAGTATTAGTGTCGTGTGTGTCGTTATATCCACCGTCCCAAACAAGAGCGCAGGGTCTCACCCGCCTGTGGCGAGAAGGACCCAGCGCAACGTCGTAAGGTTTGAGACGGCTTCGCCGATGTCGAGACCTCGCTTCGCGACCCCTTCGGGGCAGGGGTATCGACCTACGGGACCAATATCCGCCCCAAACAGGGTTTGAGACGGCCACCCGAATTGAAAACTGGATTCTGGCCTGCGCCAGAATGACATCTACGTGGTGCACGAGGACGTACACCACGCACAGGAAAGAGAAGATGGATTCCCGCCTGCGCGGGAATGACAGTGGGGCGCGGGAATGACGGTGGCAAGCCACCCTTATGTGCTTCGCGCGTGGCAGGATCGCAATCCGCCGCGGCGGAATGACCAACAAGGACTGGATGTTCAGAGCCTTGGTCACGCCCCGCAAACCACAACATTGACAAGGCGACAAACTTCCCTATCTTGCCGCCATGGATCAGATGAACCAGTTTGTCTCTCTCCTTCGGGACGAGTTCCCGGAGAATCGGCTAACCTACCAGAAGCTGATACCGACCTTTCATCCGGAATCGGCCGAGGAAGCCGCCCGGTTTGTGACGCTGGCCAACAAACACAAGCAGGGTTTGTTCATCGCCGGTTTCGGCAACAATATCGAACCGGCGGGACAGCCCTTTGAAGGCTTGGTTGCGATCAAAACCGATCGGCTGAACCAGATGATCGAGATCAACACCAAGGATCTGTACGTCACCACCGGCAGCGGTTACCCGCTTCGTGAGATTAACCGTCATCTGGCGAACCACAATCTGTTTGTGCCACACGCCGAGCTTCCGTATGTCGGTTCGGTCGGCGGCGCGGTGGCGGTGGGTCTCTCAGCCAGGATGCACGATCACGACGTGCCGTTGAGTCGCTACTTTCTGAAGGCGGAGATAGTCACGCCGGAAGGGGAGATCATCACGCCCGGCTCGATCTGTTTCAAATCGGTGTCGGGGTATGACATCGTGAAAATATACGCCGGTTCGTGGGGGCTTTTGGGGTTTATTGTCAGTGCATCGTTTCGCGTGATGCCGGACACCGCCCGCGATGACTACACCGCTATGCGTCAGAAACCCGTCGACCGGACCGGCCTCATTGCGGCTTTGGATGAAGACTCCACCGACCCGGACGCAGTCTATTCTCGCAAGATCAAGAACAAGTTTGACCCCAACAACATCCTGCCGATTATCTGAAATTACAGATGTCGGCATTTGAGACAACGCCGTGGTCTGTGTACATCCTCGTGCGCCGATCCGATCTAAGGTCGCGGCAGACGAGGACGTCCGCCGTGCACGAGCATTGCAGGCAAGCCTGTTTCTCGCGCTTCGCGCGCACGCCGTCAGCCTGAGCGCAGTCGAAGGGTGACGTGGGTTGACAGTGTCATGATGCCCACCGCGAGGCGTCTCTCGCGGCGTTGTCTCGGAAACATCGGCACACCATACTTGTTGATATAGGAAAACGTTGACGTTACATTGCCGCCACTGACAACGGCAAGGAGTGACACGTGATAAAAGCAGCAGCAAACTCAAACGTGGCGGTGCTCGGCGCCTCCACCAACGAAGAGCGGTATTCATTCATGGCGGTCCGAATGCTCAAAGAGTACGGGCACAAACCGATTCCGGTTCACCCTGCCGGGCACGTGGTGGATGGCATCACGGCGGTCAAGGGGCTGGACGGTATCGCTGATTCGATCGACACCCTCACCATCTATGTCAACCCTAAGATATCCAGCGGCGAATACGACAATATCTTGAAGCTCAAACCACGTCGGGTAGTGTTCAACCCGGGCGCAGAGAACGGCGAACTCGCTGAGAAATTGAAGACGGCCGGTTTCGAGGTGGTCGAGGCCTGCACGTTGGTGATGCTCCGCACCGAGCAGTTCTGAGATCGCAGCACCTCGGCTTGGGACTACTCTTCGGCCAGAGTGGCTAACCGCGCGAACTTGACGTGGATGGCTGCAATCGTCGGTCGCACCATCTCCTCGAGATCCATGAGCCCCAGGTTGATAATCAGGTCGTAGTGCGCCGGATCATCGATATCATGGCCGAACAGCTTCGCCATGAGTTCCTTGCGCTCTCTGTTCACCCGGTCGGCTTCCGCCGCGGCCACTTCCCCGGTCACGTTCTTGTAGTTCACCAGGTTGGCGATTCGTTGCTCCCTGGGTGCAACCACCCGGATATGGAAGCCCCGCCTGGGGCCGAGGATGAAGTTACCACCCCGCCCGACCAGTACCACTCCACCCAGCCGCGCCGTCGAAAGCACCACCTGAAACAGGTGTCTGGTGTAGTCGAGATGATCGACTGATTGACCGGTGATCATCCCCTGCACCATCACATCCAGATCGCTGCGAAACCTTTCATCCAGGTTCTCCACGATTCGCCTTCTGTAACCGGATGAATCGCAGATGGCGTCTATGGTTTCCCGATGCAGTCTGTCGAAACCCAGTTCCTCGGCCAGCCGGGTGGCGAAATAGCTTCCCCGACTGCCTGCCTGTCGACTGACTGTTACCACCTGCGGTGGCGCCGGCTTCGCCAATGGCTGTTCGGCGACTTGTTTCTTTTCCAACTCCCATCTGAGGAGTTGACGATTAATGATTGCGTCTATTGATGCCATAGTGATCCTCTACATCTAATATACTGCAATTCCGGTCTCACGCAACCAGAATGATAGCGAGCCACCACGCGAGTAACTTTTGTGGTCGGCGTGCGTCCCCGTGCGTCGACCACTTCTCTGGGTGGACGCGGCAGACGAGGACGTCCACCGCGCACTAAATGGATACCTCCGGATGAACGGCGGGTGAACAGACGCAGCCGTCACAGCCTCTGACAGCGCGGGCAGAAATGAGCCGAACGTGAGCCGATCTTCTCACGCACGATCTTGCGTCCGCAGAAACTGCAGGGGTTGCCCTCGTTGTTGTAGGCGCGCAGATACTTCTGAAATGATCCGGTCTGGCCGTTGACCCCGACGTAGCTGTCGACCGAGGCGCCCATAAGTCGGATTGCTTTTTCAAGCAGTTTCCAGATGTGTCCATGTAGTTCTACCAGTTTTCGTCGCGATGGAGAATCAGTCAACCGCCTCGGGTGGATGCGGGCGCTGTACAGCGATTCATCGGCATAGATGTTGCCCAGGCCGGCGATAAACGTTTGGTCCAGCAGGGCAGGCTTGAACATGCGAGGCCGACGCCGACACATCATTACAAAATCATCCGCCGAAATATCCAAAGGCTCTGGACCCAGCGATGCCAGTCCTTCCTGCTCGAACAGTTCATCGTCCGGATAAAGCCGCAAGCGGCCGAACCGGCGGTAGTCATTGAAGCGCAAATGAAAGCCACTGTTCTTGCCGCGCCCGGTCGACTCGAAATCGAACAGTACCAAATCATGTTTGTCCACCGGATCGGAGATTGGTCGATAGAAGAAGTGGCCGGTCATCTTGAGATGCACCCAGAGCGTGAGATTCCCGGACAGTTGTATCAGAATGTTCTTGCCTCGACGAGATACCTCGAGAATCCTGCGTCCTCTCAGAAGTGAGACGAAGGTCGCCGGTTTCAGCGACTCGGCTACGACAGTTGAAGCCGGTGGCGCCTGGACCTGTACCCGTCTAATCGTCTGGCCTATGATAGTGTCACGGAGTCCTCTGACAACCGTTTCTACTTCGGGCAATTCCGGCATTGTCCTACCTGCTTCAATCAGGGTTCGCGAGCGCTCACACCGGGTGAATCTACACGGCGCCGCCTCGGTCGGCAAGCGGTAAAGAGCAACTAAGATATTGACTTTTTCCCTGATCGCTCTTAATTACGCCGGTAGCTCTGGCTTGTAACGTACGAAAGAGGATAACACCGATGACCGAGACCGAAACGCAGGCGGTCAAGACCGCCTTTTTCAAGTACCATGTCGAGGCCGGCGCCAGGATGGTTGAATTCGCCGGCTTCATGATGCCTGTCCAATATCAGGGGATCACCGCCGAACATCTGGCCGTGCGTGAGAAAGTCGGTCTGTTTGACCTGTCCCACATGGGGGAGTTTGAAGTGACCGGGGGTGACAGCCTCGCTTTCCTGCAGCATGTTACCACCAACAACGTCGCCGCCCTTGAAGTCGGGCAGATTCAATACAGTTGCATGACCAAAGCAGACGGCGGTATTGTCGACGATCTGCTGATCTATCGACTGGCCGACCGCTACCTGCTGGTGGTCAACGCGGCCAACATCGCCAGGGATTTTTCCTGGCTCAAGTCGCACCTCGACGGCGATGTGAGACTGGTCGACCGATCCGGCCAGGTCAGCCTGCTGGCAATACAGGGACCGGACGCCGAGAAACTTCTTTCGGAACTGACGACGTACAACCTTGCCGACATGGCGTTCTACACGTCAGCAACGGCCGAGATTGCAGGCTGCGAAGTTCTGTTCTCCCGAACCGGCTATACTGGGGAGGACGGTTTCGAATTGTATATCCCGCCGCAGCACACCGATACTCTCTGGAAAGCAATCACTGAGGTGGGAAAGCGCTACGATCTTCAACTGATCGGCCTGGGCGCACGCGACAGCCTGCGGCTGGAGATGAAGATGGCATTGTATGGGAACGACATCGACGAGTCCACCAATCCAATCGAGGCCGGACTCGGCTGGATCGTTGACCTCGATACTGATTTCGTTGGTCGTAATGTTATCGCCCAAACCAAGGCGGAGAAACCGAAACGGCGCCTGGTCTGTCTGGAAGTTCAGGGGCGCGCTTTTCCCCGCCATGGGTACGATCTCCTCGTTGACGGAAAACCGGTCGGCAAGGTAACCTCAGGGACTTTCTCACCTTCACTGCAAAAGCCTATCGCCCTCGGCTACGTTCCGCGCCGCTACGCCAAGGCCGGTTCGGAGCTGGAGGTAGCTATCCGAAACAAGCGGTTTGCTGCGCACGTGGTCAAGCCGCCGTTTTACAAGGACGGCTCGCACCGTTAGGGTCCTCTTATGAACGTACAACTGTACTTGACCCCGATTCCATTCTCCGGCGACGAGATCAGCGACAAGACAGCGGTGGTGATCGATGTTCTTCGTTGCACGACCTGTGTCAGCGCCGCTCTGATGGCGGGTGCTCGGGGAGTCATACCGACGTCCGGCCCCGGGGAGGCCGCCGACATGTGGACAAAAATCGGACCCGAAATGGCTATCCTCGCTGGCGAACGGAACGGAATCAAGATCGAGAACTTCCAGTTGGGGAACTCGCCGGCGGAGTTCACCAGCGAAGCTGTTGGCGGCAAGCTCGTAGTCATGACCACCAGCAACGGTACCGCAGCCTTCATGGAAGCGACCGGCGCCGCCCTGACACTGTCATGCAGTCTGAACAATATCTCCAAAGTGGCCGCAAGAATCGCCGAGGAGGGCCGCGACCTTGTGATCACATGCGCCGGAATGACCGGTCAGTTTTCTATCGAGGATACTATCTGCGGCGGCATGCTCATGCATCTTTTGGCGACGAAGAGCAAGATCAAGCTGACCGTCAACGACGCCGGATCGCTGGCTTTGCTTCTGTATCGGAGTAACAAGACGGCTCTGCGGCAGACTATCGCTCAGGGTGAGCACGCCCGGTTCTTGAGCCGGTTAGGATTCGAGACCGACGTTACGGCCGCCGCCGCTTGTGATACCATGCCGGTTCTGCCGATCCTTAAGGACGGTTGTTTGGCGCCGGCCGACGAATAAGATCGAAACGGCCGATCCCTGATCGGCTTTTGTCATTGGCTCAGGTATAAGGAATAATGAAAAAACTCTTTCCATTTCTTTTCATCGTACTACTGACCGGCTCACCGACCTGGTCGGAGGATGGTATTGACGGCGCTATCACCATTTACCAGAACGACCCGGACTCCTCGTACGAACACCTGCTGTTTGCCGACACCAGTGCCTTCGTGGCAGGGATACCTGCATCCGGATTCCTGCTGACGTTCTCGGTTGATATCGACCTCAAGGCGACTGACAGCAGCGGGTGCGAATTCACCGTACACATCATTACGCTTGGTCCCAGAGCCAACACCTACTCGCGAAGTTTTCGGGTCGAGTACGGCCTGCCGGCACGCATCAGGGATATCGAGGGCAAAGGTACATCACGATTCACGTTTGAGTTTACGCCGTTGCGAATGGTTCAGATCGATACCTCGATGTGCTCCTTCAGCCACCGCCGCGCCGGAACGTTTACCAAGAATCCATCGGCGCACCTCGATATAAATTATCTACCCAATTCTCTTGGCGATTTCTACTGGGGCGCCGTGCGCGGGATCATGGAAGAGCATTACCGCCGTATCCAAACGCTCTACAACTTCAGCCTCCCCGGCAAGTACGATGTATACCTGTGCCCCTGCTACCTGCCGTCCGTTATCTGGGATAAACGATTCGGCACGGCGGTCGATCCCACCAGAGCTGCGGCTCATGCCATCTTCACCAAAGCGCTTAACACCGCCGATCCGTTTCTGTTGGCGCACACAGCGGTGCTGCGCAACTATGGTTACGCGCCTCCCTTTCTTTCGGAGGGACTGGCCAACTACATGTCGTTTGCGCTCTATGACATGAAGGAGATCATGTCCGACGGCGAGACCACTCCGCTGGTGGAGTTTCTGGATACCTATCGATACTATACGGCCGATCCGTATCTGGCCGATCGCACCGCCGCTACCTTCGTGATGTATCTGGTCAACGAGTTTGGCTGGACGGAGTTCAAGAAGCTGTACGTGGCGGCGGATGACCTGAATCTGCAGGACAAGATCGAGGAGCAGTACAGTCGCTCTATTGATGAACTGGAACAAGGCTGGCGGACTTATGTAGACACCAGCGTTATCGATCCGGAGGGTCTGGTCTTCTATGCCGAGTTGGCCGAGGCCATGTTCAACTACAAGTTGATGCTGCGCTACAGCCGGACGGCGGTGGAATTATCAAAGACGCATCAGGACTCGGTCAGGCACCTGTCGCTGCTTAAGAGAGCTTGCTTATTCAACGGCGACTACTATGGCGCCACCGACGCGCAGCAGGCATTGGTGCAACTGGAAAGCAGTTCTGCCTCGTACTGGATGACTCTGGGTACCTACCGAATGATGAACGGCTTGTACGATGAAGCCTATAAGGATATCTCGACAGCCTTCGGTCTGGACTCCACCAGTCAAAGTATACGCTTCAACCTCGCCATGAATTATCTCCACAGGGGTGATGAAGAAACGGCTGCAGAACATCTGGCACAAATCATCAACCAACCCTCCAAAGGTGGGCCCCACGCCGGCGCCATGGTTATGCTGGCCGATATCCTGCGCCGTTCCGCCGATGAGAAAGATCGGGAGTTGGCCGCGCAGTACTACGCCCAGGCTATACGAGGACTTGAAATGTCTCTTCAGTCCGGAACCCCATCGCCGTCCGTCCATCTGTGGCTGGGCATGAGCTACCTGGGTATGAACCGGTACAGTGAGGCGCGCGGATACCTTGAAGGCGCTCTGTTTCTTGAGTCGCGACCGTTCTATCTCGGGATGATGCATCTCTGGCTGGGGAAGCTGGCCGATGTAACCAACGAGCGCCACGCGGCTATCGATCATTATTCGGAAGTCCTGGCCTTGCCGTCGGCTGACTACCACCAGCGCGAGGCGCAAACATACTTTCAGACACCGTACACTCAATAGCGCCGCACGATGTTCAACTTCCTTAACTCGACTGTTCTCATAGCCGCCGCGGCCACTCTGATACCGCTGATTATTCACCTGTTTTCAAAGCGGCGGGTGAAGATAATCGAGTTCTCTTCGCTCAAGCACCTGAAAGCGATGCAGCGACGTCAGGTGCGCCGACTCAAGATTCGTCAACTGCTGCTGTTGATTCTCAGGATGCTGATCATTCTGGCGGTGGTCCTGGCCTTTGCCCGTCCAACCATGAAAGAGGGTGGTCTCGGCTCACACGCGGCGGTGTCGGCGGTGGTTTTGTTTGATAACTCGGCGTCGATGAATCGGTACGTGGCCGATGGTGACCTGTTCGAACTGGCCCGCAAGCGCACCGAGCAGTTGCTGGCCACATTCGGCGAGGCCGACCAGATAGCCCTGTTACCTCTGGATGCGACCGCCGGGGGCGATGAAGCCGTCGACTTTGCTTCGACAGCAACAGCCGGCGACCTTCTGAGCAGACTGCGTCCTGGTTCATCCTCGGCTGATTTACAGAGTGGCTTGGATAAGGCGTTGACCCTTCTCGAACGCTCCGACAATCTTAACCGGGAAATCTACCTGGTCACCGACCGCCAGCGCCGCAACCTGCCGGATCGGATGGTTCTTGCCGAAAGTGACGCCCGCATCTGCCTGGTGGAACTGCCACTGGAGGAAATCGACAACTGCGGCATCACCGGAATCGACTTCGGCGGTCAGTTGCTGATGCCGGGGCATGATTTTGACCTGACGGCTACCGTTAGGAACTACGGCGCGACCGATCGAGACGACCTGATTGCCTCACTCTTTTTCGACGGCAACCGGGTGGCGCAGACCGACGTGCGCGTGGCCGCCAGTGGAGAGACAGCGGTGCGCTTCACCCGATCCGTATCCCACACCGGGTTTCATTCCGGATGGATAGAACTCTCCGATGACCGCTTTGCCGCCGACAATCGTTTCTACTTCAGTCTGCATATTCCCGATCGTTTCAACGTCCTTATTATCCGTGGTGACCAGACCTCGCGCTTCGTGTCGTTGGCTCTGACCCCGGCGCCGAGTGTCAACCAGTATTGGTCGGTCAAGGAGGCCGACCCTGAGCAGCTCTCCGGTGTGAACTTCCGGGACTACGATGTAGTCATGCTTGCGGGTGTCGGCGCACTGAGTGACAGCTATGTCGAACGCTTATGGTCGTTCGTCGATCGGGGCAAGGCTCTGTTCGTGATCTACGGTTCAGAGACCGACACCGAAACGTTCAATCGTCAATGGTCCGTCACGACCGGAGTGGTCATTAAAGAACCGATCAAGACATCAGTCAGCAAAGCCGGTTACTATACGTTCAGTTCCGTCGATCTGGAACATCCGATTTTTTCCGTCTTTGATTTTGAAGACGGCAAACCTCCCCTGGTGAAGTTCTACACCCTGCCCCGGTTGAGTTTGTTGTCGGATAGCCGGGTGCTGATGCGTTTCTCCGGCGACCGACCGGCGCTGGTCGAGCATCGTTACGGACGTGGTCGCGTCCTGACTTTCACCGGGCCGATGTCGCCTGAGTACTCCGACCTCACCGGCCATGCTTTTTTTGTGCCTTTCGTTTCACGGGTGGCGGAGTACCTGGCGTCCGATCTGAGCAGCGTCGATCTCGAACTTTTCGTCGGTCAGAATATTGCCCGCAGTGTGAACATACGAGGTTCACTTCGTGCTCCCTTGCAGTTGCGGGGGCCCGACAGCAGTGTTTACATCGTGCCACCCCAGGAAGAAGGTGATCGGCTCCTGTACCACCCCGATGCGGCGGACCAGCCGGGTATCTATCATACAACTTATCTTGGTCAGGAAGTCGATCGCTTCGCCCTGAACCTGAGTCCCGTTGAAGCCGACCTGGCGGTAGTTGATGTCGATCAAATGGTCTCCGCGCTCGGCGCCGCTGAACATCATCTCGTACCGACGACTGCCGACCTGATGACTGTAATCTCCGAGTTGCGTTTTGGCAAGGAACTCTGGTCGCTGTTTCTGTGGCTCGCCGCCATCTTGTTGCTGATCGAAATGCTTCTGGCCCGCGGCGTCGGTTCCGAGGAGTCGCCATGACGCTGGTGGCGGCAGAGAGAATCTCCCGCAAGTTCAACGATCAGGTAATTCTCGACGACGTATCCTTCACTATCAAAGCCAACCACCGTATCGGCCTTGTGGGCAAGAATGGGTGCGGCAAGACCACGCTGTTTGAGATCATTGCCGGACGGATGGGACTCGACCGGGGAGCGGTGCATCGTTCCAAACAATGTCGCATTGATTACATCGAACAGGACCTCACCGCTTACGATGAGAAAACGCTTTTTGAGTATGTCGCTTCGGCGCGTGACGAACTGGCCGCGATGCATACCGAGATCGCGGCATTGGAACATCACCTGCAACATCAACCGGAAGATATCGAGCGCTTGAATCAACTGGGTGAGTTGCAGCAGAAGTTCGAGCAGGAGGGTGGGTTCAGTTTCGAACACGAGGTCGAGACCATTCTTCACGGACTGGGGTTTGAACCGGCGCGGCACAGGGACCTGATCAAATACTTTTCCGGCGGTGAGCGCAACCGGGCCGGGTTGGCGCGGGCGTTGGCGGGAAAAGGGAATCTGATGCTTCTCGATGAGCCGACCAACCATCTCGATATCGAATCCACTCGCTGGTTGGAGGAATACCTACAAGCGACCGATCGCAGCTTCATAGTCGTGTCGCATGATCGTTCGTTCCTGGCTGCGGCCACCGTAGAGATTTGGGAGTTGCGCTTCGGCAAGCTGGAATTCTACAGTGGCGGCCTGGAAAAGTATCTAACCGAAAGAGCCGCCCGACGGACGCAGCACGAACACCTCTATCGTCACCAACAGGCCGAGATCAAACGGCTGGAGGAGTTCGTGCGGCGCAACATGGCCGGACAGAAAACCAAACAGGCGCAATCAAAACTCAAATACCTCGGCCGCATCAAGAGGCTGGCGCCGTTACGCTCCGACGGCAAGTCAGCCCGGATCGACATGACCTCATCCGGCCGGTCATGGGCGCATATTCTGGCCGTGAGTGATCTGTCGCTGGGTTACGGCAACGATGTGGTGGTTCGCGGTCTGTCCTTCGATGTTTACCGCGGCGACAAGGTTGGCATTATCGGTCGCAACGGTTCCGGCAAGTCCACCCTCTTGAAGACGCTGGTGGGGCAGTTGGCGCCGGCCAGAGGAGAGATTTGCCTGGGCCATCAGACTGAGGTGGCCTATTTCGATCAGGAGTTGTCCGACCTCAATCCCGAGTCGACCGTTCTGGACTCGCTGTGGGAGATGGACCCCCAGGCTGTGGTTGGAAAGATTCGTTCCTACCTGGCCCGCTTCGGGTTTTCCGATGAGGATCCGTTCAAACTGGTCTCCAGCCTGTCAGGCGGTGAAAAGACCAAACTGTCACTGGCGCGACTGTTGTACCATCCGGCCAATTTCATCATCTTCGATGAGCCGACCAATCATCTCGACATGGATTCGCGCGAGCGTTTGGAAGAAGCCCTGATTGAGTACGACGGCAGTTGCCTGATCGTTAGCCACGATCGCTATTTCCTCAATCGCGTGGTGGGACGGGTTCTGTACCTCAAGGACGGCGCCGCCACCATGTACGACGGCAACTATGCAGACTTCCGAGAGAAAACTGAGACTAACGAACAGACCCCGACGGCGCGGCCGGTGAAATCCAAAGAGGCCTACCTGGCTTTCAAGGAAAAGTCAAAGCAGCGCGGACGCCACAAGAAGGCGCTCCAGACAACTCGCGATGAGATAGCCGACCATGAGAGCGAATTGGAGAATCTTCATCGCACTATCGAGAACGAGATCGCACCGGAGGACTGGGAACGCCTCAACACTGCGACCGTTCGCAAGAAGGAAATTGAAGAAGAGTTGCTTGGACTCTACGCCCAGCTTGAGAAGCTCGAAGAGGTCGAGCTTGATTAAGCTGCTTGCGCTGTCAGGTTCACCGGTCGAGGGTTCCTCAACCGACTTCATACTCAATCGGATTGCTGATGCCGTGGTCGTGACACTGAGTGGAGAAGGTCGAGTACAAAAGACAACGATTCGTCTCAACGACCTGACCTACATTCCCTGTCAGGCGTGCGGCGAATCACCCGTGCCGGAGTATTGTCTTTTTGACGATGATCTGACGTCGGTGTACCAGGCGCTAGTTGAATGCGATTGCCTGCTGTTAGGCTCGCCGGTTTATTTCGACTCGGTGAGTGCCCAGGCCAAGATGTTCATCGATCGCTGCAACTGCTTTCGTCCGCCCGACTACGAAAATGTCGACCCTCAACATCACTTCGTCCGCCGGCTGAATCGCTCCCGGCCGGGGGCGATGGTTATAGTGGGTGGCGAGCGGGGTTGGTTCGAGGGAGCGCGAAGAGTGATCGCCGGGTTTTTCAAATGGGTCAATGTAGTCAACGAGGGGATGCTCATCTATCGCTCCAGTGACTTCACCAAAGCAGGAACGGCGGCTGACGATTCCAACATTTTGCAGCAGGCCGACGAACTGGGAAAACAATTGGCGCAGAAAATTCTCGACTCCCGCGAAGAGAGCAGCAACGACCTTTCACCGGGCGTTTGAACGAGCAGGATACCATGTCCCGCAATGATTCCGAACTTCTGAAATACTATCGCAACCGCGCGCCTGAATATGAGCAGATTTACTACCGTGACGCGCCGCAACGTCGGGCTGAACTGGCGGCTGAGGCGGACCGCTTGCAGCAGCTTGTCGTGGGCAAGACAGTGCTCGATCTCGCGTGTGGCACCGGCTATTGGCTTCAGAGAATGTCTCAGACGGCTGCCGGCATTGTGGCCGCCGATATCTCGCCTGAGATGATCCGGGAGGCGCGGCGCAAGAGTTATGGCTGTCCGGTCGATTTCGTCCAAGCAGACTTGAATCAGGTGCCTTTGGTCGGCCATGGCTTCGATGTGGTTGCGCTTGGTTTCTGGTTTTCGCATCACCCGTTGCAGGACTATGATCGACTTTTTGACACTATTGAAGAGTTATCGGCACCACACGGTGTAGTTTGGATGATTGACAACAACCTGCCCGCCGAGGGACTGACACACAACTCAGTCGGCACCGACGCGCACGGCAACAACCTGATCGCGAGACGGCTTGACTCCGGCCGGGAGTATCTGATTCTGAAGAACTACTTCGATGAGCCCCAACTCCGCACGCTCTTTGCAGATCGTTTTCGGATCGAGCGCCTCACCTATGGCGTCTGCTACTGGTCGGTGGTGCTGGGAAGCAAATAGACTGTAGCTTTGTGATGGCCGAATCTTCAGTCCTGTAGGTCGAAACCCCTGGTCCGAAGGACCGCTGAAGGCGGGTTTCGACATTCCGGCTCGCATTTGAAAGATACCCTCACTATCATCCTGCTTGACCAACATCCGCCGATAATTTCTAAAGGGGAACCTCTATTTTCTAACCCACGTAACCCACAACAATTCGACGGAGAATACGGAGGGTAGGGAATCGGCTTCGCCGATGTCGAAACCACAGGGGTTTCGACCTACGGTTGTTGTTTGATCCCTTGGATTTCTCGGGGAAAGTCCAGTGAATTATCACCTTGCCAAAACCGAAATATTTGATATATTGGGCCGCAGTTTCCTGTCGATTGGAAACCTATGTGTGGCTTTAGATTTGAAAGTCGAGGTAAACTGAATTGAAACCGAAGATTCATCCTGAGTACCATGAGGTGACGGTTACCTGTGCCTGCGGGAACAGTTTCCCCACTCATTCGACCAGGAAGTCTATTAATGTGGAAATCTGCTCCAACTGCCATCCCTTCTTTACCGGTAAGCAGAAACTGGTGGATACGGCCGGGCGCGTGGAGCGGTTTCGTCGTAAGTACGCCAAACTGCAAAATCCGCAATAGCTGGGATTTGGGCGACAGATGTGACTGGGCGGTGCGTATTCTATTTGAGGCGCCGCCTGTTCTGTTCTTTGTGAGTAAGGACCCAGAGGCTGCATAGCAAGTTGGAGATTTCCGATGCCGGATCTTAATGTCGGTGGACAGGCAGTTATTGAGGGTGTCATGATGCGCTCGCCTGAGCGCGTGGCTACCGCCGTGCGGGTACCGGACGGCCGGATCCTGGTCAAGACGGAGAACTACGTCTCAATGTCCAAAAGGCACAAGCTGCTGAATCTTCCGATCCTCCGGGGCGCCGTGACGTTCGTGGAAATGTTAGTGCTGGGTATCAAGACGCTCAATTTCTCAGCCGATATCGCCATCAAGGAACAGGAAAAACTGGACGCCGAGGAAAATGGTGATACCGTCGATCCCAAAGAACGAAAGTCCAACAGCCTGATGTTGGGCCTGACAGTCGCTTTTGCTCTTGGCCTTGGTATCTTCATTTTCTTCTTCGTCCCGTTGGCTATCTCGAACCTGTTTCACATCGACAAGAACGCGGTGGGGTTCAACCTGCTGGCCGGAGGGATACGGCTGACGATGTTCGTTCTGTATATTTGGGGGATTTCGTTTTTCGGCGAGTTCAGGCGTATCTTTCAGTACCACGGCGCCGAGCACAAGTCGATCTTCACTTACGAGATGGGGGACGACCTGTTGCCGGAGCGGGCCGCTCGTCACCCGCGTTTTCATCCTCGCTGCGGGACATCGTTTATTCTTATCGTGGCGTTACTGGCGATTTTTATCTATGCCGTCTCCGATACGATCTACGCTCTCAAGACCGGTTATCCACCGACATTGCTGACGCGATTTGGGCTTCATTTCTCTCTATTGCCGTTAGTGGCCGGCAGTTCCTATGAGCTCCTGAAACTCTCCGGCAAGACACGTGATCACGCCATTACCAAAATCATCATAAAGCCGGGTTTGTGGTTACAGAAGATTACCACCCAGGAACCATCGTTGGATCAACTTGAGGTAGCCATTGTAGCGCTGGAGGCTTCGCTCGGCATCACCGAGTCGAAACTCAGTTCGGAGCGGGTAGCTGTACCTTAGCTGCCCACTTTATCTTCTTGCCGTTTTCTATGGCATCCCTTACCCTTATCAGACTAAGCTAGGTATAAAAGTATATGCTTGAGATCGTTGACAAACTGGAAGCAAAACTGAAAGCTATCGACGAGCAGATGATCCAGCCGGAGAATCTGTCCGATCAGAAAAAGCTCATCAGCCTTAATCGGGAACGCCGTCAGTTGGTATCGATTCTCGAAGTCGCCCGCCGCTATCGAGAGTTGCGCCTTGCTGTTGACGAAGCTCGTGAGATTGTGGCCGGCAGTGACGATGAAGAGTTAGTCGCCATGGCCAAGGAAGAGTTGGAGGCCGGGCAACCGGAAGTTCGCGAACTGGAACAGGAATTCCGGCTGAAACTGTTACCGCGCGACCCAAGCGACAACAAGTCGGCTGTGATCGAAATCAGAGCCGGAACCGGCGGTGATGAAGCCGGGCTGTTTGCCGCCGATCTCTATCGCATGTACCAGCGTTTCGCCGACAAGCAGGGTTGGAAGCTCGAGGTAATGAACTCTCATGTTTCGGAAGTGGGCGGATTCAAGGAGATCATTTTCTCCCTGGGCGGTGACGAGGTCTACGGTCACATGAAATACGAGTCGGGTGTGCATCGCGTGCAGCGGGTGCCGTCGACGGAAACTCAGGGTCGCATACATACCTCGGCTGTTACCGTGGCGGTTTTTCCCGAGGCGGAGGAAGTCGATATCGTCATCAAGGAAAACGAAATCAAGGTCGACGTGTACCGCTCTTCCGGACCCGGCGGCCAGTCGGTCAACACTACCGACTCTGCCGTTCGCATTACGCATCTTCCGACCGGTCTGGTGGTTACCTGCCAGGACGAAAAATCCCAACTGAAAAACCGCAACAAGGCCATGAAAGTTCTGCGGGCACGACTGTACGATCAAATACTGTCCGAACAGCAGGCCAGGATCTCAGCCGAACGTCGCTTCATGGTTTCCTCCGGTGATCGTTCGGCCAAGATTCGCACCTACAACTTTCCGCAGTCGCGCGTGACCGATCACCGGATCAATTTCACTGCCTACAAACTTGAGCAAGTGCTCTCCGGCGACGTTGACCTGTTGATCGAACCGTTGCGCAGCCACGATCAGGAGAAAAGACTGCAACTTGAAACCCAGGGATAGGTCGGGGTATCAATGAAGATTATGAGAATAATCGTCGCCGTGGTACTGACGGCGGCTCTGCTGTATGTCGCGCGCAACACCTCGCGCGGCCGTCCGGAATTCGTTACCCACACCGAAAACGGCTATACTTTCGAGATGATGACCGTGCCCAAGGGACTGGAGCACGGTATGGAGACCATCCGTCTCAAGATAACCGGCGAGATGGAACCCGGCGTCAAACCGACGTTTCGCCAGAGCAAGTTCGGCCAGGATGAAACCACGCCGCTGCACAAATACGGTGCCGTGCCCTTGTTGGTGGAGGATTCCGCGACCGGAGAGTACTTCACGGAGTTCTCCACGCTGGCGCGCGGAGATAGGTTCTACTATTACTGTGAGATTCGTGATGCTACCGGCGGTCTGAGGGCTTCTTTCACCAGCGACGACGGCAAGCCGTTCGTTTTCAAATTCATCGGAGAGGTTCCCACATACATTATCGGTCCGCACATTTTCTTTATGTTCGTCACCGTGTTCTGTGTTGTCATGGCCTTTCTGTACTCGTTCAAACTTCTGTCCGGCGACACCGATGCGCATCCGCTGGCGTTTTATATATTCCTGTCGGTGGTAGCCACCTTCCTGGGTGGCTACCCGTGGGGTTTTGCCATGAACTACTACGCTTTCGGCACTATCTGGGAAGGTGTGCCGTTCGGCACCGACGCCACCGATAACAAAACCCAGTTGCTGTTTGTATACCTGCTGTTTCTGACTCTGGCCACGGTGGGATCTCTGCGCAAAGGACCACCGGGCCGCCACCTCTACTCACCCAAAGCCCTGGGCAGGTTTGGCGTGGGTGCTTTTGGGCTGATGGTGGCGATCTATGTGATCCCGCACTCGATTCAGTTCAGTGTCGGCCTGACCAAAACAGTTTGCTATAGTTTCATCGGTTTAGTGGCGCTACTTTATCTTGCCGGACTGCTCAGCCGTCTCAAATCGAGGGGGCAACAATCGCGTCCGGTGCGACGCGCCAAATCGTGACCGAACGGATCCAAAAATTCATCTCGGACAAGGCGCGGCTTCTCACCGCCGCCGGTGTCGAACGGGCCACAGGTGAGATCGAGACTATCCTGTGTCATCTACTGGATTGCGAGCGGCTCGATATCTATCTGCACGGTTGGGAGATCCTGACCAACGACGTGAAACAGCGCCTCGACAAGATCATCGAGCGTCGTCTTACCCGTGAGCCGTTGCAGTATATCCTTGGAGAATCATGGTTTTATGGACGACGATTCCGCGTCTCGCCGGCGGTGATGGTGCCCACCCCCGAAACCGAACTCCTGTGCGAAACCGCGATTAGATATATTCAACAGCACAGCATAGAACACGCTCGCGTGCTCGATGTTGGTATCGGCTCCGGCGTGATCTCGGTCACTATGGCCCTTGAGTTGCCGGAGTGCAGAGTAGTCGCGCTGGACATCTCCGAGGAGGCTATCGAAATGGCGCGCACCAACGCAACCGAACTGGGCGCGGTCGACAAAATCGAGTTCAGACAGTCGGATTTCTTTGCCGCAGTAAAGCCAAACGAGCGCTACGATCTCATCCTCTCCAACCCGCCCTATATCGCCAACTGGGAATACGGTGCGTTGCCGCCCGAAGTGAAGGCCGACCCCACGATTTCGCTGTTGTCCGGTGACGATGGTCTGGATGCTGTCAGAGTAATTCTTCGCGACGCACCCCAATTCCTGGCGCCTTCCGGACGCATTCTGTTTGAGATCGGATATGACCAGGGCGACAAGGTGGTTAAGATGACCGAGACTGATGAGCGTTTTCGCTCGATTGTCGTGATGAAAGACTACAACGACTGGGATAGGGTCGTGATGCTGTCGTGTGACTAAGGGTTCTATGCCGAGAGAGAAAACCGCCGACAAACTCGCGCGCGTTCGCAGGATCATTGCGCTTCTCAAGAAGCAGTATCCCGACGCCCGCTGCACGCTCGATTTCAAGAACAAGCACCAACTGATGGTGGCCACGATTCTCTCCGCCCAGTGCACCGACGAGCGGGTCAATATAGTGACCAAATCTCTCTTCAAACAATATCGTTCGATTGAGGCTTACGCCAACGCCGACCTGAAGGAACTTGGTCAGGACGTCTTTGCCACTGGTTTTCACAACAACAAAGCCAAATCGATCAAGAAATCGGCTGAGCAACTTCTTGAGCTGTACAACGGCGAGATACCTCGCACCCTCGACGAACTTGTCAAACTGGCCGGGGTGGGTCGTAAGACCGCCTCGGTGATTCTTGGCGCCGGGTTTGGAATGGCTGAGGGGATCGTGGTCGACACGCACGTGGGGCGCATCAGCCGACTGCTGAAACTCACTTTTCAGAAAGACCCGGTCAAAATCGAACGCGACCTGGTCAGGATCATCCCCAAGGCCGACTGGATCATCTACTCGCATCTGCTGATTTCTCATGGCCGCGCGGTCTGCATCGCCCGCCGACCGCAGTGCGGGGAATGTGCGGTGAACAAGCTGTGCCCGGGGGCCGAGGTGTGAGGCAAGTGGGTCTTGAGGGGCGGCAAAATGGGTTCGTTTTGCGGAAAAAGCATTCCTGGTCATGACACTTTCCGGTTTTGTGCGACTGTTGGGCGTACCTCTATCCCGACAAAGCACTGCGTAGTGCTCGCATAAGAATGGGCGCTTTGGGATTTTGTGCGGAGTTTATAGGGAAATGGTCAACTAGCGGCAATGCTGGCGGTGACGTGGTTAACAGGAAATCCTGCGCCAACGGACGGGGGAGCCGTCGGGTTTCCAGATCTGGGGTCTTAAGCCGCGGGCCTCAATAAGCTAGTGGTGTGATTCATCCTGTTGGGGCATTATCCAGGGCGAGCCTCGCCCGGCCGACCTTGTCGATGATCTCTTCCGCGGTTTTTCTCCAGATGAACGGTTTCGGATCGCTGTTGTGTTGGTCAATGTAGCTCATGAC